>CAIKNE010000061.1 GCA_903828695.1 uncultured Burkholderiales bacterium | reverse complement strand
CCATCCCCTAAGGGTAGGCAATAACGGGCAGGCGTGATTTTCGCTCAATCGGTTATTACTCAGTCACTTTCCTATGCCCTATTATTGGGCCATGAGAACATTTTCTTTTACTCGCGTGGGGGTCCTGCTTAGCGTCCCAATGCTTATTCTTTCTCTTTCAATTCCGAATCAAGCAATAGCTGACGACCAGAGACAAGGTCAAAGTCAAGGTCAAAGTCAAAATAATGACCGCGCTGACTCACAGCAGAACAATTCTTTTAAAAATGACCAACCAAACTTTTCTAATAACCGCGAGCTCACACTTGAGTCAGGTATGGAACCAGTCATCATCCAACCCTCTCGCCAAGACGGCGGAGCGCTAGTCCAACCTGGCAAAGCTGCTTTGTATGTGGGTACTGCTGACTCCACAGCAATTAATTACAACCTTGGCGCACCTGTCATGGCAAGTGCCCAAAAAATTTATGAAGTTTGGTATGGATCTTGGAATACAAATCTGACAGCACCCCTTGGACCTAAGGCCTATCAGACGTTTACTAATAATTTCTTAAGCGGCATGGTCAGTTCTGGATACTGGGGCATAAACAATGCTTATTATCAGGCTGCTAAATTAGCACCAACAACAAAAAATCCTGTTTCAAATCCTGTATTTCAACAGCAGGTAGTGCTCCCTGCAAATACAAGTAAGTACGGATCTACACTGTCTCAAAGCAGCATTTACAACATTGCTAAAAATACATTTTTTCCTGCTGGTACTGCAGATAAAGATGGTATTTACCTCGTATTAACAAGTTCAGAAATAAAGGTTTCTGGTTTTGGAACTCAATTCTGCGGTTGGCATTCATATAACTCAGCCAGTAACGCTAAGTATTCCTTCGTGGGCGATCCTGCAACTACTAGCGGATGTTTAGCACAAAGCACTGGGCCTAACTTAGCCGGGGCAGATTCAATGCTCTCGGTATTAGCCCACGAACTTGAAGAGACAGTAACAGATCCTCAGCTCAACGCTTGGTACTCAGCAAATGGCAAAGAGAATGGTGATAAGTGTGCTTGGACTTGGGGGACTACCTACTCAAGTGGCGGCGGCTTTGCCAACATGAAAATTGGCGGAACCGATTACCTCATTCAGCAAAACTTTACACTCACCTCAAATTCTTCTAACACAAGCACGCAACAATCTTGGTCTGGATCTTGCGCAATTAAAATTAAGTAGCTCATGAAAACTTATAGCAAGACCCTGGTCGGTTCATTACTTGCTGCTTCTATGCTTTTCACTTTTCCATTCAGCGCCTATGCGTCACCGCTGATAAAGATTTCTGAATCAAGTAATTTAAAGACGGTGAGCGTTTCTCAGGGTTCAAAAGTGCAGATTACTTTGCACTCTACTTATTGGTCTTCTAAGAAAGTTATCAATTTAAAAGCAGTAGGCGCACCTATAAGTGTCCCCATTATGCCCGGACCAAAGGCCCCACCAGGATGTCAATTTGCTGGAACTGGGTGTGGAAGTATTACATGGACCTTTGTTGCAACAAAGATAGGAAGTGCTTCATTTGAAGCAGGAAGAACTTCTTGCGGTGAAGCACTTAAATGCACAGCTTCTCAGCAAACGTTTAAAGTTCTATTCAAGGTGAAGTAGTCCTCTTTAATACACAACTACTTGCACGCCATCTTCCATAATCTCTGCAACAAATGATGCTGATCCTTTAATGATGATGCCTGCAATCAGATCTTTTTCGCTTATTCCTCGTCTTTGAGCGCATTGTGTGCAGAGT
>CAIKNE010000060.1 GCA_903828695.1 uncultured Burkholderiales bacterium | reverse complement strand
CGCCGGTACGACTGCCTTTTTCTTCGCCTTACGCACTTTCCAATCCAAGGACTTGACTTGATCTGACAACACGGCGCAGTCAACACCGTCGACTTGGGTCACCACTTCAAACGGGTGACCTTTGACTTTGGTAGTCATGGGACAGCAAACCATCAGGCCCGTTTTACCGTTGTAACTGGCCGGACTGATCACCAACGCAGGGCGATGACCAGGTTGCTCATGCCCGGCTTGGGGATCAAACTCCAACCAGACTACTTCACTGGCATCGGGAACATAGCCGCGTGTGGCCATTACAAAGCCTCTTTGCCAACCGGCTTGCCAAAGCTGAATTCGCTGTGCGCGTTACCCGACGTGATGCCCGCAAGCAGGCTATCTAAGCTGTAAGTCACATTTTCTGAGGGCTGGATCACAATGCGCCCACGTGAAACGACCAGCTCCACTTTTTGCTCGAGAGCCAAACCAGCGGCCTTCAATGCCGCGCTGGGCAAACGCAGTGCGGGACTGTTGCCCCATTTACGGATAACAGCTTCCATAGAAATTCTCCTTAAACGTATCTACATTGTAGATACTTTCTTCCCGCGGATCAACACAAGCAAGGTGGAACAAAAACAGCGTTGCCGGATAGCTTTGTTATTTCTTGGGGCAGATGGGCACGCCACATTTGACGCTTTGTTTTGTCAAGACGGTAAAAACGCTCCATTTGCTATCCTGTTACAGGACCACGGTTTTGGGGGAGATTACAGTGCGTTTGGCGCGGAGGGCTTAATGGCCCGAATAGCCCAACGCACTGAGTGCTTCCCTAACTTGCTACTTGTAGCATGAAACACGAACCCATAGGAAAATTATGAAGCCGTGTCAGACCTTGAGCCAATCCTGGATGACTTTGGGCTAAAGCCTATCAAGTCCCCCCAGGATGAGGACATCCATGAAATTATTGCGGATAGGTATGAGAAAGGTGAATGGATTGTGACCAGTAACTTGGCATTTGAAGAGTGGCACCAAGCGTTTGCAGATAACAAACTGTTGGGAGCCGCAACCATTGACCGAATGCTACACGGTGCCTATCAATTAGTACTGGATGGGGAAAGCTACAGACGGCCCAGGGACTCAAGCAGTAAAAAGTAAAAATTAGTCATTTACACAGGACCAAAATACAGGTGCCGAAACAGACAGAATTAAGGGGCTAAAGTGGATCCATTAGCGGCGATCCTGGGTGGCTCCATTAAAGCGACCCCTTACAATCCTGACGCAAAGATAAACGCTTGTAGCAAGACAAATAAAGGAGGACCCGATGATTCTCGGACTTAGAACTGCCATTTATCCCGTAAATGATCTGAGTAAAGCCAAAGATTGGTACTCCCAAGTCTTAGAAATCAAGCCTTACTTTGATCAGCCCTTTTATGTTGGCTTTCTGGTGGGAGGCTTTGAACTTGGACTTCTGCCACAGGGGCAATCATCAACTGATGGAGCGCAACCACTCTGGGGCGTATCAGATATAGAAAGTGCTTTTCAAAAATTGCTTGATCTTGGCGCAGAAGCTCTGGAGCCTGTGACTGATGTCGGTGAGGGTATCAAAGTTGCCGCAGTCAAAGATCCCTTCGGAAACAGATTCGGAATCATTTACAACCCGAACTTCAATCCAAAAGACGTTAGATAAGCTGAACTAATTCGGCTACCTTCAGCGATCAGCCGCTGTAAGACGTTTTCTTGTGAGAGTTGAGGCATCCACTAGCAGAGTGAGCGAATGGCGCCTTTTTAGGTTTTTTGTCCAGAAAAGACTTGGTGAGACTGGCTACATCTAAAAAAATAGTGTAGCCCAGAGTGTAGCCTGAGCAATCCCACAAAGAAGAAAACCCTAAGTGAATCAATCACTTAGGGCTCTTTATTTGGCGGAAACGGAGGGATTCGAACCCTCGATGGAGCTCATCACCCCATACTCCCTTAGCAGGGGAGCACCTTCGGCCTCTCGGTCACGTTTCCTAGTGTATTGATTATGCCTGAACTTGGTCCAAGTCAAAGGCCTTATGCAAAGCTCGGACCGCTAATTCCATGTATTTTTCATCAATTACAACAGATGTTTTGATCTCGCTGGTAGAAATCATCTGAATATTGATACCTTCTTCACTTAAAGTTCTAAACATTTTGCTGGCAATACCAACATGCGAACGCATACCAATACCCACAATGGATACTTTGCAAATCTTCGTGTCCCCTAAAGCCTCAGTGGACCCTAGGGTGGGCAAGACCTTCGCTTTGAGTAGATCCATGGCTCTGGCAAAATCATTCCTATGAACCGTGAAGCTAAAGTCGGTACGTCCGTCCTTGCCAATATTTTGAATGATCATATCGACCTCAATATTGCCCTCTGCAACGGACCCTAGGATTTGGTAGGCAATACCAGGCTTATCGGGCACCCCGATAATCGATATTTTGGCTTCGTCGCGATTAAATGCGATACCTGAGACAACAGCTTGTTCCATTTGTGTATCTTCCTCAAAAGTAATTAAGGTGCCAGATTTGGCCTCTTCTTGAATGTTTATATCCCAGGGCGTAAAGCTTGATAGCACCCTAAGGGGGACTTTGTATTTACCTGCAAATTCAACCGATCTGATTTGAAGGACCTTACTACCCAAGGACGCCATCTCCAGCATTTCCTCAAAGGAAACAGTCTTAAGGCGCCTTGCTTCTGGCACAACCCTTGGATCAGTGGTGTAGACCCCGTCCACATCGGTGTAAATCAAACATTCATCGGCCTTCATAGCGGCTGCGACAGCTACAGCGGAGGTATCTGAGCCCCCTCTTCCAAGAGTAGTGATGTTTTGGTTTTCATCTACGCCTTGGAATCCAGTGATGATCACGACCCGTCCAGCTTGTAAATCACCTCTGACTCTCACGTCATCAATCGATTCGATGCGGGCTTTGGTATAGGCGCTGTCTGTTCTGATAGGAACCTGCCAACCGGCGTAGCTGACGGAGTCCATGCCCTCGCTTTGGAGAGCGATGGCCAAAAGAGCCGAGGAAGCTTGCTCGCCAGTCGACGCCAGCATATCCAACTCACGCATGTAAGAGCGCGTTTCCTTGGCAGGCGCCAATTCTTTTGCCAGGCCCAGCAAACGATTCGTCTCACCGCTCATGGCGGATGGGACAACGACCATTTGATGCCCTGCACGGGCCCACTTGGCCACTCGCTTTGCCACATTTTTAATGCGCTCAGGTGACCCCATCGAGGTTCCACCGTACTTATGAACTATTAGTGCCATTTGAATTTTGTTGTAACAACTGTCTCAAGGACAAACCGTCTATTGTAACAATTCAGACCAGGCCAATACTTCTCCCGTGCGGGTTACGAAACCAAGTCCAACTTTTAATTCAATTTTGTGCCCCCTGGTCTTGCATCGACCAATTTGGGAGATAAGTTCCTGTAGTTGCCGATTAGAGGAGGTAACGCCTAAACTAGCGAACCAAAACCTTAGCACGTTGGCACAACGGTGCTCACTGAGAGATTGAAGTAACTTGATTTGGGGCGGATTACCGACTCGGTTTAAGTCCTCTTGTGCCAACTCATTGAGGAGGAGCTGTGCCTGGGCCGCATGCCTGGCGCTGCGCGCAGCCGTTTGTCGAAATGCTGGAAACGCTTTGTAAATGGAGGGAACAACATCGGCCCGGATTTTATTGCGCGTGAACTGGGTATCTTGGTTGGTCGGATCTTCAATCCAATCTTGTCCCCGCTCTCGCAGCCAAGCCTTAATTACTTGAGAGCTAAGATCCAAAAAAGGCCTGCCATACTGAACGCCCAATCGCTCAAAACTAGGTGCCATGCTCGATAAGCCCGGTAAACCAGCCCCCCTAGACAAGGCCAGCAGCAAGGTTTCGACCTGATCGTCAGCGTGCTGCCCCAAGAGGACGGTGCCCACCTCACCGCCCCACTCTTTCGATAGCACGGATGCAAACGCTTTGTAACGGGCTAAACGGGCAGCCTCCTCGGGGCTCTCGCCTAAGCGGTGAGAGGCCTTGATATATTCAATATGTAACGGTACTTTGAGTCGATCGCAAACGCGGGTGCAGTGCTCAGCAAAGGAGTCGGCTGCGGCTTGAAGTCCGTGGTGTATGTGGACAGCTCTAAGGGGGATAAAAGCACCCGTGGCTTCAGAGTAAAGCCTCCAGTATTCTGCGCAGGCTATGAGTAAGGCTGTCGAATCAGCACCTCCGCTAAAAGCCACCGCAGTCGGGACTGAAGGATTAACGTGCGAGGACCTCATGATTTGGACCAAGTCCGTCACTTGAGTTGCATGGGTCGAACCTGCCAAGTTGATCTGGTCAAGCGAGGCTTTTTTACTTTTCATACAGCTAGACTCGGTTTGAACGAGTCCTGTTTTTGTGAGTTCTTAATGCAAAGCCATTAACTCTCACAAACCTTAAATCCCCGCCTCAGCTTTGATATCACTATAACGTCCGTAGCTTTGAAGTCGATCATAGCGACGATCAAGCAACTCTTTAAGCTTTAAATCACTGACTTGACGAAGTGAATCATTCAAACCGCGCTTGAGCTGAGCACAGATTTGTTTGACATCGCGGTGGGCACCCCCCACAGGTTCGTTGACAATTTTGTCAATCAAACCCAGCGCTTTGAGTCTGTGCGCAGTGATGCCAAGCGCTTCGGCTGCGTCACTAGCTCGGTCCGCGGTCTTCCACAAAATAGATGCACAGCCCTCTGGACTGATCACAGAATAAATAGAGAATTGAAGCATGAGCACCTGATCGCCAACGCTGATCGCAAGCGCGCCTCCAGAGCCTCCCTCGCCAATGATCGTAGTGATGATGGGCACTTGGAGTTGAGCCATCTCGAAAATATTACGCCCGATCGCCTCGCTTTGACCACGCTCCTCAGCGTCGATACCGGGATAGGCTCCCGGCGTATCAACAAAAGTGAAGACTGGTAATTTGAATTTTTCAGCCGTTTTCATCAAACGCAGCGCCTTGCGGTAGCCCTCAGGCCTGGTCATACCAAAGTTCCTAGCGGCACGCTCCTTAGTATCGCGACCCTTTTGATGACCCAGGACCATACAAGGCGAGCCGTTAAAACGGGCTAAACCGCCTACGATGCTTAAATCATCCGAGAAGTGTCGGTCCCCGTGCATTTCCTTGAAATCCGTAAAGATCTCACGAACATAGTCAAGCGTGTAGGGACGCTCCGGGTGGCGGGCTATTTTGGTGATCTGCCACGGGGTCAAATCGCTATAGATATCTTTAGTGAGCTGTTGGCTTTTCTTGGATAACTGCTCTATTTCGTGGGAGATATCTACAGCAGATTCGCTTTGTACATATCTCAGTTCCTCGATCTTGCCCTCTAACTCGGCGATGGGTGTCTCGAAATCTAGAAATGTCTTTTTACTCAAACAGAACTCCTGTAGAAATGGGCTTGAAGAGGCCCATCAGATAGCTCCAATTATCGCCTAAAGGGCTACAGTAGCAATACCTTGAACTAGTAATTAATTATTAATATGCGCCCCTGAGTTCAATATTCAACTGGCACAGGATCCAATGAGCGCCAAATGTACCAAGTCGCAACGCTACAAAACGGGGCCCAAGGCGCAGCGACCTCCCGTGCCTCGCTTCTACTGACGGATTCACCAGAGAAGTAATTGTGGCTGATACCGTTAATGAGGCCCACATCATCGAGAGGCAAAACGTTGGGCCTCATCAGATGAAAGATCAACAACATCTCTGCAGTCCAGCGCCCAATCCCCCTGATCGCAACTAACTCAGCAATGATTTCCTCGTCCTGCATCGTGCTCCACTCTTTGACGCGGACTCCGTCGTTGTCAAAGTGTAGGGCCAAATCAACCAGATACTCCACCTTACGAGCTGATAGACCGGCTGCACGCATATGGTCAACATTCATTTTGAGCACACCTGCGGGTGTGAGCTTTTTGGTCAGCAACATAAACCGCTCCCAAACCGTTTGCGCGGCCTTGACCGAGATCTGCTGACCCACAATACTTCGGGCTAAAGTCACAAACGCGTCCCCCCTTGACTGCAGGCAGGCTTCGCCGTACTGAGGGATAAGGCGACGCATGACACGGTCTTTTTTAGCCAAATGTTTGCACGCCTCCTCCCAGTAATCGGGGGTGACGATCTTTATCTCGTCTGACTTTGGTTTAAGGCTCATCATTAGCCTCTTTCCCACTGAGTACCCTGGGGTGAGTCTTTAAGAATAATGTTTTGAGCGGCTAAGTCGGCCCTGATTTTGTCGGCTGCAGCAAAATCTTTGTTCTTCTTTGCAAGTGCTCTAGCATCGATTAACGCTTGTATTTTCTCTGCACTCAGGTCGCCCTCTTTGGATCCTGCATCACTTTGCAAGAACTCATTTGGAGAGCGTTGCAACAGGCCCAAGACGGCGCCGAGATTTTTAAGCAATCGGGCCAATTCGGGTGACTGAGTTCGGTTGACTTCACCGGCCAGTTCGAACAAAACGGAGACAGCCTCAGGGGTTGCAAAATCTTCGTCCATAGCACTCTTAAACCGAGCCGCAAAAGGATTAAGCCAATCGATGGCGACATTGGGCGGAGTGGTCAAATCCTGAATAGGTCTAGAATGCGCAGGCACTAATGATAGGGCCGTATATAGCCGCTTTAAAGCCCCTTTGGCATCATCCAAATGCACATTACTGTAATTCAAGGGTGAGCGGTAATGGGAGCGAACCACAAAGAAGCGAACGGTCTCTGGATCGTAAACTTTCAACACATCTCTGATGGTGAAGAAGTTGCCCAAACTCTTTGACATCTTCTCGTTATCAACGTTGATGAACCCGTTGTGCATCCAAAATTTAGCGAACTGGTTTTGATCATCGGATCCATCAGACCCAATATGATTGTGATAATTCGGACTTGCTCCCTCACTTTGAGCGATCTCGTTCTCGTGGTGAGGAAACTGCAAGTCCGCACCTCCTCCGTGAATATCTATGGGCATCCCTAGTTCAGCCAAACTCATTGCAGAACACTCGATATGCCAGCCCGGGCGTCCAGCGCCGTAATGACTCGCCCATTTAACCTCCTCAGGTTCATCTGTTTTTGCGCTTTTCCAAAGCACAAAATCAAGTGGATCTTCTTTACCGTCCAAAACCGCTACTCTTTCGCCTGCATGCAATTCGTCCAACGACTTGCCAGACAACTTTCCGTAGCCTTTGAACTTTCTGACAGCAAAATTCACATCACCTGACGGGGTTTGATAAGCGAGTCCATTTTCTTTAAGCGTATCGATCATAGAGAGCATTTGCGGGATATAGTCCGTTGCTCTAGGCTCAGCGCTTGGAGCCTCAATACCCAGGGCATCAGAGTCCTCGTGAAGAGCAACTATCATTCTGTTGGTGAGCTCTCGGATGCTCTCTTTATTCTCCACTGCACGGCGAATGATTTTGTCATCAATGTCAGTGATGTTGCGCACATAAGTAACTTTGTAGCCACTGGCTTTTAGCCAACGCTGAACAACGTCAAAAGCAATCATTGACCTAGCATGCCCTAAATGACAGTAGTCGTAAACTGTCATCCCACAAACATACATTTGTACATGCCCCTCACTTAAAGGTGTAAATTCTTCCACCCCACGCTTGAGCGTGTTGTATATGCGTAGTCCCATGAATTAACTAATGTCTCGTAAAGCATATTGCGCCGACAGCGGGGCAATATATGGATGTAAGTAAAAATGATCGAATAAACAATTTTCTGATCTGTCGTAAGGCACTCGAAGGGAAAGAGTTTAGCAATATTTATACAGTTGTGTAACTATATATCCTAAGCCTATGAATATATTATTCGCACTCCAGCACTTGAATGCACGCGATCAATTCTTTAGTACTAATAAGATGCAAGATGCGAATCGGATCAACCGAATCAAGCAAACCGTGAACAGCGCTGGGGATGCAGCCCAAGGAGGCGTGTGAAATGCAAGACTTCCGCTTAAGCATTAAAAAGGTTATCATCTTGTGAATTTTGAAACCCCTCAAGCCTTGAAGCTCTACTCCCCACTAACGGCCCTTCTCTTGGCCCTTCTCTTGGCCCCGCTCTTTCTAAGCGGATGTGCACTCGCATTGAGTTACCCACTGACTTCGGCAAGCTTGGGCGTTTGGGGTGCCACCGGCAAAAGTCCCAGCGACCATGCAATGAGTTACGTCACAGACCAAGACTGTGAATCCCTGCGGCTTTTGAATTCGGAGAATATTTGCCAAAAGGTTAATACCAAACCCGTAGAGGTCGTAGATAAGAGCACTCGCTACAAAGATTGATACCAAGTTCCGCCCATTCTAGGGAAAACGGGGGCTTTGCGCCTCACAACTTAAAGGTAGCATGGGACACATTCTGACGATGGAGTTCTATGTTGATACACCAAAATTTAAATATATATCAGGCAAATTCGCCAACCCTTGCAAGGCATTTCTCCAGTTCTTTGTTACAGGTTTTATTCCTGGTTTTATTCATTATTTCAATCGACCATCGGGCTTACGCTGCTAACCCAGTGCCCCCAACTAACAACAAGTGGGTCACCACCTGGGTTGCATCTGTTCAGGGACCCTATCCAATCGGCAATCCCTCTGCCCAGCCTAACCAAAGCTTTGCCTTCCCCGATCCCGTCCAAGGCGCAAAGGATCAATCATTTCGTCTCATCGTAAAACCTGACCTTTGGGGTAACAGCACCCGTATCCGACTCTCCAACGCACTGGGTAGCAAGCCTGTAACTTTTGATCACATCTATGTTGGACTGCAACTTACCAGTGCATCGCTATTTGAACACTCCAATCAAGCCGTATCCTTTAATCACAGCAAATCCATCACCATCCAACCAGGTGAATGGGCATGGAGCGATCCCGTGGTGCTGCCATTTGCAAAAGGAGCCAGTGGGACCGGGAGCCGTTTACTTGAGGGTCGCAAAATGGCGGTCAGTTTTCATATTGATGGCTCCAGTGGTCCTATGACCTGGCACGCAAAAGCCCTCACCACCTCATACGTTAGTGCGCCAAACTCAGGAGCAGTAACGGGCCAAGAGTCCGAGCAATCATTTCCCTACTCTACCGCCTCATGGTTTTTCTTAGATGCAGTCGATATGATGCTGCCCAAAACAACTAAAGTGATCCTCAACTTTGGGGACTCCATCACGGACGGCACTGCCTCAACGATGAACACCGACGACCGCTGGCCTGATGTACTATCCAGAAGGTTGCATCGACAATTCGGACGCCAAGTCGCAGTTTTAAACGCGGGCATTGGGGGAAACCAAATTGCGGGTCCAAGCGAGTACTCGCCCCAAAAAACTTTTGCGGGTGGGCCCTCCTCTGAGATGCGATTAGACAGGGATGTCATATCCCTGTCGGGCGTCAATCTAGTCGTTTGGCTGGAGGGTATTAATGACTTTAGTAGAAACGGAAATGCGAGCGTAGAGTTGGTCACAAGCAAACTCACTGAAGGTGTTCAACGCTTGAACCGAGCTGGAATCAAAGTAGTGGGAGCAACTGTTGGCTCCGCTTTAAACAGCACAAGTGCAGCACACGGCTCCCTGGAACAAGACACAAAACGGCGAGTCCTCAATAGTTTTATTAAAAATTCAAGTTTATTTGTCAATGTCGTTGACTTTGACCAGGCAACCCTTGATCCACTCACAGGGGAGATGAAGTCTGAGTTTGTGCCCGAAAGTACTACCGGCGGACCAGGAGAGAAACTGCATCCGAACCGTGTCGGTTACCAGGCGATGGGAAATGCGTTTGATTTGCGCGCGGTTGCTGATATTTTGCAACTCAAATAATTTTGATTTGCAGTTAGAATTTGGAGGTTGGGACTGGGGCCTTAGATAGTTTGCAAATCCCCACCCATCATCAGCATTTTGCGACACACACATTCGTGACGTCAACTTTGTCTCAGCCTTTCTTTGCCGACGTACTACGAAATTGAAAAACATCCTATTTCCGCAGTGTTTTCTGTCCCCTAAAAGGGGCGCCGGGATTATTGCGATCGCGCTCGCCACCGTCCTATGCTCTACCCTTAACGTTTGCGTTGCTCAAAGTCAATTCGTGCGACTGGTGCCAACGCCTCACATGCAGGTAACGCAACTACTTAAAGAGAGTAAGAAAAAGGAAGCCTTGGCATTTGTAATCAATTATTTAAAATCAAACCCGAATGATCCACAAATGCTTTTTTGGAAAGCAAAAATCCTGAATGAATCTAGCCTGCTCGCAGATAAAGAAGAGGCGCTGCAGATCTATAACAGCCTGAGTGAGAATTACCCTGAGCTCGCAGAACCGCATAATAATTTGGGCGTCATCTATGCCGGGCAAGGCGATAGTGCTCGGGCCATGCATTACTTTGAACTTGCGCTTAAAGCAAACCCTGGTTATGCCGTAGCGAGTGAGAATTTAGCTGATTTATACGTGCTGCAAGCTGTTAAGTACTACCAAAATGCTATTGAAAACGACCCAAATAATAGGGGTGCCAAAGCAAAACTTGAGAAACTTAACTCTCCGACAATTGCGTCTGATCCACTCGCATATTCCCCCACAACAACTCCAAAAAAATAAAGGCTTCACGAGTCTATGGTTTCCACTATGAAAATGATCCCTTGCAGATTCACCATTCAAAGATTGATTCCTCAATTGCTTTTAGCAACGGGTTTGCTTTTATGCTTTGCATCCAGTGCACAAAACTCTGCAGCAATTGAAAACGCAATCACAAATCCTAGCGCTGAGCTTAAGAGCCAAGTTAACACCAAATACCCGAAAGTAAAATTTGTAACGTCTCAAGGAGAAATTCTTCTTGAACTCTACCCAGATAAAGCTCCCAAAACAGTCGCCAACTTTCTCCAATACGTTAAAGAAAAACACTACGAGGGAACAATCTTTCACAGAGTTATCAATGACTTTATGATTCAAGGTGGTGGTTTTGACACAAAGTTTACTGAACGAAAAACCCGCCCCCCCGTAATGCACGAGGGCCGCCAAGCGCTCTCACAGGGCGGCCCAAGAAATACAGTTGGCACGATTGCTATGGCCCGCACCGGGGACCCGCAATCCGCAACAGCTCAGTTCTTCATTAACGTCAAGGACAACCTCAATTTAGACCCTGTGATTATTCCCCCGGGAGATCCAGTGCCCTCCATTGAGGTTAACGGTCGTATTTACAAAAATATCGCACGCGCGCAACTCGAACAAGCCCAGCAGTTATATGGTTATACAGCTTTTGGTAGAGTCATATCAGGAATGGATACGGTTGAAAAAATCAAGCTCCTCCCAACCGGCTCTGGCGGTCCCTTTGCAACCGATGTCCCCAAAACAATGGTAATTATTCAATCAGCAACCATCGTTCAGTAATTTAACTTCTTTCATTTTTAATAATTATCATCATGAGCAATCCAAAAGTCGCACTTCACATACAAGACATGGGCACCATTACCTTGGAATTAGACCAAGAAAACGCACCCATCACCGTTGCCAACTTCCTTAACTATGTGAAGAGTGGTCACTATGAGGGAGTTATTTTTCACCGCGTAATTGAAGACTTTATGATCCAAGGGGGCGGGTTTGATGCAGAGATGAAAGAGAAGGAAACGGGAGACCCCATTGAAAACGAGGCCGATAACGGCTTAACAAATGACCACTACACGGTTGCGATGGCAAGAACAAGTGATCCACACTCCGCCTCTGCTCAGTTCTTTATCAATACAACAGACAATGATTTTCTAAACCACACAGGTAAATCCCCCAGTGGTTGGGGTTACGCTGTATTTGGGAAAGTCGTTGACGGTGAAGACATCGTTGATCAGATCAATACCGTTAAGACGACCAGGCGCAATTTCCATGATGATGTACCTAAGCAAAACGTCGTGATCGAAAGCGCCGAGATTCTTTAATACTTTAAGTAAAGTGCCCCTAAACCTGAGGCTAAAGGGAGCGTTGCTGGCTATCTCTAACATACACGCGCCTTCCGTACACTAGAGCCCAGCCATCAGCCGGCGACACATCACCACATGCAAGAACTTCTGAAAAAGGTTGAAATCAAGAGCCAAGGTTGCATTGATTTCATCTCCGATCTTCACCTTCAACCCAGTGAGATGGCTACCTTTGAGGCGTGGTCACGGTACATGCGTTCCACGCCTGCGGGTTCATTGTTTATTCTTGGTGATTTTTTTGAGGTATGGGCTGGGGATGATTTTTTAGAGTCTGAACACGCCGATTTTGAAAATCGTTGCATATCCGTTCTAAAGGAGCAGGCCCCGCATTTGTCAATTTACTTTATGGCGGGAAACCGTGACTTCTTACTCAAGGACAAAGCGCTCACAACCGCAAAGATGAAAGCACTGGATGACCCCTGTCTATTGAGTGCTCATGGGCATGACTTTGTACTTAGCCACGGTGATGCAATGTGCCTATCGGATATCGAATATTTAAAATTTAGACAACTGGTTAGAGATGAACGATGGCAAGCCCAGTTTCTGGCGAAACCCCTACAGGAGAGACTAGCGATTGCCAAGTCCATGCGAATCAAAAGCGAGGAGGAGAAGGCTAAATACCGAGGTGCTTTTGAGGCATCAAAATCAGATGCAGACAAAGGCAATTCTCAAAGTGAAAGCTTCATGGGTTTGCACGATGTGGACTCAGAGTTTGCAAACTCTGTGCTTGACACCTTTCAAAGCGACACCCTCATCCACGGACACACTCACCGGCCAGGAGAGTATGCACTATCGGGAAATAAACGCAGAATAGTCTTGAGTGACTGGGATGCCTCTTGCTCACCCCCTCGCCTAGAGGTACTTCGCTTAGAGGACGGCCTGTTATCGCGGCACAAATTATCCTAGTGCTCGCCGCATGATGGACAGGACAAATTCTTAGCTCTGCGTTCTAAGAAAACATCAATGCTTGAGCATCGTTTTAAGAACCGTTTGCAGTCTATTAGCGACCTCTGCATCAAAGGGTCCCGATAAAACGCCTGCAGCATCCTCTGCCCAAGTTTGCGCCGGAGCGGGATCGTTTCTCTTTGTGAGTAATTGAAGTTGCAGATTCCTACGCGCTTGTAAATCGCTGGCGGGCGTAGGTGCATTAGCAGCCATCTCTAATCGCAACAAAGCCTCATGATTTGATTTGTCTGATCCAGTTTGAACCGCCTTGATCCAGTTCATTCGCTGATTGGCGTTGATACGTGAACCCAGTTCCTTCAGTGAAGGAACGAGGTCAGGATTTTTATCCTTCCAAGCACTCATCAAATGGGTCAGAGTTTGTCCATGGGCTTGGGCTGCTAATTTACGCATCGCAGCCTCTGCAGCCTCTAGCGCCTGACGTTGCGCTCTAAATGCAGCGTCACCAAGGCGAGGTCCACGGGGTTCACGAGCTTCCCTCGAATCCCTAAAATCTCTACCCGAACCAAAATTACCAGGTCTCGAAGCACCCGTAGGCTTGGAGTCTCTTGGGCCACGAGAATCTCTGGAGTCTTTGCCTCTTGCGGAACCCAAACCCCTTTGACCGCGTGAATCCGCAGTTGATCTGGACTCAGAGCCTTTTGCTCCGGGTCGATCATCTCCTCGCACAGCAACAACTGCTTTTGCAGGTTTTGCAGGCGCAGGCACTGGGGCGGCAGGGACTGGTGCAGACAACGGCACAGCTTCAGCTCCGTCCCCCTCATCGCCTGCAGCCAAAGAAGGTTCAGCGGGTATGGAGACCTCACTAGGAGGTTCAATCGATGCCTGCGAATTCAAATCTTGATCACCGGCAAGACTCGTATTTACGGTCTCAACGACTTGGGCTGGATCAAAATGATTTGCTTCAACGGCTGTTGCCGGGGCTACTGTCTCGCTTGGGGGTGACAAGGGTGCAACTTCAGTAGGCGTTTTAGCAGTAGGCGAATTGACTGCTGCATCTGGGTTCATGGAGACATCGTGCAAGTGTTGCATTGCAGCTTTTATCTTGGCTGCGTCAGCTTCCCTAATGGCTTGCTCAAGAGCCCTAGAAGCCTCCAGCACCAACTCATCATGCGCACTCATGGACTGCGCAACATGAGCGCGCTCAGCGCTCTTACGTTGAAAAGCCTCATCTAGGGGCTTTTTGAATTCATCCCAAAGTCGTTGAGCTAGTTTTCTATCAATGGGTACGACATGCGATTCATCTTGCCAGCGTTGTTGCAAAGCTTTGATTGGATCGATTTTTAAGACGGGTTGAGCACCCAAAATTTTAGATTCTTCAATTAGAGCCTTTCGCCTTGCAATACTTTCACTTTGCAACGTATCAATAGGCAGATGCGCAGTGTGAATGGCCTCTTTCCAAAGCGCCTGAAGCTCAGCAAAAACTTTCTCACTTACATGCCCGCAAGCGCGCCATTTCTCAGAGAACTCGTGCAATTGTCTTTGTACGCCTCTCCAGTCTGGACCCTTACTATGCACCTCGGCCCAGGCCTTCACCTCAGCGATGAGCTCTAGTCGTTGGGCCTTGTGCGCCTGAGATTGAGCGCGAGTTTGCTGCAACCATTCGTGAACAAAGGGATACGCCAAATTGCATGCATTGTCAAAACGCTTCCAAAGCGCATGGTTAGGCAACCCGCCTTGATCAGTTTGCTTCCAATCCTCACGAAGCTTACGCAGAGTTTCTTGCAACTTGCGTGGCCCCATTGTCGGAACGTAATCAGGGCTGGGCCTGTTTTTAGCTGCAGCGTTTAAAGGCGCTGTCAAATCTTGAGAATCAATGGATTCGGCATGTACCGGCTCTTGCGGAGTTACTGAAGAATGCTCGGGACTGACAGATTTTATTTCTGCTTGCCCTGGGGGTTCCCGGTGGGTGGAGTCCAAAGCATCTGATGGATGAGCATCGTTGGGTGTATCCAAAGAGGTCGGCGCAATTACAGGCGCGTTCAACTCTTCTTTTGAAGGGCTCGCGAGGTCAGAATCAATTGCTCGCTCAAGAGTAACTTTTTCTACCTCAACTTTATGACGATCGGACTTTTTCGAATTCGGCTTAGCACCTTTGATTTCGACACTGGGTTTTGCACGTTGCAATAGTCCTTCGGCCTTAGCTACCAACTCAGCTCTAATTTGATCCGCTCTCCAGCGCTGCCAGCCCTCCAACTCACCAGCAGCTAACAAAATGCTTTGGGCATGACGCTCAATGCGCTGATCAATGATTTGACCGAATTCTTTTAGTGCTTGCCTGAGATTAGCCGCGGCCCCAGCGCTGGCCTTTCCGTGCCCCTCAGCAAGCTCCTGTTCGAGTACGCTCATGCAATGCTGCATTGTTTGCTTGGCTTGCGCTTTAAGAGCGGGGTCAATATCAACTTTTTTCTTAGACTGTTGAGATTGCGAATCGGCAGATTTTTCCTCACCCCCTCCCAATCCTGCACGCTTGTGCTTAATCTCGTCAGCCCAAGCGGGCACCGCTGGTAGCGCTTGGGTAGGATCGTTTGCACTCAGTGCAGCCTGTTTGAGTGCTGCACTAAAGGCTTCCCAAACTAGTTTCAAATGCTCGGCACTTGTCTGTAATGCTGGCGTGTATTTAGGATCCACGCTGGACCAATCAGCTTGGCTGAGTAGTGCACTTTGCTCAGCACTCCAGCGTTCAACGTCAACGGCTAATGCACTCTCGAGGGATTGTGCTTCTTCCCAGTACTTAGTGGAGAGCACCTCAATTCTTTGGGCCAATAGAACTGCTGCTTCGCGCTGAACCTGAGCGCGGTGTTGCAAATCTTCAATGGTTTTCACACGGTCAGCCAACGCGCCTCGCAAACTAGCCAAAGGCTCTTTAGATATGGGGGCACCTTCTTTGGCTGCGTCTCTTTGCCACGCCATCGCGTCTGCGATGTTGAGTTTATGAGTGTTCAACAACGCATTAGCCTTATCTGCCCAAAGTGATGTCAAGGCTTCTTGATTTTGAGCTTTCTTAATTTCGTCCATTGATTCACGTACTTGCCTTGCTGCGCCCTTGTCCTTAGCACTGAGCAACTTAAACACCTCGTTCATTTGCTCATAGGAGGGTTGTGGGCTTGACTCCAACCAGGCTTTAATGAGCTGAGTCCTAGCCAAAGAAGTGGAGGCAGTAATGGCACCCCCAGTTAGTTGGTCAATTGAAGAAGAATCGGTGGAGTGGTCAGAGTGTGCGGTCACAATAATATTTACTTAAATAAGAAAAGGTATTTTCGTTATATTTGTTAGCTAAAAAAGACAAGTTACGAAATAACAGACAAAGAAGTCGTTAAATTAGCCACGTCTTTGAATAAATCCTTAACAAATACAACTTGAATAAAATTTAGGGTTGAAATTAAATAATTCAATGTTGGTAGAAAAAACAATTAATTAAGACCTATATTGTCAACGTAATAGGTTGCATAACCTACCATTGTTAATTCTTAATCATTCACAACCTTGAACAACCCTCATTTTAACACCCCCTTTAGAGGCTGTAACCTATTGAATACATTGCAAAAACCACGGCAACCCTTTAAAATAGCGTATCAATGACCGTAGAGGGCACTCTCGCCACACGCTTTTATACCCCCCTTGTGTGGCGAGTCGTTTGAACCCGCATTGACCTAAAGTACAGCAGTTTTTTTGCATTCATTTAAGGTGGCTCTTAATTTTTTGAGCGCACCGAACGCATGTGGCGTTTCATCATGACCAAGTAATTTGTTTTTTAATAAAAAAACTCAAGAGTGTCAACTTAGGAGATCGAATTTGACGGCTATTCAACAATTCAGGTACGGACTTAGAACCTTTGCAAGTGATGTGACACAGGGTTTTTTGGCCATCACGCACAACGGACTTGCGTTGGTTGGGCTTGTGGTTTTCTCCTCCTGTTTAGCCTTAACCATCAAGCCTGAACTCAGAATTCAAAGTGAAACCTTTTTACTGGGTTGGTTACAACAACAACAAGAGGATGAGACAGGCATCTCAACGGACGCTGACGCGGTGGACCGCGCAACCGCTGCAGACCCAAGTGAGCTACCCAAACAACAAGCCAACCTTGCCTATTGGCTTAGCAAGAAATACCACGTAGCGCCAGAGCCTTTAAGTGCTTTGGTTTCTGAGGCTTATGAGGTAGGTCCTAAAAATAATTTGGATCCCACTCTGATTCTTGCTGTGATGGCTATTGAGTCTGGCTTCAATCCTTTTGCGCAAAGCTCAGTTGGAGCACAAGGTCTCATGCAAGTAATGACCAAAGTACATTCAGAAAAATACGATGGATTTGGAGGTAAGTTGGCAGCCTTCGATCCAGTGGCTAACCTGCGTGTAGGCGTCAATGTACTTAAAGATTGCATCTCCCGGGCCGGCTCAGTTGACGGTGGACTCCAACTCTACGTGGGTGCCGATCACATTGAGGACGGGAAAATATATGCCACAAAAGTACTCAGTGAGCGCTCACGCCTGACCCAAGTCGCCAAAGGCGGAAAAGTGCCTACAGAACCCACCACTCCGATTGAGACTGCGACTGGCAGTCTAGAAACGCTTTGGGAAAAAGCCCAAAAGCTTGCTAGTTTTAGCAACACTCCCTCGGATTGACTGTGAAGTACGTTTTCAGCGCTTAAACTCTTCCAAAGAATGCATGCTGAATAATTGTGCATTTAGGACCCCAAGTCACTCGTATGGCAAAGCCCTTACTGCTTAGCCAATTACAAAAGCTCGAGCCAAGAATTCACCGCAAAACGGGTAAACTATAGGGTTTACACGACTGGCGATGCGCTGGGGCCAAGTGGGCACTTGGGACAATGCTTTAAATTGCACTGTGAGTACCCACTTTTCTTTCTAGACAGACGTGGACTTGATCTTCCAGTAACTGCTCTGTGATTCAATGAATGTGGATTTCAACAGATGTTGCTGGGATTTGAACTCACCACGGTGGAGTGTAAATTTTAGAAGGTACCTCATTGAAGGGTTTGCCGTTCGTCTGGGCAAATCCAACTAATTAACGCAACCAAGGTTTGTGTTGCCAGGGACATAGCAAGAGTGCGGTGTCTTTGTGAATCACTAAACGACCCATCAGGACTAGGACCGAAATATGTATCAGCGTAATCATTTGATTGAACAAACAGATCCCGAGTTATGGACTGCGATCCAATCGGAGAACCTGCGTCAAGAAGAACACATAGAACTCATCGCGAGTGAGAACTACGCCTCACCCGCAGTCATGGCTGCGCAAGGCTCACAACTCACCAACAAATATGCTGAGGGCTACCCCGGCAAGCGTTATTACGGTGGCTGTGAGTTTGTGGATGTTGCGGAGCAACTCGCCATAGAGCGGGTTAAAAAACTATTCGGCGCGGACTGCGCAAACGTTCAACCCCACTGCGGTGCTTCGGCCAACCAAGCCGTCTTGTTGGCCTTTGTAAAACCCGGCGAAACCATTATGGGGATGAGCCTTGCAGAAGGCGGTCACTTAACTCACGGAATGCCACTCAACATGAGCGGCAAATGGTTTAATGTGGTGAGCTATGGGTTAAACGCTAAAGAGGCCATTGATTATGATGCAATGGAAGAAAAAGCCCGCCAATCAAAACCAAAGCTCATCATCGCCGGCGCATCCGCATATAGCCTGCACATTGATTTCGAGCGCTTTGCCAAAGTTGCAAAAGAAATTGGCGCCATCTTTATGGTTGATATGGCTCACTACGCCGGATTAATAGCAGCTGGGGTATATCCAAACCCTGTACCCCACGCAGATATCGTGACCTCAACCACACACAAGAGTTTAAGAGGTCCAAGAGGGGGTATTATCCTTATGCGTGCAGAGCACGAGAAGGCTATCAACAGTGCCGTTTTTCCAGGCCTCCAAGGTGGTCCACTAATGCACGTCATCGCCGCTAAAGCGGTTGCCTTCAAAGAGGCCCTGGAACCTAGTTTCAAAAACTACCAGCAACAGGTTCTACTCAATGCTGACACCATTGCTAAAACACTCACACAAAGGGGCTTGAGAATAGTGAGCGGTGGTACCCAAAGCCACGTCATGTTGGTTGACCTTCGTTCCAAGGGAATTACTGGAAAACTAGCTGAGTCAGTCCTGGGTCAAGCACATATGACCATCAACAAGAATGCGATCCCTAACGACCCTGAAAAGCCAATGGTAACAAGCGGGGTTCGCATTGGAACTCCTGCCATGACCACTAGGGGTTTTAAAGAGGAGGAAGCCCGTCTGACAGCAAACCTGATTGCTGATGTGTTGGATAACCCCAATGATCCAGCAAACATTGAATCTGTCAAAGTAAAAGTACACGCGCTGACCAAACGCTTCCCGGTTTACCGTTAAGCCAATCCATTAAGTTCATCTCTATAAATGAAGTGCCCTTTTTGTTCACACACTGACACTCCCGTCGTTGAGACTAGGATGTCTGAGGACGGGGGCCTGATCAGGAGAAGACGTCAGTGCGCGGGCTGTGACAAAAGATTCACGACCTATGAACGACCTGATGTCTCATTTCCAACTATAGTCAAAAAAGATGGCAGACGGATTGAATTTGAACGCGAAAAACTCACCGCCTCCATGAATCTAGCGCTTCGCAAAAGACCCGTTAGCACGGACCAAGTTGCGGGTGCACTCGAGCGCATAGAGGAAAAGTTATTGGCAACAGGACAGCGCGAAATCCCCTCCTCCAGGCTTGGAGAGCTTGTGATGAGAGAGCTCAAAAAACTCGACAAAGTAGCTTATATCCGCTTTGCAAGTGTTTACAGAAGCTTTGAAGATATCGATGAATTCAAATCCTTAGTCGATGAGGTACAGCGCTAATTCAATCCATTAACTCACTGCATCATCTTGGCGCTAACCGCTAACTTTTAAGCGCAACCCATTCACCCCTAATGATTGCAAGACTGTTTTCATCCCCTTCACCGCTCCTTGGGTGCCACCTCTGCAACGCCTCATGACCTACAGCAAACAAGACCAACCCTTTATGCAGCGCGCCCTTGAGCTCGCACAAAAGGCGCTCTACATCACCTCCCCCAACCCCAGGGTAGGTTGTGTGTTGGTTGATAAGGAGGGACACATTTTGGGCGAAGGCCACACCCAAAAAGTGGGAAGTGCACACGCAGAGATCATGGCCCTACAGGATGCAAAACAAAAAGGATTGGATCCACTAGGCTGCACCGCCTATGTCACGCTTGAGCCGTGTGCGCATACAGGGCGCACTCCGCCGTGTACGCACTCCCTCATCAATGCGGGTATCAAACGAGTGGTTGCAAGCCTCACCGATCCCAACCCTTTGGTGAGTGGCCAAGGCTTTGAGAGTTTGCGTGCCGCGGGAATCCAAGTAGATCTGGGACTGGGCGCAGAAGAGGCCTACACAATCAATGAAGGTTTTATCAAGCGTATGACACAGGGCTCGCCCTTGGTGCGCCTCAAAATAGCTTCCAGCCTAGACGGTGCTACGGCACTTCATAACGGTAACAGTCAGTGGATCACCGGCTCAGCTGCTCGCCAACACGGGCATACCTGGCGTGCAAGGTCCTGTGCGTTGCTAAGCGGCGTGGGTACTGTTTTAAGGGATGATCCACTGCTCAATGTTCGCTTTATCTCAACGCCTCGTCAACCCAAGTTAATTCTGATTGATGCAGCGCTTGATACGCCGCAAACAGCTGCGCTTTTTAAAGAAAAGCGTGAGGTCATCATTTACTGCGCTAAGGCTCCACAGGACAAGGAAAAAATTCTTACTGAATTAGGCGCAACTATTGTCGTGATGGCTGACGCTCAAAAACCAAGACATGTTGATCTAAGGGGAATGCTCCAAGACTTGGGTAAGCGCGAGATCAATGAGCTGCATATCGAGGCGGGCGCGGGTCTGAACAGCAGTTTTATTCAACAAGGGCTGGTAGATGAGTTTTTAATCTACCTTGCCCCACTCATCCTCGCAGACGCAAAGGGATGGACAACCTTACCACCTCTTGAGAGTCTGGATCAGGGTAAGCGTCTCACTTTTTTGGAGACAACACCCTTGGAACAAGATATTTTCATCCGAGCACGCCCTGCCCTCCCAACTGTTCAAATCAACCGTGCTTAAACCGCTTAACATGATGAGCCCTCTATTTATTGACTGCCCCGGCGATTCAAGTCGCACCCGCAGAAACAATAAGGTCACTCCTACTCTGAGAAAATAACACGATGTTTACTGGAATCATTACCGCTGTAGCTCAAATTGTCAATATTGAAAATTTGGGATCCAACTCCCCCAACCCAAGCGCTCACGGCAAGCGCTTAACGATCCATACACCACCAGGCTATTTAGATGACGTCCAACTGGGGGACTCGATAGCGCTGAACGGGGCTTGCATGACGGTTGTGCACAAGCGCGGTGACGAATTTATGATCGACATCTCCCAGGAGTCGCTCAGCAAGACCAGTGGCTTAACGCAAAGGGGTTCCATCAACCTTGAGAAGGCACTGCGAGCCAACGACCGCCTGGGTGGACACATCGTTTCGGGCCATGTGGACGATTTGGCAGAGGTCACCTCTTTCCTACAAATCGGTGAGAGTTGGGAGTTACGCATTCAAATTCCAATGGCTTTTGCAAAATTTTTGGCCTACAAAGGCTCTGTGGTTATAAACGGCGCTAGTTTGACCGTGAACAAAGTAAGCGACAATGACAAGGGGTGTGAGATCTCAATCAACCTGATCCCTCATACCCTAGAGAACACGACTTTGGGCCAACTTGAGAAGGGATCGAAAGTAAATCTAGAGATCGATACCGTTGCCCGTTATGTTGAGCGAATGCTCGCGTTTGAAAAAAAATAAATTATGAACTCAGTTAAGACAGCAAACTTGGGCAGCAACGCCGCAGACATCTCAAGTGTTGAAGAAATTACAGCCGAGATCAAGGCTGGACGCATGGTGATCTTGATTGATGAGGAGGACCGTGAGAACGAAGGTGACTTGGTACTCGCTGCAGATCACGTCAGCGCCCAAGCAATCAACTTTATGGCCCGCTACGGACGTGGACTGATCTGTCTAACGCTTAGTCGGCAAAGGTGTGAGCATTTGAACCTCCCCCCCATGGTCTCTAAAAACGGTGCCTCACACGGGACCGCCTTCACCGTCTCCATCGAAGCCGCTGAGGGTGTAACGACCGGTATCTCAGCCGCGGACAGGGCTCACACCATACAAGTCGCAGTGCACCCCAAAACCAAGGCCAGTGACTTGGTGCAACCAGGACATATCTTCCCTTTGCAGGCGGTGGATGGTGGCGTACTCATGCGCGCCGGTCACACTGAGGCTGGTTGCGACCTGGCTCAAATGGCAGGATGCTCACCAGCCTCTGTCATTTGTGAGATCATGAAAGATGATGGGACCATGGCAAGACTGCCTGATTTGATTGAGTTTGCTAAAGAGCATCAACTCAAGATTGGTACGATTTCAGATTTGATCGCTTACCGAAGCACGACCGAATCTCTGATCAAAGAGATCTCAAGAAGACCCATTCAAACTCCGCACGGGGATTTCACCCTAGCGAGCTTTCAAGATCTTCCCAGTGACGGTATTCACTTGGCACTGATCAAGGGTGAGTGGACAAAGAGTGAGCCTGTGTTGGCTCGGGTGCACGAACCCCTCTCAGTACTGGATTTACTGGAGACTAACCGCAGCATGCACTCGTGGAGCTTGGATGCTGCGATGAAACGCATTCAAGTTGAAGGCAAGGGAGTTATTGTTTTACTAAATGCCGGCGAAAGCGGTACGCAGCTTCTCTCGCAACTCGACGGAACTGCCCGTGCTTCACAGGCCCCAGAGCGTGGCAAAATGGACTTGCGCACCTACGGTATCGGCGCACAAATTCTTAGAGAATGCGGCGTGGGTAATATGAGGCTGATGGGTGCGCCACGCAAAATGCCTAGCATGATGGGCTACGGCCTCGAAATTGAATCTTATTTGACAAAGGATCAATGATGCGCCAATCCACGACTAAATCAACTGCATCTAAGAAAACAACAGCAGGCAAAACGCAAGACTCACACGCCTCTCGTATCAATCCCCCATTGACGGGGGAGATGTTAAGAGGCGAGCAACTCATCATCGGCATCGTGCAGTCGCGTTTTAATGAGTCCATCACGAACGGCTTAAGAGATGCATGCGTTGAGGAATTAATACTTCAGGGCGTTAAACCAGAGAACATCACTTGGATACAAGTGCCAGGGGCATTAGAGATTCCCATTGTTTTGCAATCCTTAGCTGCTAAGGGTGGGTATAACGCTTTAATCGCACTTGGTTGCGTGATCAGAGGGGAGACCTATCACTTTGAATTGGTCGCTAACGAATCCGCTTCCGGGATCACACGCCTGAGCCTGGATTATCATATTCCAATCATCAATGCGGTGATCACAACGGAGAACACCGTTCAAGCCTTGGTTCGCCAAGAAGAAAAGGGTCGAGACGCTGCAAAAGCGGCCATCGAGATGTCCCATCTACTAGAAAGCATCGCGTGAACTCTGAGCACACACCCAACTCCTGCGCTGCGTTGAGCGCGTCAACTGAGACCGGCACAGCTGAGTCCGTACAAGTCACCAGCCCCGCCCCTGGAGCAGCCCCTAGAAAGCGAAGCAGCGGTAAAGCTTCTGCTCGCACGAGAGCCAGGGAGTTTGCAGTCCAAGCACTTTACCAATTTATTGTGGGTAAAAATATTCCAGGCGATGTGGACCAATTTACCAGAGGGCTGAGCGGCTTTAACAAAGCAGATAGTGTGCATTATGATTTGTTGCTCTACGGCGTCTCTGAGCAGTCTAAAGAACTAGATACTTTAATAGAACCGCTGCTTGACAGGCCCTTTGCGGAGATCTCCCCCATTGAGCGAAGTGTGATGTGGATTGGCGCATATGAGCTTAAGCACTGCATCGATGTGCCCTGCAAAGTTGTGATCAATGAGTGCATTGAATTGGCTAAAGAGTTTGGCGGCACAGACGGCCACAAGTATGTAAACGCAGTTTTAAACGGACTTGCTCACCAACTGCGGGCACTGGAGATGCAGCGCCGCTGAGCTCTGGCACCAGCGCTCAGGGTGGGCACGCTTTGCGCCTGAGTTTGCACAAAAATCCAATGACTACATCCCCAACCACATACAACCCACAGCCCCATATGCGCATCAGCCAACGCGCTCTTCAAATAGAGCCCTTTTATGTCATGGAGATTGCCAAAGCTGCTGAACAGGTGCAGGCCACGAGCGCTTACAAAGCGAGCGCTCAAAAGATGATTCGACTGAACATTGGTGAGCCCGACTTTACAGCGGCCCCCCTTGTCCAAGAAAGCGCTTCGCGCGCTATCCGAGACGGCGCCACTCAGTACACCCATGCAACGGGGTTGGGCAAGCTTAGGGATTTGATTAGTCAGTGGTACAAAGACCGCTACCAACTCGACATCGATTCTTCTCGCATCATCATCACCTCCGGTGCATCAGCTGCTCTTCAACTAGCCTGCCTGGCTTTGATTGAGAGTGGGGACGAGATACTCATGCCAGATCCCAGTTATCCGTGTAACCGCCAATTCGTTCAAGCCAGTGGCGGGACCCCAAAACTGATCCCAACAAACGCACAGTCGCGTTTCCAGTTGAGCTTAGCCCAGGTCCAAGAGCACTGGGGTCCAGGAACGCGGGGTGTTTTGTTGGCCTCTCCGTCCAACCCAACAGGCACATCTATCGAGCCTGAAGTGCTCAGAGGTATTACAGAGTTTGTGCAAACCAAGGGCGGCATCACAATTGCAGATGAGATTTACCTGGGACTTAGTTATGAGGACAAGTACGGCCAAAGCGCTTTGTCCATCAGCGACCAAGTGATCAGCATCAATAGCTTCTCCAAGTACTTCAACATGACGGGTTGGAGGTTAGGATGGATGGTGGTCCCCCCCTCCCTCGTCGCGCCTATTGAGCGTTTGGCTCAAAATCTTTTTATTTGTCCAAGTACCATTTCCCAGTTCGCTGCATTGGCTTGCTTTGAGCCTGAGAGCTTGGATATTTTCGAGCGTAGACGATTGGAATTCAAAGCCCGACGCGATCTTTTTGTTCCGCTTTTAAACCAAATGGGACTGAGTGTGCCGGTCTTCCCAGACGGGGCTTTTTACGCGTGGGCGGATTGCTCAGAGGTGTGCAAAAAATTAGGGCTTGCTGGGAGTTGGGAGTTGGCGTTTGCGTTTTTAAACAAAGCTTATGTGGCGGTTGGACCTGGGCGAGATTTCGGAGTGCATGAGATGCATAAATACATACGTTTCTCAACCGCCAGCTCAAGCGCTGAGCTCCAAGAGGCAGCGCACAGACTCAGTCAATTGATTGGAGATAGAGTTTGAGCTTCACACACAAAGTGCGGGTTTACTGGGAGGATACGGACGCGGGGGGGATTGTTTTTTACGCCAATTACCTCAAATATTTTGAGCGCGCCCGCACCGAATGGCTGAGATCACTGGGTATAGGTCAACAAAAACTAAAAGAAGAGTTGGGCTGCATGTTTGTGGTCAGCGAAACACACGTTAAATACTTACTCCCCGCGCAGCTTGATAACGTGCTTGAGATTGAAACGGTGATCACTGAACACGGCAAAAGCAGCCTCACACTAGAACAAAAGGCGTACCGGGAGCATTTTACCAATGAAGGTCCATCACTGATTGCAGCCAATTACAATAGCGAGTTGTCCAGCGCAGTCGAGGCTGGCACAGCCAAAGTACAAAGAGATTTGCTTTGCTCGGGCACCATTCGCATCGGTTGGATTAACATTCAAACGGGGCGTCCAACGCGTATTCCAGGTTTCATTCAGGAAGTTTTATGAATCAAGATTTCTCTATTATTCAACTCGTTATCGGGGCGAATTGGGTTGTACAAATAGTCGTTTGCATCCTACTCTTTGTATCCGTGCAAAGCTGGGCAGCGATATTTAGCAAGCACTTTGCGTTGAAGAAGGTTCATAACTTAAACGATGAATTTGAGAGAGATTTTTGGTCAGGTAAGAGTTTAAATGAGCTCTTTGCGTCTGCCGTTCAAAACTCTAAAAGCGCAGGCCCCATGGAGCGCATATTTGCCAGTGGCATGCGTGAGTTCCAAAAACTAAGAGAGCGCAAAATAAGCGATAGCACGCAACTCATGGAGGGTGCCAGACGCGCCATGCGAGCCAGCGTCCAACGTGAGATGGACTCCATTGAGTCGTCGCTCTCTTTACTAGCTTCAGTTGGCTCAGTCTCTCCTTATGTGGGTTTGTTTGGAACTGTTTGGGGAATCATGCATGCCTTTACGGGCCTGGCGCAGCTCCAACAAGTCACGCTGGCTAAGGTAGCTCCCGGCATCGCTGAGGCGCTGATTACGACGGCTATTGGACTCTTTGCAGCGATTCCGGCTGTGCTCGCTTACAACCGCTTTGCAAGAGACATTGACCGAGTTTCCAATAAACTGGAGACGTTCATTGAAGAGTTCTCTAATATTTTGCAGCGCAATGTGGGTAGCCAAAGCACACCAACTAACGCGAGTTGATCATGACTAATCGCTCACCATTTGTCATCTTGAATTTTTAGTCAAGAAAAAACGAGAGTACTCACCCCATGCCAGCTATTGCCCAACGCTCCAGTAAAGGACGAAGAACCATTAATGAAATCAATATGGTTCCCTTCATCGATGTGATGCTCGTGCTCTTAATTATTTTTATGGTCACAGCGCCCCTTATCTCACCCAGCATGATTGACGTGCCCAGTGTGGGTAAGGCCGCGCAGGCCCCGGACCAAGTCATCACTATCGAGATTCACAAAGACAAGTCCATTGAAATAAAATCCCGAAGCAACACAACAAAACAAGGCGTTGAGACCACTCTCAAAGCAAGTTTAGACAATGTCGCGGGCCAAGTGCTGTCTTTGGAGACTAGCGCCTCCAACACCCCCGTCATCATCAGCGCTGACAAAACGCTACCCTATGAGAACGTGATTCAGGTCATGGATAAGTTGCAAAAAGGGGGCGTTCAAAGAGTTGGCCTCTCGGTTCAGTTACTCGATTAAACCCCTGATGAATCAAGCCGTGTTAGCACACGAATTTGCCCCACCCCACAAGCATTCGGACCGCAAAGCGTTCGTGTTCTCAGTGGGGGTGCACCTTTTGTTGGTTGCGGCTCTGACTTGGGGAGTCTCTTGGAGTACGCGTGACAACTCGGTTGCTGTGGAGGCAGAGCTGTGGCAAGCCACGCCTGTGCTTGCAGCCCCCAAGCTCGTTGAGCCCGAACCAACACCTGTTGTCCAAGACAAGCCCAGGCCGAATAAGTCAGAGGTGGCCAAGCCCGTTGACAACTCACAGGCCATTAAGGAGGCGCAACTTGCCACTGCCAAGCTTAAGAAATTAGAACAAGAAAAAATTGAGCAAGACCGTCAAGCGAGGATATTGCTAGAGAACGAGCGCTTGAAGAAAGAAAAATTACTCAAAGAAAAGGCTGAAAAAGAAAAAGCCGAGAAAGAAAAAATTGAGAAAGAGAAGGCCGAAAAAGAAAAACTAGAAAAAGACAAAAAGGCCAAGGAAAAAGCGGATCAACAAAAGGCCAATAATGATGCGGCGCGCAAAAACGACGCCGAGGACAAGAAACTAGCCGCCCTGCGTCAAGAACAACTCAAACGCATGGCTGGAATGGCAGGCGCAAGCGGCTCGGCGGACTCAACGGGGACTGCGTTGCACTCAGGTGGACCCTCCGCGGGATACGCCGGTAGGATCAAAGGCCGCGTCAAACCCAACATCATTTACCCTGACATCTCAGCTTCTGAGAACCCAATGGCTGAGGTCTCTGTGCGCGTCTCACCCGATGGAACGATTATTGGGAAAAAACTAACCCGCCCCAGTGGTAACGCAGCTTGGGACGCGGCGGTATTAAAGGCCATTGATAAAACAGAGAGATTTCCACGAGACATCGATGGAACTGTACCGAGCGAGATCATCATCACCTTTAAACCCAATGAGTAACAAGGGATGAGCACTTTGCAACCCCCATTGCCCAGGCGCAAAGCTCAACAAAGTCAATATTTTTCAGGTTGTAGGTAATATGATGTCAGTCATTCAATCTTTGTTTAAAACAATCATCGCTGGTTTAGTTTTATTGATTGTGCTTGTCGTGATTACGGGCCAACCAACCGAACACGGATCTACTTGGATACTATTTTTTGTACGCTGGCTCCACGTTACGTCAGGCATCATGTGGGTAGGTCTTTTGTGGTATTTTAATTTTGTACAAATCCCTTCAATGCCAAAAATACCAGATGAACACAAACCAGCAATTTTAAAAGTTATTGCTCCGCAAGCTCTATTTTGGTTTCGCTACGCCGCACTCTCGACTGTACTTACAGGCTTATTGACCGCCTTTTTAAATGGCTACATTGTTGATGCCCTCAGTTTCAAAGCACCCTTTGTCGCTATTGGTATTGGTATGTGGCTTGCTATTGTGATGGCCTATAACGCTTGGTTCATTCTTTGGCCTAATCAGAAAAAAGCATTGGGTATGGTTGAAGTTTCAGCGGGTGAAAAAGCGAAGGCTGCAAAATATGCCTTCATCACGTCAAGAGTGAACACAGCCCTCTCGATCCCTATGCTTTACATGATGGTTGCTCAGTCCCACGGAGGAATTTAATTTCAAAATCGGTTGACGAGTGAAAACAATACTCCTGAATACGTAAATCAAACTTAGCTGAGTCATTTTAGACATACAAACCCTTAAGAATAATCACAATTTGCATGCTAATCTTAGAGCATGTCAAACGCACCCGCCTCAGAAGATTTAATTGACTCTCGCTACGCAGCCTGGCGCCTATTCATAACCCTTTGCCTAGTAACTCTAGGCAGTAGTTGCATGTACGTGGTAGCAGTAGTGCTGCCCCCTGTTCAAGCGGAATTTGGCATCAGTCGAGCCAATGCCTCTTTGCCCTACACCCTGATGATGATTTGTCTTGGATTGGGGGGCGTATGGACTGGTAAATTAGCTGACCGGTACGGTATTTCACGGGTTCTTTGGATGGGATCGGCTGCTGTATTGGCAGGGTTCGTCCTAGCAGGCTTAGCACCAAACATTTGGGTATTTGGGCTTGCGCACGGCTTACTGCTTGGCCTACTCGGTAGCTCCGCTACTTTTGCACCACTCATGGCCGACACCTCTTTATGGTGGAATAAAAGAAGAGGAATTGCAGTCGCTATTTGTGCAAGTGGGAACTACGTCGCTGGGGCAGTTTGGCCACCTCTAGCGCAGTTTGGGATAGAGCGCATTGGGTGGAGATACACCTATATAGCTATGGGGTTGTTTTGCGGTGTTTGCATGGCGTTGCTATCTTTTGCGATGCGACAACGCCCACCTTTGGCGAGCGCAGTGAGCGCATCGGCACAGTCTTCTGTCTCTTCGATAAGCTTCCCGTCTTCACGTCCTTTTGGACTGCAACTGGGACAGGCTCAAATCCTTCTTTGTGTTGCTGGATTCTCTTGTTGCGTGGCGATGGCAATGCCTCAAGTGCATATAGTGGCCTATTGTGGAGATTTAGGTTATGGCGCTTCAAGTGGGGCACAAATGCTCTCCCTCATGCTCACTTGCGGGATCGTGAGCAGATTGCTATCGGGGTGGATTTGCGACCGAATTGGAGGAGTTCCCACTTTGCTCCTTGGCTCCGCGTTGCAAGGAGTGGCATTATTAATGTTCCTGCCCTTTAACGGTTTGGTCCCGCTCTACATCATCTCGGGAATGTTTGGACTCTTCCAAGGAGGGATCGTGCCCTCTTACGCCATTATTGTGCGCGAGCACTTTCCTCCTAAAGAGGCGGGGGTAAGAGTTGGCTCAGTCATCATGGCTACTTTATTGGGCATGGCACTTGGGGGGTGGTTATCGGGAAAGATATTTGATGTGACAGGGTCTTACCAAGCCGCCTTTTTAAATGGCTTGGCATGGAATTTACTGAATCTCTCAATTAGCCTTTGGTTGTTTTGGAGACTTCGCTCCAAGCGAGTACAACAGGTTAAAGATTCTCCAAGTACGGGTACCGCCTAGTAGATTAAGCGAATTGTTAAGCTTAAAAAAAATGGGGCTGACTATTTACCGGTTCACGCGCAAGCAAAGCTTGATATTCGCTGTACTAATCCAGCGTAATCCCTGTAGATTTAATAATCGAACCGTACCGATCTAAATCGCGTTTAATCTGTTCGTTAAATCTCTCCCCCGACTGGGGCGTTGGCTCTATACCCAATATACCTAGACGCTCTTTAACCTCGGGCTCGTTTAGGACAAAATTAAGTTCAGTATTTAGCTTTTCAATAATGGCCTTGGGGGTTTTACTTGGGGCCATGATACCTACCCATGAATTAATTTCAAAATCAGGGAGTCCACTTTCAATGAAAGTTGGAACTTCGGGCAAAGATTTAGAGCGTTGAGCACTGGATACAGCAACTGGAACCAATTTACCAGTTTTAACATATTGAACGGCCCCAGCAATGGCGGTATACACAAGTGGAATATTCCCCCCCAGCACATCTGTTAATGCTTGACCACCGCCTTTATAGGGAACGTGGATAAGGTTTGCGCCAGTACGCTGTTTTAGTATTTCACCTGCAATGTGAGGGGTACCGCCGGCACCTGAGGTGCCAAAAGCCAGTCCCTGGGGTGTTTGCTTTGAGATATCAATGACATCTTTTACAGTTTTGATCTTGGTTCCTGGATATGCAACCAAGATCAATACTGCATCACCAATTTTTCCAACAGGCGTAAAGTCTCGAAGTGTATTGAAAGGGATTTTCTGAAAAAGGTTTGGATTGATAACCATTGTTCCGTCAAATGCAAGAAGCAAGGTATAGCCATCTGGTTCGGCAAGCGATACTTGTTGAGTCCCAATATTGCCAGATGCCCCAGGCTTGTTATCAACAACCACTTGCTGACCAAGTCTTTTGGACAGAAACTCTGCAATCAATCGACCACTTGTGTCAGTCACTCCCCCCGGCGTAAATGGAACGACCAAGCGAATGGGCTTTACTGGGTAAACGGACTGTGCTTGAGCAGGGAGGGCTATGAAAGCAATTACAGCCAAGAGTAAATGGCTCCTCACAAGCAAAGGAAATAACTGGACTAAACTTAAACACCGGTGAATGAAAGACTTCAAGCTAATCTCTCCGATTTAAAATTGGTAAAGAGTTAAAAACCTAAGCAGGTTTCAAGGCCTTGAGGGGTTAATTAAGAGTAAATTCTATAGTCTTCCAAAAGTCTTCTCTTACCCACAAACCCTGTATGCATAGGATCCCAAAGTGCTTGACTTGCATATTAGAATTTTTAATTTTCCCGCGATTAGAATTCGACAATTAGGACAAAACGGCTATTCTTATCCTCTCATCCTCTCATCATTCATCTACTTTATTGATCTAAAACCATGCCCTCCCCTACCAGTCACTATCCTACCTTTCAAGCACGAAGAGCTGCATTGAGTACAAAAATAAAATCTGGCTCAATAGTCATTGCCCCAGGTGTCTTTGAGATGATCTCTGCAAAAATGGCGGACACACATGATTTTGATGCCTTGTATATGACCGGTTACGGCACTGTAGCCTCTTATCTTGGATTACCCGATGCAGGAATTGCCAGTGGATCGGAGATGTTAAACCGGGTCTCCCAGTTTGCAACGATTACAAAAACCCCTCTTATCTGCGACGCTGATACGGGTTATGGTGGTTTACTAAATGTCATGCATACAGTTCGAAGCTACGAACAAGCCGGTGCGTGTGCAGTTCAATTAGAAGACCAAGAGTATCCCAAAAAATGTGGTCATATGCTGGGAAGGCGCGTCATCGATAGCGCTGATATGGTTCAAAAAATCCGAGTTGCTGTTGAGACCAGGAACGATCCTAATCTTTTAATTATTGCCAGAACTGATGCTCGCACTACACACGGACTAGATGAGGCGTTGCGCCGGGGCGAGCAGTATGCTCATGCGGGCGCTGATCTACTATTCATTGAAAGTCCTGAGTCAATAGAAGAAATGGAAATACTGGGTAAAACGTTTGACACCCCTTTAGTGGCCAATATGGTTGACGGGGGACGCACGCCTGTACTCAGCAAAACGGAGTTACAGCGACTTGGTTTTAAGTTGGCCATCTTTCCAACGACAGCATTCCTTGCTGCTGGCGCCGCCTTTGAGAGCGTTTATAGTCACTTCAAAGCCCAGGGCTCTAGTTCAAATGTAGAAACCCCGCTTTATGATTTCCAAAAATTCTCTCAAATGATGGGATTTGACTGGGTAGCCGAATTTGATCAAAAATATTCCAAGCAGTAAGTTTGGTTAATAGTTACTTGAATTCAAGTATGAAGTGCAACTCGCTAGGTTACTAAGCTAGTACAAACCCGGTGCAAAGGAAAATCTATAGAATGATTATCCTAATCATGAAATTTGAATTGCGTGTTTGATTCAAAAGTAACAAAAAGAGGAATCAAGAATGGGGAAATTAAGACATATCACTATCACAGTTCAAGATCCAGAAAAAGCTGCAGACTTTTACATCCAGGCATTTGGAATGGAGCGTGTAGGTCAAACTGATTGGGCCAACGCAAATGGTGTTTATTTAAGCGATGGCGTAGTCAACTTAGCTCTGCTCCATTACAAGAATGAGGAGTCCGCCGGTAGCCGTGGAGCTGGCTTTGTTGGCTTACATCATTTGGGATTCTGGGTTGATGATGTCCAGCAATCTCGCAAAGCTATAGAGGCGGCAGGGGGAACTTACTGGATGGGGGATGTATCAAAAACAGGCGGTTTCTATGAGGTCAAATATCATGACCCTAATGGAGTAGTGGTTGATATTACACAAGACGGCTGGAGAGGTGCAGTTAAGGAAGTGTTACCCAAGGTCTGATAAATAGTAGCCTGCGCACTTATCAATGCACTTAAGAAATTCGTTACATCTCTCAGCTTACACAATGAGTTCGGGGTTCAATATTAGTAATTAAGTCCCAACCATTCTTTGACCTGGCTATGCAAGTCACCAGTGAACATGGCTTGGTCGCCGCTAGCAGCAATTGAGCCCAAGCTGAGCACAAAGATAGTTTGTGACATCTTCACAACCCGCCTCACATTGTGATCAATCAACAAAATTCCCATACCTTGCTCAGTGAAGCGGCTAAGCCACTGGAAGATTTCTTCTGCGACCTTGGGTGACAAACCAATACTTGGTTCATCGATTAAACATAATTTCGGTTGCAACATCCAAGCCTTGGCAAATTCAAGTTGTTTTTGCTGCCCCCCTGATAGCTCCCCAGCACTTTGTCCTAATTTGTCTTTGAGTGCGGGAAACAACTCCAATACCTCTTCATAACGACCCTGCCAAGAGTTAGCAAACAAATGGCTCCTGGACTGTATGGGCAATAACAAATTCTCTTTGACCGTCAGCATCGGAAATAGACTTGACTCTTGAGGGATGCAACATATCCCGTGGTCAATCAAGTTATGCGGTAAAACTGAGTTGAGCAGTTTGCCGTCATAGTAGATTTCTCCAGATTTTGGGCTCAAAAATCCGCAGATAGACTTAATGAGCGTGGACTTTCCAGCCCCGTTCAGCCCGATCAACCCGCTGATTTCACCTCCCTTGACGTGCAATGAAACATCTTTAAGCACATCAATATCTTTAGCATACCCTGCGGTAACCGAGCGCATCTCAAGTAAATAGTTACTCATGATCTCCCCCAAGATATGCCTCGATCACCTCTGCTTTATCCAAAACGTCTTTTGTTTTACCATGCGCAATGATCTTACCGGCATTCATACAAACACTCTGTTCGCATAGCTCTTTGATAATTGGCATATCGTGGCTGACCAATAAGAAGGTTTGTCCCCTTTGGTGTCGATCTTTGATGAATTGACTCATGGTTTGTCGCATGACTGGGTGTACTGCTGCAAAGGGTTCATCCAGCAGTGCAACCTTAGGCGGCACCATGAAACACATTCCAAACTCAAGTAATTTCTTTTGCCCACCCGAGAGTTGTGCGGCGTCCAAATACTGGACATGCTCCAAAGTCAACTCTTTAATGAGCATATCTGCTCGGGCATGGCACTCCTCTTTTTTTAAACCCAGCGCCTGTCCGGCAATCAATAAATTATCGATTGCACTTAAGCGAACAAAGACCTTGGTCATTTGAAACATTCTTGTGACTCCTAATTGCACAAGACTAGAGGGCGACTTACCCGTGATGTCTAAGTCCTCTAGAAAAATTCTACCCTCATCAGGCATCAACTCACCGGAGAGCATGTTCAATACTGTTGTTTTACCAGAGCCATTAGGGCCTATCAACCCGAGTATTGAACCCCTGGGAATATCAATAGATACACGGTCTACAGCCTGATTCCCACCAAAACGCTTGGAAATGGAATCTACTTTGATGATCGGATGGGTCATATTTATATCGCCAAGTTCAATGGAAATGATTTCAGCGTTTTTGATCAGTCAATATATAAAAATAAAACTTGAGAAACAAGCCCCAAAGTCCAGTCCTAAAAAACCGTGCAAAGATGATCACCGTTAACGCAAACACGATCATCTGTATATTGCCAACGCTGCGCAACCACTCGGAACCCAGATACACGATCAGGGCGCCCAACAGGGGACCCGAGAGTGAGCCCATGCCGCCAATCACGACCATGGAGATGATGATGCCGGCCTGTTGAATGAGACCCATCTCTGGACTTACGAGTTCTGTGAATGTGCCGTACAAACAGCCTGCAAATCCACTGATCGCACTTGACAAGATAAATGCGATCAGTTTGAACTTCACAATTGGAATGCCACGGCTTTGTGCTCCGTGCGCATCGTCCCGAATGGCAAGCAAAAACCCACCGAACCGACTCCTCATTAAGCCGTATACAAGGAGGGCAATCGCAATGAGTAGAACAAGAAATAAATAGTAATAACCGATTCTGCTCTCCATCAGAGTTGGCACATTCAAGCCCTGATCACCTCTGGTGTAATCGTGAGAATTGCTGATAATGACTCGCGCGACTTCGGCAAACGCAAGAGTCGTTAAGGACAGGTATGGTCCTTTTAAACCGAGAACTGTTGAACCTACTAAAAATCCTAGCAACGCGCTGACCAAAACTGCGCTGGGTATACCGATCCAAAGAGACAGGCCAAAGTGATAATTCAAAAGCGCCGCTGTATATCCACCTATCATGGCAAATGCTGCAGGCGCCATAGAAAACTGCCCAGTAAAACCTGCTAATAGATTCCAACCTATTGCAATCAGTGCAAAGTAAAAACTAATAATCAAAATACCCAGGCTATAGGGCGTCAAGTCCAAAAGAGGAATTAAAGCAATTAAGCTGCACAGCAGCAGAAAAAACTTCAAATCAAGGGTCAGTTTATTGGCCCAAAGGTTGCGCTTGCCTATCATGTCTCACGCCCTTTTCTTCCTGCAAGACCGTAGGGCCTGAAGAGTAACACTGCAATTAGCACCATGAGTCCAAATGCGTCTCTGTAATCGTAAGAGACATAAACAGCAAAAAATGACTCCATGATTCCGAGCAAAATAGCAGCGACCATACTGCCCCAAATCGAGCCCATACCTCCTAAGACCACAATGATGAAGGATTTAAGTGCTGGAAATGACCCAACATCAGGAGATGGATTCATGATGGGCGCCATCAAGGCGCCTGATAAGGCAGCGAGTAGGCCAGAAATCGCAAAAATAAGAGCTGTTGTTTTAACCGGATCAATACCGGCTAATGAGGCACCGAAGCGGTTTTGGGCGACAGCCTGAATCTGACGCCCCCAAACAGACTTCTTGATAAACAAAGCCAGACCCGTCAAAACAACAACAGAGACGCCTGCAGCAATGATTTTTTGACCATTCAGCATCAGTGGCCCCAAAGCTATACGTTTAGTACTCACCAAACTTGGCCCCAAAAAGGGTGAAGGTCCAACAACCTTATCAACCAAATGAATCAAAAGAAGTGAGAGTGCAAAAGTGACTACTACAGCGTACTCATCCTTGACAATAGTCCAGCTCTGATAGCCATCGTAGAGGGGTCTCATCAGTAGCTTCTCTATTACCATACCTAAAACGGCCCCCGCAACGCCTGCAACTACAAGTGCCACCCACGGATTGAGGCCCATCTTCATTGCGCTTAGCGCATAAACATAAGCGCCAATCATGAAAAATTCGCCGTGTGCGAAATTCACGATTCGCAGAATACCAAAAATCATGGACAAACCAACCGCCATGAGTGCGTAGAACAGACCCATGATGAGTCCGTTAACGCCGAGATCGATGATTAATGACATTGAGGAGAAGTTTCGCATCCTATGGATGCGAAAACCAATAGTTTCATTTAGCGGTTGATGAGGAGGACAAGGACTTTTATTGTGGGTGCTGCAGCTTACCAATGTTCAAAGGCATTCCAGGCCCTTGTAAAAGAGAAGTTTTACCAACAGCTTGGTTGACATCTGTAAGTTGATAGTTAACGTAGGGAATAGCGACCCACTGCTGGAAACTGACGCCAGGTGTGCTGTCAAATTTCATCTGCCCCCTTGCACCGTCAAACTTACCCGACTTAAGGGCAGCAATCATTTTTGCAGGATCTGTACTTTTGCTCTGCTTCATGGCTTCGACGACAACAACGAGTGAGTCAACAGCTTGGAAAATCAAGCGATTGGGGTCATTGCCTGTTCTTTTCTTATAAGCCGCAGAAATTTGCTTGGACAATTCGGTTTGCTTCATATCGGGGTGGTACATACCAATGGTCAACATGTACTTACCAGATTCGTTCACGTTTTGCCAAAAGTCTGGATAGTCAGCCATTCCAGCACCGTCATAAACGATAGTTTTTGGGGTCGGAGCAACGCCTTGCTCGTAGAGTTGGTTCAGGGCTATGTAGGCGGCAGGCGGCAACATCGTGAGCACCACAACATCGGGCGGATTGGCCTTAAGGGTCAATACTGCAGGCGTAAAGTCTTTACTAGCTCTATCTAAGGTTTCATATCTAAAGTCAATGCTAGGATCTTTCTTCTTCAGAGCAGCTCCCAGGCCTTTTGCCAAACCAATACCGTAGTCGGTATTTTCAGCAAATCCGACCACGCGTTTGACCTTCATGGATTTGATGGTGTCCGCCATAGAGTCGGCGACAACGGAGTTGTAAGGTGATGTATTAAAAACCTCTGGATACCCTTTTTCTCGGACTGAGTCGGCCCAGCAATTGGTATTCACATAGGGTACTTGGTACCGGTGTGCGACTTCAATTTCACTCAAACAAACGGAGCTTTGATGCGTACCTGTAATGGCAACGACTTTGTCTTTAGTGATTAATTTTTCCACAGCAGAGCGTCCCTTCTCAGGGATGCCTTGGTTATCTTCAATAACAAATTGAATGGGTCTACCCAAGACACCGCCCGCAGAATTGATCATATCGCGGTAGATCTCCATTGCATCTTTGACCTGAGTACCCTGCACCACTGAGCCTGGGGGAGACTGCGTAATAGACAGGCCAATTAAAATTGGTTCTGCGGCGATAACATTAGCACCTAGTAACGCAAACAATCCAGCCAAACTGGTTTTTTTCAGAATATTCATCATGGTAATGATCCCAAGTCAAAACTTCTATTATATTTTTTAGGTGACTAAAAGTTTAGCTTTCAACAACTATGGTCTAGGGTTAAACCCGTGTGATGAATGGAAAAAAATGAAAATGCCGAAGGCTTAGGTGCCCAGGGTTGCTAGAGATAAGCAAAATGACGTATTACTTTGCACTTAGTTGGGGCGTTACAACTAACCCTATGTATGTTGGCAAAGGTTCTGCCCAATTCACCGCTTCTAGTTTAGTTCACCAAATAGTTTGAGTCTTAAGTCCGGGGCAGAAGTTTGGGGGGATAACCAGATTGAAAAAAACCGTTTCACCAACTCTAAATCATTAACCATACCGACTGGCTTTGCGTTGAGGAAGAATTGAGCACCGGCGTTAGGTATGTACACCCCGGTCAGGTTCTCTCCCTTGTGGACGTTTGGAAAGACGGTCTCAAGTGTTTTGAGCCAAGCATTAGCTTTCTCCTCTGAGATAGGGCTTTGCTTAAAAATTTCATCAATAGATCTTTTGGCGATGTCTTTCCCTGCGAAATCTCTAAGATAGAGCAAATCAAGCGCAAGTCGCTGCTCAGCCCAATCAATTGGTTTAAGGGCATTGTCACTTGCCCAAAGACTGGCGGAGTAGACATCAAAACCCCAGTAGGTGTAATTTCCCTTCCCTACTAAGCGTAGGTTCTTCAGTTGTTCTTGTAAGAATTTAAAATTTTGCGGTATTGTCGCTAATGGAGTTGTTGGGGTAGCACCTGGTGTTAAGCCATTGTCTTGCCCCCAAATATTTTTGGTAAGACCGAAAGTAGAAACTAATGCTAGCGCCAAAAGGAATCGACGAGACGTATGTGCGCTATGGGGGTTTGAATTCTTCAGCATCGTCTGATGGTATCCGATCATTTGAAAGTGGAGATAAGACAATATTTGTGATGTGTTTTCAAAAGATGAACCAATTAACCATGCGCATCCTGTTTGAATTTAATAGTTTTTTTAGGATTTTGTTTTACACAATTACTCAGCGCTTTCGCTTTTAATTGTTTTAACCACTGAGGATTTTCAGTGGGTTTTTTGTTGATAAGTCCAAGTTGCTCTTCATTCGCATTTTGGAGGACATAGTCAGTCT
>CAIKNE010000059.1 GCA_903828695.1 uncultured Burkholderiales bacterium | reverse complement strand
GAGTGAAATCTCCTTGAGCTAAGTTCTGTTATTGCTGACAAGGGAGTTAACTTCACTGGTGGTGTACATTTGAGAGCGATAGATCAATTTATAAAGCAAAGCAAGGGACTTGTGGTTTTGATAGCTGAGGACCCGCTGTTGTGGTTGGCGAAATTGAGTGACAAATGTTAGTAGCAAATGTTAGTAGAAAATGTTAGTAGAAAATGTTAGTAGCAAATGTTAGTAGCAAATGTTAGTAGCAAATGTTAGTAGAGTCGCACCTGAGGGACTCTCAATGGCCAGCATTTTCTCTAGTGAATGAATGAATTAAGGTTGCTTCATATGAGTACTAAAAATAAAGGACATATCTACATTGTGGATGATGATTTAGAGATGAGAAACTCATTGTCTAGATCGCTCGGATTCATTGGCTATGATGTATATTCATTTGCTGATCCAAAAGATTTTTTGCAAATTAAGGAAATGTATAGTCCAGCCGTAATACTGCTGGATATGCGGATGAAAGAAGTGTCTGGTCTTGACTTTCAAAGACAACTATTGGAGAAAAAAGTCTCTACTCCAATCATTTTTATCAGTGGGGAAAGCGATAAAAGTGAAATCATTCAAGCGATGAAAAATGGCGCTGTAGATTTCCTGCTCAAGCCCTTTGATCTAAGCGTTCTGGAAAAATCTGTTGAACAGGCACTTCTAATAAGTAAGAGTCAAAGCGCAGACCTTGAAGTGCAAGCCATTAATGTTGAAAAGTTTAATTTGTTAACAGCTCGTGAAAAAGAGGTGTGCATGCTTTTAATTGAGGGGCTGAAAATCAAGGAAATATCGGAGCGTTTAGGTGTTACGATCGCCACACTTAAAATTCATAAAGCTCGTGTGTTAAAGAAAATGGGTACCAAATCAACCCCGGTCTTGCTAAGAATGATTGACCCTATCAAACACCTTGTTTGATTCAAATGCAGCTTTATTCAGGTCCACGACAGCGAGCTAGTTGAGGGTTCCTCGTAATTCTTAGGCTATTTTTTTAGTTACAGAACTAGACTGTGTTTCGCAACCCCAAGCTATTTCAAGGGCTAACACAAAGCTACATTTCTCATTCAAGACGAAAACTGATCGCTTAGATCAGTTAAATCCCGAATGCTAAGCGTCCTGTAAACAAGTTAAACTCGTCCTCAAACTTCGGGGGGGGGGGCTTGCTTGATCCTTTCGTACAAGGGTTACCACATGTTTGTCCACCGACGTAAGTCGCTTAGTTGGGCTGAGGATTGATTTAAACCTATCTCTCCCGATCTGAGGTTTAATTTTTATTAAGTTTAGTTTTTTAATTTTTGGGTAAAAATCTTTTTTACGCCCCAGATCATCCGCTTAAGAAATGGTTTTAAATGAAAAGATTTGAAGGAAAAGTTGCTATTGTGACAGGCGCCGGCTGCGTTGCATCCGGTTGGGGTAATGGACGGGCAATGGCTGTTCGTCTTGCTGAGGAGGGGGCTAAAGTATTCGCAGTCGACCGGGATCCACAACGCCTACAAGAGACTTTGTCCTTGGCGGGTGAGGCTGCTCACTCCATAACAACTTTTGAGTGTGATGTGACCAGTTCGTTGAGTGTGCAAAGTATGGTGAATCACTGTGTTGCAGCCCTTGGGACAATTGATATTTTGATCAATAACGTGGGAGGGTCTGCACCTGGTGGCCCCGTAGAGATGTCAGAGGAGGTTTGGGATAGTCAACTGGCGTTTAACTTAAAAAGCGTATTCTTGACCTGCAAATATACCCTGCCCATCATGATCGCCAAAGAACAAGGTGCAATTGTGAATGTTGCCTCCACCTCAGGGATTCGTTGGACTGGAAGTGCCCAAGTAGCTTACGCAGCCTCTAAAGCGGGCGTAATTCAGATGTCAAAAGTAATGGCCGTTCAGCACGCACCTCAAGGTATTAGAGTCAATACCGTAGTCCCTGGGCAGTTGCATACACCCATGGTTGAGTTTCGCTTAGCCAAGCAAAGGGCGGGAGGGGATGTCGAGGCCTTACTTGCTCAGCGCATTCAACGAATTCCCCTTGGATTTATGGGAGACGGACGAGATACCGCCAGTGCAGCACTTTTCTTAGCAAGTGATGAAGCGCAGTTCATCACTGGTACTGAGATTATGGTTGACGGTGGCATGAGTGTTCGCTGTGATTGATTAAATTGGAAAGCCGCAGAAATGAATAAAAGAACTCTATTAATTCTAATTTTGAGCCTTAGTTTTGGATTATCTGTCAAAGCTCAGCCCGCAAAGAAGCCTATCAGGATCATCGTAGCTTTTGCTGCCGGGGGACCTGTTGATTTTGTTGCTAGAACGATTGCTGATCCCTTGGCCAAGGAGCTCGGACGGGTTGTTTTGGTTGAAAATAGACCCGGCGCTAGCGGCGCAATAGGAGCTGCGGAGGTGATTCGCGCGGAGCCTGATGGAGAAACGATGTGGATCACAAGTGTCGGAGCAGCTGCGATTAATCCAGCACTCTTTGAGAAGATGTCATACGACATGGGCCGCGATTTCTCTGCGGTTAGTTTGATTGTCAATAACGTAGAGTTATTTGTAACAAATACAAAGAATCCTGCAAATGATGCAGCGCAGTTTATTGCCGCTGTGAAATCAAAAAAGGATGCTACTCCTATCGGTTCATCTGGTACGGGAAGTATTCCGCATTTGGCTATGTTGCAACTTCAGGACTCGACCGGCTTGGATCTTCTGCATGTCCCTTATAACGGAATGGCGCCTGCGCTTACGGATCTTATGGGGGGACAAGTCGATGCAGAGTTTGCCGATGTCCCGGCTGTTATCAATTATGTGAAAGGGGGGAGATTAAAGCCTCTTGCCATTGCTTCTAAACACCGCATATCCCAACTCCCAGAAGTGAAGACTTTTGAGGAATTAGGTATTAAGGCCGTAGACTCTAACAACTGGTACGGCATATTTGTATCCTCCAAAACGCCCAGATCCGTGATTGATCAACTTAATAAAAATCTTAAAAAAGTACTTGAAAATCCGTCTACTGTTACAAAACTTGAGCAATCTGGGACTGAGCCTAGATGGTCCACACCTGATGAATTAACTGCCATCTTGAAATCAGATACACAAAAATGGGCCAAGCTCATAAAAGATAAAAACATTAAGGTTAATGAATGAGTACAGATCACATCCGAGTTCCACTGGTCGCAGCGGGTACAAATTCTCAATTGCAGGCTATTGAGGCACGAATCATGGCTGAGAGAGGTCGTATCTCTTTGCTCTACCAGGTTCTCTTAAACAGTGAGCCCATCGCCCAGGGGTGGGAGCAAATGTTAACGGCAGTGAGAAATAAAACCTCAGTGGCTCCTGGTCATAGAGAGATGATGATTTTGCGAGTTGCGGTTTTAAATAATGCGGAGTTCGAATTCGATGCGCATATTCCTCACGCTTTAAAAGCGGGGGTTTCGCAGGAAAAAATTGATCTCATCAAACACGTGGAGCTAAGCGATCAATTCAATGAGCAAGAGCGGTTGTTATTGTCCCTAACGGATCGCATGACCAAAGACGTAGTAGTGCCCGATAATCTGATGATTGAATTGAGTTCCCACTACAGCCCTAAGGAGGTTGTGGAGATTGTTGCCACTATTGCCGCCTACAACATGGTCTCAAGATTCTTAGTCGCACTTAATATTAAGCATTAAGAACTTAGAAAGAGTTAGATGTCAACAGAAAATAATTCGCAAACACCCCTTAGAACGTATCTTGAGAGTCCTTCGCCGACAAATATTAGTTTGCCCGCTTATAGTTGCGATACGCATGTCCACGTTTTCGGCCCAGTTGCAAGGTTCCCTTTTGATGTGCACCGAAAAATTACCCCCCTTGACGCACCCAAGGAGAAACTCTTTGCTCTGCACCGTAAGTTCGGAATCGAACGTTGTGTCATTGTTCAATCAGTAGTTCACGGATTTGATAACTCAGTTGTAGAGGACGCTATACAGGCAGGAGGTGGCAATTATTTGGGAATCGCCTTGGTCCCCCTCAGTGTGAGTGACTCTGAGCTGAAGCGTTTGGCTGATATTGGATTCAGAGGTGTTAGATTTCATTTCATGAAGCACATTTCTGGACAAACCCATGTCGATGATGTTGTCAAGATGACACCTCGTCTAGGTAATTTTGGGTTGCACTTACAAGTTCATTTCGAAAGTGAGTTGATCCATCAAATCGCTCCTGCTTTAATGAAGAGTGCTGTTCCGGTTGTGATTGACCACATGGGAAGGATAGACGCGCGAGAGGGGGTTGATCACCCCGATATTAAAGCCTTAATAGAACTCCTAAAGCTCAAAGATTTTCACGTAAAGGTCAGTGGTATTGACAGAATTGATGCACATGCATTACCCGAGAAGCGCTATGTTGCGGGTGTTCAAATTGCACGTATGTTAGTGGATCAGTTTCCTGATCGGTGCCTATGGGGTACTGACTGGCCACACCCCAATCACACCCATATACCGGACGACGGGATACTCGTAGATTCGTTGACCCAAATTGCTCCGAACCCTAAGGTTTTAGAGCAACTTCTCGTTCACAACCCTCAGCGGATGTATCAATTTAATGTCAAAGACAAAACTTAACTAGTCTTGGATCCAGGATGCTAATGATTACGGGCATTAGGGGTAAGGGGTATTTATAAGTCCCAACATATTGCGCATACCGCTTAAGTAGTTACCCATCCGTAGATTCTCATCGTAGGTGTGTTGATTATTATCCGCATTGACAGTTGGGACAATAACAAAAGGCATTTGTAGTGGACTCACGATTTCATGGGTTGGCACCGTTGCCCCTGATGACCTAATCAAAATGGGGTCCGGTGTGCTTGAACCGCTAAAGGCGCGACTTTGAGCTGTTTCTACCCACTTTCTAATTGGCGAGTTGATCGATTGTCTTGTGGCCTCTGTCGGTAAGCCTTCAATCACTTTGATCAACAAAGGATATTGTCCACGTTCAGAATCTGTGGGTTCATGATCGAGGATGCGATAACCCTGCTTTTGAATATGTTTCTTGATTAACGCGGTGAGGTATTGAGCATTTGCCTCTGTTGTTGTCCTGATATCAAGCTCAGCAATCGCTTCTTTCGGAATGATGTTGGCAGCCTCCTTGCCAACTCCAGCAGCTAAGAGGCCTCGGATGTTGAGTGAAGGATACTGAAGTGCACGCTGATAGTTTGAACTGACCTTGTCTGAGTTAACAATCCCGACTCGTTTCTTCAGTGCAACCTCATCATCCATAACGCCGTCCAAAACACGCAGATCCTCTGTCCCAAGCTTTGTCGTGGAGTAATACCCTGGAATCGTGACGCGCCCCTGATCATCTTTCATTGTGGCGAGAAGCCTCGCTAGTTTGAAAGCTGGATTAGGAACATAGTTACCGTAGTGACCGCTGTGAAGTGGTGCCTTGGGTCCATACACAGTTAAGTTCAACCACTGAACGCCCCTGTTACCAAAGACAGCAGTGGGTCGCCCACTTGGATGCGCCGCCATGTCAAAAATAACCAGTGCATCAGCTTTTAAGAAGTCTTGATTTTCCTTAACTGCATTAGGTATGCCAGGTGAATTAACTTCCTCCTCACTATCAAGAATGACCTTGATGTTTACCGCTGGATTGAGGTTAATTGATTTCATCAAGTCCATGGATGCTAAGAACATCATAATTGGACCTTTATCGTCTGAGGCTGAGCGTCCAAAAACCCTCAATTCTGGATCAAAATTTTCTTTCATCAGCTCCTGCATTTGAACCTGTTGCCACTGGTTGAGGGAGTCCTTTTTCTTGAGAACCGGATTCCAGGGGCTAGCTTGTGACCATTGGGAGGGTATTACGGGTTGGCCGTCAAAATGAATGTAAAAAAGGACTGTCTTTTGCCCTTGTATCTTTGGATACTCCGCTAAAACGAGCGGTTTTCCACCATTGGCGAATTGAAAGGTGTTGAATCCTCTTTTTTGAAACAACTTCTCAAGACGCTCTGCATTGATTTGAATGTCTTTGCTGCTGGCAATAGAGTCATTGGGAAGTGTTAGTAAGTCTAGATATTCCGGGAAACTTGCTACTGCGGTAGATTTAATTAATTCGTCTGTTATGCTTTGAGGAAAAACTGCTGTAGCTGCATACGAGAAGCCGAGGTGAGCTACCATAAAGAGTGATACGAGCTTGGTTTTCATCATCAAATCTAAGTCCTGTGCGTATTCATTGACAAATCATTGGTCAATGATTTAGTTCTTATGGGGTTAGGGGCCTTGTGTAACTAACTAACTCATTCTAAACAATATCGCCAATTCAAAAATCTGCGACCCAAAACCTTGGTCACCAGACTATCGCTCAACGCCCCTTTTTTTTATGCCACTAGGGGATAACGAGTATATTGGGTGTGGGGTTTTTAAACCCGTATTCAAATGTAGGTGCACTTTTGAGCACGTTAAGCTGGGTTTAGTTTCATCGCTGACACCTGATAGACTCTCGATTCGGGTGAAATTGTGAACTCGACAATACTTTAAGAACTGAATGTGGTCTTGATTGACCTAGGAGCCATAAATGCGTATCAATAATGTTAAAAAAATTTGGCGTGAGGGAAAACCGGCGGTAGGAGCTTGGTTGTCCATACCCAGCGGGTTTTCAGCGGAAGTTATGGCTCATACAGGCGTAGATTGGCTTTGTATTGACATGCAGCACGGCTGTATTGATTACTCTGACGTTGTTCCGATGCTGACTGCTATCTCTACAACCGCGGTAACACCGTTTGTTCGCGTCCCCTGGAATGAGCCCTCTGTGATTATGAAAGTGCTTGACGCCGGTGCTTACGGTGTAATTGTTCCTATGGTCAGTAACCGCGCAGAGGCTGAGCGTGCTGTCGCCGCTTGTCGTTACCCACCCACCGGAATGCGAAGCAATGGACCTAACCGTGCACTTCTTTACGGGGGTGCTGATTATCAAAAAAATTCTGATAAGGAAATGGCCTGTATAGTCATGATCGAGACTTTAGAGGGGATCGAGAAAATGGAGGAAATCATATCAACCCCTGGGGTTGACGCTGCCTACATCGGCCCTACAGATTTGGCTCTTTCACTGGGTCTTCCTGCTGTTATGGATAATGAGGATCCCAAGCACGTTGCTGTAGTTACAAGGATGCTTGAGACTTGCAAGAAACACAACGTTATAGCCGGTATTCATACCGCAAGCTCTAAATTCACGCAGCGCTTTATCGATCAAGGCTTCCAAATGGTTATGTTGGTAGCCGATCGATCAGCGATGTCAAACTATGTTAAGGCCGAAGTAGGGCGCTTGCAGGGCTGGAGCCCAGCTAAACCCAGCTCTGAGGGCAGTCAATATTAATTCTTAATTTCTCTAATTGGATGCAATGACAAAATTGACCTGTTTAGCTCATAAAGTTTGGAATTAGATTGGGGTTGTACTCCTCTCGATTGCGCTAGCTGAGGGCGGCAACCAACTACAAAACCTTCAAGTACCGGTGCGGATACTTCGATAGCCTATTGAAGAGTGAAGTACCTTCAAAAAAATAATATGACGGATGTAACCTTTTTGGTTTAAAAAACGGGCTTTAGAATTGTTCCTGCGCTGATGTTAGGAGTGAACATGATGTGGAGTTGTTAAAATTATTTAAATTTTACAATTCCATCTTCTGAAAATGAACATCAACTCCTTGCGGCATTCAGCCTATCGACTTACCCACCATCCAGTATTCCAAAATTCAATGATTGCATTAATTGTGATCAACGCAATACTGCTGGGGATGGAGACCAGTGCGAATGTCATGGGGCAGTACGGGGAGATCATTCACGGGTTAGATCATGCAATCTTAGGTGTGTTCGTTATTGAACTATTGTTGATGATTTTCGCCCGGGGGTTAAATTTTTTCAAAGATCCCTGGTGTATTTTTGATTTTATAGTGATCGCTATTTCATTTGTCCCCGCCTCAGACTCGTTGTCAGTCCTGCGCTCTTTGCGAGTCCTGCGAGTGCTTCGCCTCATCAACAAAGTGGCGAGCATGCGAAAGGTCGTAAGAGGCTTACTCAACTCACTTTCTAGTTTGGGGTCAGTTTTGGGGCTTTTATTAGTTGTTTTTTACGTCTCATCTGTGGTCGTCACCAATATATTTGGCAACACATTCCCAGATTGGTTTGGGGATTTGGAACACAGCTTATTTACACTGTTTCAGGTCATGACTCTTGAGGGGTGGGCGGGAGACATTGCAAGGCCGGTTATGGAGAAATTTCCATATGCCTGGGTCTTTTTCTTGTTCTTCATCTTATGCGCGACCTTTGTTGTTGTTAACCTATTCATAGCGGTTATTGTTGATTCATTGTCGGCAAGCAATCAAAACGACAAATCATCAGACGAGTTGAACGAAATTAAATCTGAATTGAGTGATTTGAAACTGCTCATGCTTAAACAGCAAGATCTAATTTCGCATTTGAACGATCGTATTACCGTCAAATGAAGTGTTATTTATCGCTGGACGTAAATTATTTCATGTTGGCAAATTGCTTATTGGTCAACTGATGAATTGTTCTATCGCCTTCTTGAACTATTCGCTCTATAGTTTGATCGATCTAAGTTAAAGAACTGAAATATGCATTCGGTTTTACCGGTAACGAAAAAAACGATTGCTATTTTTTTGCATCACCCTACTTGTTCAATTGATTCTGTTAATGGGATTATCAGAGCCTTATCTACTGACTATCACATCAAAATCTGGACAAATTACAAGGTTTCAGAGGACTACTTTGAATCGGTAGATTTGGTGGTTTTCCCCGGAGGTGATGGGGATGCAGGTGTTTTTAAAAAAATCATGAAACTGAATTCAGACGATTTCAAAAGATTCATGAGCCGGGGGGGTAAGTTTCTCGGGATTTGTATGGGAGCTTATTGGGCAGATCATTACTACTTCGATCTACTCAAAGGAACACGTGTCGTTCAGTACATAAAGCGACCTCGTGCAGATGTAAAGTCATCCTACGGAACGACAGTCCCTGTTTATTGGCGTGGGCAACAAAAGCGGATGTACTTTTATGATGGGCCAACTTTTGTTGGGGGCGATTTTGAGGTGGTTGCCAGTTATGCAAATGGGGATCCTATGGCTATTATTCAGGGTCCACTTGGCTTAATTGGCTGTCATCTTGAGAGTGAATCGAATTGGTACACAAGGAAGTATATGCAACCCCATTGGCACGGGGGAGAGCACCACGCTTTATTGAATACTTTTATAACTGATTTTTTGTTTAAAGAGCGGCAATTGAGATTGTTTTAAACGCTAACACAGCCCGTACGCTTTTACCTTCATCTGTATCTAGGTGTATGAAAGCATCATGTACCTTGGCGATCTCTTTGCACAGGCTCAGCCCCAATCCACTACCTTCGATTAATTGCGAACCTATTTCGTGACCCCTGTAAAAGCGGTCAAATGCTTTTCCGTTTAAATCATGGGGGATATTGATGGCGCTATTATTAATCTCAAGATGCACTTGAGAGCCTTTTCGCCTGAGCACAAAATGGATCCATCCATTTTGTGATGCGTATTTCATTGCATTGGAAAAGAGGTTTACGATTAATTGTTGAATGAGATACTCATCGCTGTTCCAGCGTATATCATCTTCAATCTTTTGAGTAATGACTAAATCGGGTCTTAATAGTGATGCGTCTTCAATGATTTTCTTGAAAAGATTTGAAATATTGACATCAGTAAGGTTGAGTGTCAAAGAATTGGCGTCAGCCTTAGCAAGGAGCAGCAATCGATCCGTTATACCAATCAATTGGTTAACTTGCTCGGAGATCACGGCAAAGTGCATTTGTTCCGGTGATCCGTCTTTGGCGATCTTTAAACCTTGCTCCGCATGTCCGCGCAAAATAGTCAATGGTTTTTTTAACTCGTGTGATGCGTTCGAGGAAAATCGACTGGTTTGATCAAAGCTGTTTTTAAGGCGTACCTTTAAACTTTCGAATACGTTTATAAAAGATTGAAATTCTTTAAAATAAGCTTGAGAATTAGTTTGTATTTCTAGGTTGGCCGCATCCGTCTTTCCGACCATCATCTGCACATCATTTAATAGTGAAATGATATAGCTACTTAAGTACAGCCCGACTGCCAAACTAAAGAGAACTAATAAAGGTGCGTAGTAGCGGAGAATTCTGTTTCTTACACTCCAAACAAAATCAATGATGTCGTCAATCTCATCCCGGTCAAAGGCGAGGTAGTCATATGACCCGTGGTTTTCTTTTCTCACAGCTCCCCAACTTTTTTTGCCAACATTAATGATTGCGAACTCGATCAGGGGCTCAATCGTTGGCGTCACTTCGTCGCCAATTTTCTGCCACTGCACTGATTCAGAAGATAGGAAGGGGCAAATGCTGTCGTATACCTTGTAATAGGCTGAGCACTTAATGAGAGTTCTGATTTGGAATCCGTGAAAAACTTTTGGATTGGTGAGTTGAAAATCGATAGTGTTCGAAGTGAATACGTTGGTCTTGGTAATAACTTCACGTAGCTCTATAGTTATGCTGTCAGTAATGAAATCCTTTACAGCATAGGGTGCAGCAAAGCGGTTCAGTAAGACAAATATGAACACGCAAATAAATACTCTAACAATGATCAACAATCTAAGAGATCTCAGCATTACGTGCCTAATGGAGGAAATAGGGTTTTCTACTGGAAAAATTCGAATTTATCTTTTTGGATGATTTGATTGTATTCTTTTGTATAAGTTGATGAGTATAGAATCTCTTGTATATCAACTGGGATCAATCATATGAGTACCTCTTCAACGCCTACCGTTACATCACTTAAAGTTATACCTGTTGCGGGTCACGATAGTATGCTCTTGAATTTATCAGGCGCTCATGGTCCGTTTTTCACGCGTAATTTAATCTTATTAACCGACAACTCCGGTCATACGGGCATCGGCGAAGTACCCGGAGGTGAGAAGATTCGCAAAACAATTGAAGATGCTTCTACCTTGGTGATCGGGCAAAGTATTGCCAATGTGCAATCCGTACTGTCGCAAATGCGAATTCAATTTGCAGATCGAGACGCATCAGGTCGTGGACTGCAAACTTTTGATCTGCGAACAACAATACACGCTGTAACTGCTGTTGAGTCAGCAATGTTAGATTTGCTTGGGCAGTATCTAAATGTCCCAGTTGCTGCTTTGCTAGGCGAGGGGCAGCAGCGTTCTTGCGTTGAAATGTTGGGTTATTTGTTCTACATAGGCGACCGAGTCAAAACTGAGCTTCCTTACCGCACAGAACACGACGCAGATATTGAGTGGTTTCGACTCCGCAATGAGCAGGCCTTAGATCCTAGCTCCATCGTTAAGCTTGCCAAGGCGGCCCGTGAGAAATACGGATTTAACGACTTCAAGCTAAAAGGCGGCGTATTGAGTGGGGAAGCGGAGATTGAAGCAGTTCAAGCGCTTCACGAGAGTTTCCCCTCTGCACGTGTGACTCTGGATCCGAATGGGGGCTGGCTCTTAAAAGACGCTGTCAGGTTGATGCGGGATATGCACGGAGTTCTCGCCTACGCTGAAGACCCCTGCGGAGCAGAGGAGGGTTTTAGTGGACGCGAAGTGATGGCCGAGTTCAGACGGGAGACTGGTTTGCCCACCGCGACCAACATGGTGGCCACCGATTGGCGTCAATTAACCCATTCCTTGTCTTTGCAAAGTGTTGATATTCCACTTGCTGACCCGCATTTTTGGACAATGGCGGGCTCTGTGAGGGTAGCTCAAACCTGTCGGGATTGGGGATTAACTTGGGGCTCGCACTCCAATAATCATTTTGATGTGTCGCTTGCGATGTTCACCCAAGTGGCTGCAGCAGCCCCAGGTAAAGTGACGGCGATTGATACTCACTGGATATGGCAAGACGGTCAAGGATTGACCGAGCAGCCACTGCAAATCATCGATGGTCATGTCCAAGTACCTGATAAACCAGGACTTGGCGTAACGCTAAATATGGAGTCTGTCGAGCAAGCTCACCAACTCTATTTAAGGCATGGATTAGGCGCTCGAGACGATTCTGCGGCAATGCAATTCCTAATACCCAATTGGAAATTTGATCATAAAAAACCGTGTTTAGTTCGTTGAAATTGATAAGTAGTTGAATTTTTCTTGGTAGACATCTTCAATATTCGGGTCCAAAATCAAGGCGTTTTCCGAAGATGTCTATGTCTAATAGACCAACTGAATATCGAGCTCTCAGGTCCTTAAGATCAACTGCGTTGAATAGTTTGCCTGGGAATCAATTCTTGGATAGCTCCCGCATCATCTATAAGTTTCTGTGCCAGAGTGCCAAATTTTTGAATTTAGATGAAGTCATAGCTCCAGGTCTAAAGGGGCCCGCGAGTAGCGCTGATTAGCCCCCCGTTCAGCTTCATAAGTTCCCAGTCCAAATAGCATGTTCAGGCGAATTCCTACCTCGAACCCGACTATAGCAATTTTTTGCATGTTCTTATGCGAAAAAATTGCTTTGAATGATTGAGTATTTCCATTAAGATGGCTTCATCATCCAATTTCCTCGGAGTGAGCTATGTCAAAGATCAGAATGCATTACAACCCAATCATCACTGACCTTCTAAAACAGCACGATCTGCTCCCCTTTGAACGCACTCAGGAAAGAAATAAAATCAAGCGTCAGATACTTTTTCTGATGACGACTGTAAAAATGGCAGAATTGGAGGTTTGAAAGCCCCAGTTTCATTTATTGGCCTCACAACACCATTCAACCGAGTAAACCCATGACCCTTTACGCTGATAACTCCCTCTCCATAGGAAATACTCCCCTCATAAAGCTCAATAGAGTCATAGACGGGGCTGGAGCTACGGTTTTAGCAAAGATCGAGGGCAGAAACCCAGCTTACTCGGTCAAATGTCGTATTGGGTCAGCAATGATCCATGATGCAATAGATAAGGGGTTGCTCCCCCCAGGTAAGGAGCTCATTGAGCCGACTAGCGGTAACACGGGTATCGCACTTGCCTTTGTTGCGGCTGCCAAAGGCATACCGCTCACGCTAACAATGCCGGAGACAATGAGCATTGAGCGAAGAAAATTGCTCACTATCTTGGGTGCTAAGCTCATCTTGACAGAGGGCGCTAAGGGAATGAACGGCGCCATAGCCAAGGCAGTGGAGATTGCAAAGTCGGACTCCAAGTATGTGCTTTTGCAGCAATTTACGAATCCCTCCAATCCTGCTATACATGAAAAAACAACCGGTCCCGAGATCTGGAACGACACCCAGGGAGAGGTTGATGTGATTGTGTGTGGCGTTGGGACGGGCGGCACAATTACGGGTATTTCTCGCTACATTAAAAATACTCAGAAAAAACAAATTGAATCGGTGGCTGTAGAGCCCACCTCTAGTCCTGTCATCACTCAAAAACGACAAGGTCAAGAGTTAAAGCCTGGGCCCCACAAAATCCAGGGCATCGGAGCTGGTTTCATTCCTGATAATTTGGATTTGAGCTTGATAGACCGCGTCGAGCAAGTTACCAATGAAGAGGCTATCGACTTTGCAAGACGACTAGCCAAAGAGGAGGGGTTGTTGGTCGGCATCTCCTGCGGCGCTGCGGCGGCGGCGGCTGTGAGGTTGGCAAAGTTACCTGAATATGCGGGTAAGACCATTGTCGTTGTCCTGCCTGATTTAGCAGAAAGATATCTCACCTCAGCCTTGTTTGAAGGGCTATTTGATGAGCAAGGATTGGCCGTCAATTAATTTAACGCAAACTCAGCGCTTGACGCAGTTGTGATCAAAACTGATGTTGAATTAGGATTGGGAGCGGGTATCAATGCTTCAATGGCGCATTAAAAAAAGCATGATCCGCAACTCAAAATTTTGAAAAGCGGACATTTTTTTGAGAACAAACACCACCAAAATCGCTGTCAGACGGGGACATTACCTGAGAGGGTTTGCGTATAAATTTATTGGACTATGCTGAGCTTTCCTGAGTGAGTCTCAGGATCAGGCCGCCTTAAGGCCTGTTGATCAAGTAGACCTTTGATTAAATATGACTTAGCTAGAGATTACGACCCAACAGTGCACTCTGAGCCCAAGCGGTGAGGGACGACTAAATTGAATATAGAGGCTAAAGTTAATTCTTGCTAAATGAGGAAGCTAATAATCCTTTGATTTCGTGCAGATCAGTTTTAATGGCGATAAATTCATCGTTGATCTCTGATAAGAGTCGCTGCGCCTGTTGTTCGCGTTGAATTTCAGCCTCTAATTTTTGTCTATCTTCGGTCTCGGTGTCAGAGTTGGAGAAAGAGTCAACGATAGCCGCTATAAAAAGATTGACGACCACAAATGTTGAACACATGATGTAGATTACAAAGAATATCCACGCGTCTGGGAACTTCTCCATCACGGGTCTTGCAACACCATCAGCCCAGCTCTCAAGAGTCATCACCTGGAAGAGCGTGAAAAGACTGGCTCCTAAGCTACCAAAGTAGTTGCTGAACTCTTTCCCAAAGAGGTTGGTGCTCACAACAGCGGCCACATAAAACACGACCATCATGAGTCCCATGACCGCGCCCAGACTGGATAAAGAGCCGAGAAGTCCTCGAACTACTTTTTTCATGCTCTGGAATTTATTAATTAGCCTCAGTACCCGCAGTACCCTTAAGGACCGAAGAACTGCAAGTGACTCTGACGCTGGTACTAAGGCAATACCAATCACAATAAAGTCAAAAAGGCACCAGGGATCTTTGAAAAACTGAAGCCCTCTTGCTGACATTAGCAAAACCAACTCAGCTATAAATATCCACAATATCGCGTGGTCAAGAATGTGCAGTAACTCCCCAAATTGACTCATGATCTCTGGGCTTGTCTCCATGCCAAGCAAAACGGCGTTCAGTAATATGAGAAACACGATACCGTGCTGGATGATAGGGCGGGCTAAGAATTGTTCAATCTTATTACGCCAATTATTTTCTGTGGTATCTGTAAGGTCCATTTTTGATGAATTGTTATTTGACTGAATAAACACCAAGAGTTGTATTGATTTGCATATTAAAAAATGCAAGCGTATTTTAATTGTAAAGATAATCGAGGGCGATTCTAAGAGCGTTTTTTAAGTGAAAACCTTTAATTTTCGATTCATACCTTACCCATATATGGGTTTTAATGCAGCCGGCTAGCTTTGAACTGGTTTATTTAAATCGAGGATGCCTTTGATATGGCGTCTAGCGATTTCAACGCTGCTCATTTTTTTCAAAAACCTAGCGTCATGTTGCAAACCCAAAATAAAGCTGTAAACGGCAAAAAGCATATCCAAGGGTTTGGTCTTCGCACTCAGGTGCCCCTCCTCAATGGCCATCTCAATAGCCCGCACCAGTGTTTTTCGCCATGTTTTGACAATAAGCACGAGCTCCTCACGCACAGGGCCGGGTCTGTCATCCAACTCGAATGCTCCAGATATGTAAATGCACCCCGTGGAGACTTCCGATATGGTCTGCTCCGTCCATAATTCAAGCATCTTTTTCAGGCGGGGAAGCCCTCTGGGGGTCTGCAGTGCAGGCTCGAAAACCACATGTCTAAAACGGCGGTGGTATTCACGAATAACTTCAATTTGAAGATTTTCTTTGGACTCAAAATGAGCGTACACACCGCTCTTGCTCATTTGCATACGCTGGGCAATAGAGCCAATGGTGATTCCTTCAAATCCGTCTCTTCCTGCCAAATAAAGCGCAGCGTCTAGGATAAGTGACTTGGTGATGTCCCCTTTGGAGGTCACTAACTCAAATGGTGGGTTTGATATAGTAGTTCTTTTGGGTACGTCAGGCATATTTTTGTATGGATTGAGGACAAGATTTGGCACTACTGCCTGATGCTTCTCCTATTATTGCCGATAAATAAAGAACGACCGTGCTTTTTTATTTGAAAAACTAGATATACTGTAGAAACAGTCTCAATAGCAAAGCGGTGAATGCTTGAGCTTGGAAGTCTTCTTATTGAAGTTAAATATTCCTATTCATTTATTTTGCTTTAGAGTCAGAGATTCTTAATTTTTTTAGCAGTTTGGAGCCCCATCCATGAGTTATCAAGCCCCCATTAAAGATATGTTGTTTGTGTTGAATGAGCTCGCCGCAATTCAAGAGATTGCGGCTATCGAGGGTTTTGAGGACTACGGTATTGACACTGCTGCAGCAGTTCTTGAGGAGTCAGCGAAATTTTGCTCTGAAGTTCTGGCTCCACTTAATTGGGAGGGAGATAGGTTTCCAAGTACCTTCAAGGACGGTGCGGTAACGGTTACCCCTGGGTTTAAGGAAGCTTATGAACAATTTGTTCAAGGTGGTTGGCAAGGCGTTCTCCATCCTGTTGCCTACGGTGGGCAGGGGCTTCCCAAGATTATTTCAACGCCGTGCTCTGAAATGCTAAACGCAGCAAACCTGTCGTTTGCGCTTTGTCCCCTTTTGACAGACGGCGCGATTGAGGCTTTGTTAACTGCTGGTAGTGATGAGCTCAAGCAAAAGTTCTTGCCCAACATGGTGAGTGGCAAGTGGACCGGTACGATGAATCTAACGGAGCCACAGGCCGGATCAGATCTGTCTATGGTTCGAACAAAGGCGGTACCCGCGGGTAACGGCGTTCATAAAATATATGGTACCAAGATCTATATTACATACGGTGAGCACGATATGGCGGAGAATATCGTTCACCTTGTGTTGGCTAGAACCCCGGACGCACCTGCTGGGGTTAAGGGCATCTCTTTATTTGTTGTTCCTAAATTTTTGGTTAATGAGGACGGCAGTCTTGGCCTCAGAAATGACGCACACTGCGTATCAATAGAGCACAAACTAGGCATTAAGGCCAGTCCAACGGCGGTGCTTCAGTTTGGAGATAACTCAGGCGCAATTGGGTATTTGGTGGGTGAGGAAAACCGCGGCCTCGAATACATGTTCATCATGATGAATGCGGCTCGTTTTGGCGTTGGCATGCAGGGCATTGCAATATCGGATAGGGCTTATCAAAAGGCAGTCTCGTACGCGAAGGACCGTTTGCAGTCCAAAGATTTATCAGGATCTGATAGCGCCGTCGCAATCATTCACCACCCCGATGTCAAAAGGATGCTCACGACCATGCGCGCCTACACAGAAGGCGCTCGTGCGTTGGCCTATTTTGGTGCAGCGCTAAGCGATTTGGCACATTCCAGCTTAGATGAGAAGGTGCGTCAACATAATTTAGAACTCTATGAATTTTTGGTGCCGATCATCAAAGGATTCTCCACTGAGATGTCGATACAAGTTGCAAGCCTGGGTGTTCAAGTGCACGGTGGTATGGGCTTTATTGAAGAGACGGGTGCTGCGCAGTACTACAGAGATGCTCGGATTTTGAGTATTTACGAAGGCACTACGGCTATTCAGGCAAACGATTTTGTGGGGCGAAAGACCTACAAAGATAAGGGAGCTGTGGCACAAGCCTTTGCAAAAATGATTGCTCAAACCGAATCTGAACTTGCCAAAAGAAATTCTGTAGCAAGTCGCTCCATTTTGAGCAACCTGACCCCGGCGCGTCTTGCATTTGAAGAGGTCGTTCAGTTTGTAATTGCTAACTTTAAATCCGATGTCAAAAACGTCTTTGCAGGAAGTGTTCCTTATTTAATGATGAGTGGTTATTTACTAACCTCTTGGCAAATGGCAAAAGCAATGATGATTGCCGAGGATAAGTTAGCTGACGATAAGACCTTTTACTCAGCAAAAATAACCACAGCACAGTTTCATGCAGAGCATTTGTTAAATCTGGTTCCTGCTATCGCTCAGTCCATCCTAAAAGGGGGAACCTCGGTAAATGCACTAAGCTTGGAGCAGTTCTAAGAAAAACTCAGTCATTGACTTTTAGATTGGAATTGACATACGGACAGCGTGAAGTCTTGCCTTGCCTTATTTCTATCCCCAAAAAGGGGTAAGATCTTCCTTTTGAATCAAAACAATTTCAGTCCATGACTTTCAATGCAAGATTAACCTCACTCTCCCACGGCGGTGGTTGCGGTTGCAAAATTGCTCCTGGAATATTGAGTGAGATTTTAAAATCTTCTCCTATTCGCACCCTCCCTCCCGCTTTATTGGCGGGTTTGGATAACAACGAGGATGCCGCCGTTTACCAAATCAACGAATCGCAAGCTATTGTTGCGACCACAGATTTCTTTATGCCCATCGTTGATGATCCCTTTGAGTTTGGTCGCATCGCTGCAACCAATGCGATCTCCGATGTATATGCCATGGGCGCCCAACCTTTATTCGCTCTAGCGATACTGGGTATGCCAATCAATGTATTGCCAATTGAGGTGATACAAAAAATTACCCAAGGAGGGGAGAGCGTTTGCGCTGCTGCGAATATACCCATTGCAGGGGGTCACTCCATTGACACAGTTGAACCCATTTACGGGCTCGTGGTGATAGGTATCGTTGATCCTAAAAAACTCAAACGCAACAACTCCGCAAAAGCTGGGGATAGCATCATCTTAGGTAAGCCGATTGGCGTCGGTATTTTGAGCGCAGCGCTGAAAAAAGAGATCCTCTCAGCGCAGGGGTATGCCAAAATGATTTCATATACTACTCAGCTGAATACGCCCGGTATTGAGCTGTCCGGTTTGAGCGGTGTGAACGCTTTGACAGATGTAACTGGATTTGGTTTGGCGGGTCATTTACTGGAGCTTTGTAGGGGCTCCAAACTCCGTGCGGATGTTGATCTGCAAAGTGTGCCCGTTATCCCTGAGGCCGTTGAGTTGGTTCGTAGCGATATTTATACGGGTGCGTCTACACGCAACTGGGCCGGGTATGGTCGGGAAATTACGCTGGGATCAAATCTTGAGGAATGGCATAAAAACTTACTCACCGACCCTCAAACAAGTGGTGGTTTACTCGTCTCCTGCACGCCTAGCGCAGAGGCTGAGGTGCTTGCAATCTTTAAGAAATGCGGATTTGAGTCTGCGGGGAAGATTGGAACCTTTGAGCAAGGTAGTGGGCTGAGAGTCAATTGAGCGTATGGGCTTGGTAGGGGCTTGGTAGGGGTAAGGGTATTGACTTTTTTTCTTGGTTTGTCAGTGACACACCAAGGGCGTTAACACGACGGTCCCCAGGACGCGTAAATCACCGGAGATTCAAACTTGTATTTAAAAAAGTATTTTTCTATCCAACTTAAGTGGGTTTTAAGCTTTGCGTTGTTGACGCTTTTTGCTCAAACTCTCTTAGCCCAAAACCAATCCGATCAACGCTATCCCGTCCAACCCATTACGTTGATCCTGCCCTACGCGCCTGGGGGGAGTGCAGATTTTTTAGCTCGCCCAATGATGGGGGAATTGCAAAAGCAATTGGGTCAACCCGTCGTCATTGACTACAAGGCAGGAGCTGGGGGTACGATCGCAACTGCAGCGCTCGCAAAATCAAAGCCCGATGGGTACACCCTATTGATGGTGTTATCAGCCCATGTCATCAATCCATCCCTTTACCCATCCCTTCCCTACGATACTAGGCGGGACTTTGCGCCTATAACACTCTTAGCTCGGTTGCCCCAGTTGATCGTTGTTCGAGCGGACTCCCCCTTTAAGACACTTCCTGATCTGATTTCTTATGCAAAAGCCAATCCTGGCAAATTATCCTTCGGCTCCGCTGGTAATGGAAACACCAGTCACCTAGGCGGGGAGATGCTTCAAGCGCAAGCGGGTATCAAAATGGAGCACATACCCTACAAAGGGAGTGGTCCTGTCGTGGTCGCGCTTTTGGGCGGGGAGATTGATTTGATGTTTGATAGTTTTGCCACATCTTACCCACAAATTAAAGCGGGTAAATTTAGAGCACTCGGCCTGGCAAGTAATAAGCGCTCGCCCTTGCTTCCCACTGTTCCAACTGTCTCAGAGCTGTTGCCTGATTTCGCAATGGACGGTTGGTATGGACTACTTGCACCGGCTGGAACCCCCAAGCCGGTGATTGAGCGATTGAGTAAAGTATTCAATGAGGTAGCGCGTGATCCAAAAATTAAAGCTCAGCTTAACTCAATAGGCTATGAGGTTGTGGGCACTACGCCCGAGCAGTATGCCAAAACCATCGAGGACGATTTAATTGTATGGTCCAAAATAGTCAAAGACTCGGGCGCTAAGATCCAGTAAGGTAGCAATAACAGCAAGGCTTTTACTTGAAGAATTTAAGCCTGCGCTTTGGCCCAAGCCTTGTTCATTGCCTTAGAGAGTGAGTCAAAATATTTATAGGCCTTATTTGTCGGCACAAGGTATTTGGTTCTGCGGTCTTCGCCCTCATGCACCAAATCTATCCAGCCTTGTTTGCGAAGAATATCAATCTTACGGTGCATCGTTGCAGGCGACCCCAAAAGAGACATCGCCATGGCTTGTGATACTGTTAAAGCCTCATCTTTGGCGTTGCTGATGGTGATCAGCTCAAGCAATTTTACGCAAACCGTGTCTAAATCTTGACCCAATTCCTTTTGAGTCAGAATCTGAGATAGTTTTAGGAATTGTATGTAAGGATTTGAATTCATGATTGAGCTCTTGTGACTGGAAAATAAATATTAATTTATAATATCATATCAGCTTAAAGTTTGAGAGTAAATTGATAAATTTGATTTTATTGAATTTTATTATTTTTGGTATAACAAAAGTGATTTTATAATCAAACTTTGAGTCATTACTGCACATGCTGATTGCTCCATCCCTTAGCAACAATAGGGGGTGTGTATATAAGTAGTGTTTTATAACTAATTTTGACAAATATTTTTTAGACCGGACTTCTTTGCTGTTCTAGTTTCAAGTGCCTCAGAGATTCTTAATTTCTATACTAATTTATATTTAGCCTCGGATTTGGTGGATAGATTAGCAACAAACCGTGAGAGGGAGGGGCCTACAAGGAGTGTGATCAGAAAGCGCATAATTTGTAGAGCCATTACGAAAGCAATGTTTACTTTTGTAGATGCTGCAATAATTGCCGCAGAGTCCACTCCGCCGGGACTGGTGCCCAAGTAGGCGCTCAATGGATCGGCATTTAGGAAGTGGACCAATACGCTTGCAAGTCCCATGCAAAAGAGGATTAAAAGGGCAATCGTCATGATAGTTTGAGGCATTGCTTTTGCTGCAGCAATCAACACCTCCCGCGTGAATCTCAATCCTACATTCCACCCAATGAGTGCAAAGGCGACTGCTAAAAGCCACACGGGTAATTCAAGCTGCGCGTACCCTTCTAATTGAATAAAGCCCCCAAGCGTCATGGATAGCAGCAAAACACCACCAGAGATGCTGGGGGTGAACATTGCTAACAGGCTAAACGCAATAACGCCCAAACTCACCGCAAGGGCTTGTAGATGAAGAGGGGGAAACCAAACCATCGTGTGCAGTGCAGTGCTTGGAATATGCGCCCAGTACTTCGCAACTAAAGAAGCCGTAACGGTGACCATGAGAACACGCAAATACTGCATGAACGCCACTAACCTTGAGTCCGCTCCGAAGTCCTCTGCCATCATGACCATCACAGACGCTGCACCAGGAAGGAGTCCCCATATCGCCGTTGTGCCTGGTAATATTCCTATCTTGCCGATCCCCCAACCGAGCGCAACACTTGCGATCAAGGTCATCGACACTGTGCAGATCAGAATTGGCCACTGGGCGATAAATACATTCAAAATATCTTGATTGATGGACCTTGCTATCAAGCAACCAATAACCGCCTGAGAGATATGTAATGAAACTCGCGGAAGTCTTACGCGCGCGCCCAAGGACTCCGTGATGATGCCAGCAAACATGGGGCCTAGTAAAAGAGCTGCAGGCAGGGACAGCCATTCGCAAAATGCAGTGGTAAGTAGGGTCACGATGAGCAGTGATATCCACTGCACAGCCCGGGGTAGCCTTGATAAATCAAATACCGATTGGCTGGATGATGGTAGTCCAAATAAGGGGGGCATAACAGGCTTTGGCGTTGGGATCTTCTTATTAGATATTTAACAGTAATGGCCGAACAGTTCGAGATAGGTGTCCATTCGTTGGCAGTGGTAGCCTTCTTGATACCCAGTGTACGGTGTTGAATTCTCTCAGGGAATTCCCTAATTAAAGATGAAGTGTCGTTCAACGGCTCAAACAAATTTGTAAAGTTGTAAGTCACATACAAGCTGAGTGGGGTAGAAATTGATGCGACTAAGTGGAAGTGCCTAAGCCGTAATAAACATTTGTTTAGCCTGGATGGTAAACTTTGATGTGATCCCCCAGAACGGACTTCTATTTATTTACTGAACTTTGAAAGACTCCAAGAATGACCTATGCTAATACTCAGTTGTTAATTGACGGCCAATGGTGCGACGCTGCAGACGGAAAAACACTGCCCGTTCTTAATCCAGCCACAGCGCAGGAAATTGGTCGAGTTGCATTTGCGAGTAAAGTGGACTTGGACCGAGCTTTAAGCGCAGCTCAAAAAGGTTTTGATACATGGCGCAGAGTTCCCGCTTTTGAGCGTTGCAAAATTATGCGTCAAGCCGCCGCTCTTCTACGAGAGCGCGCGCCCGCAATTGCGGCTTTGATGACCCAGGAACAAGGCAAACCGCTCGCAGAAGCCAAAGCTGAGATTGGTATGGCAAGCGACATCATTGAGTTCTTTGCTGAAGAGGGCAAACGCGTTTATGGGCGCGTCGTTCCAGCTCGTAACTTAGCCGCACAACAAATGGTTCTCAAAGACCCTGTAGGACCCGTAGCAGCATTTACCCCGTGGAACTTCCCGATCAACCAAGTCGTTCGCAAGCTCAGTGCAGCTTTGGCCACCGGATGCTCCATTATTGTTAAAGCACCTGAGGAGACCCCAGCTTCTCCTGCTGGGCTTTTGAAGGCATTTTTGGATGCAGGCGTTCCCGCAGGTGTGATTGGACTGGTTTACGGTGACCCGGCTGAGATTTCAAGCTACTTAATACCTCACCCAACCATTCGCAAAATCACGTTCACCGGATCAACCCCCGTTGGTAAGCAGTTGGCTGCAATGGCTGGACTACACATGAAGCGCGCGACAATGGAGTTGGGTGGACACGCTCCGGTGATTGTTTGTGAGGACGCTGATGTTGAACTAGCTGCCAAAGCTGCTGGAGCGGCTAAATTTCGTAACGCAGGACAAGTCTGCATCTCCCCAACCCGTTTCCTTGTTCACTCCAGCCTGAAGAAATCCTTTATTGATGCGATGGTCAAGCAAGCCGGGAGCCTTAAGATTGGCAATGGACTTGAGGACGGAACGACCATGGGACCACTTGCCAATCCACGCCGCTTAACGGCTATGGCCGAGTTCACAAAAGACGCTATCAGCAAGGGTGCTACGGTAGCTGCCGGTGGTGAGCGCATTGGGACAACGGGTAACTTCTTTGCTCCCACCATTTTGTCTGACGTGAGTCTTGATGCAAAAGTATTCAACGATGAGCCCTTTGGTCCAATGGCGGCTATCAGAACCTTTAACACGATGGATGAGGCCATTGCTGAATCTAACCGGCTCCCTTTTGGGCTAGCCAGTTATGCTTTTACAAAATCGCTCAAAAACGCTCATCTATTGGCTCAACAATTGCAAGTTGGTATGCTTTGGATGAACCAGCCTGCAGTTGCTTGGCCAGAGATGCCCTTTGGAGGGGTAAAGGACTCCGGATACGGATCAGAAGGCGGCTCAGAAGCGCTTGAGGCGTATCTGAATACGAAGTCCGTCTCAATTGTTTGCGATTGATCGTTAGATCAGCTGACTTTTTGAGATGCGTGTGGGGGCTTTAGGCCCCCCTTTTTAATGAATTCGTCTACTGTGATGGAGCTTTTAATTTGGGAAAAGAGCATGAATAACTTGAGCTTAATAGTCTTTAAACGCAGTCTAGTGAGAGTCGGTTTGAGGTTGGGTTTGGGTTTAGCACTGGGATGTGCCCTGAGTACCGTTTACGCAGGGCTCCCGGATTTTGCGGACACTTTTTCAGTACGCGGTGAGCTTAGGATGGGCCTGTATTCAGGCTCGCCCACCTCTGTGATTACGAACCCAGCAAACTCTGAGAAGGTGGGGGTTGGGTATGAGTTGGGCCGTGAGTTTGCAAAAGTCCTTCAGCTCAAATATGTGCCGATCATTTATCCTAAAAACGCAGATGTGTTCTATGCAGCAAAAGAGGCAAGTATTGACCTTGTTTTTACAAACGCATCCCCTGAGCGCGCTCAAGTGCTCCAATTCTCTAAACCTGTAGTTCGTATCGAGCGCGGATACTTGGTGAGCTCGCTTGGACCTATTCAATCGGTATCTCAACTTGATCAGCCCGGAATGCGAGTGGGGGTAAGCGTAGGCAGTAGTTCGGAGTTGGAACTCACTCATCTTCTTAAAAATGCCGTGGTCGTGCGCACTAACTCTACTGCTAGCGCTATCGAGATGCTAAGAAATGGACAATTGGACGCGTTTTCTACGAATAAAGGAATTCTCTTTGAGATGTCAGATCAATGGGAGCACTCAAAAGTGCTTGATGAGGTTTTGGGCTACGAGAGCATTGCTCTAGGTCTTCCTAAGTCACGTGTTGTTGATATGGACTTCGTAAACAATTTTGTCGATGAGTTAAAGAGAAGCGGCGAGCTGAGCAAAATTATTAAGCGTGCAGGTCTTAGAGGTGTAGCCCAAGACAAGTGATTGCTGGATTGAATATAGGAAGAAATCACAGTAATTTGATTTCTTTAATGTCGCAATCAAAGCGTTTGAGCTTGGCTACTTGGGCATTTGAGCACTTCATTTGGTCCCTGATGTCGATATGAGGGGACATGAGGTCGTAAAAGTGCCAAGGCTTTGGCTCGTTGGTCAGATCTAAAGAATCAGGCCAAGACAATCTTCAAAATGCAAGCGTCAGATCCGCACCTGGGTGAGCCCTTTGATCATATCTTTAACCTCATCGAGTTCTGTCTTGATGGCGTGGAACTCTTCATTAATTTGCAACAGAAGTCTTTGCTCCTCGATGTGACGCTGTGCTTCGTCTTGGATACGTTTTTCTTCCTCCTTATCAGCTGCACTGTGTGCACTGAAGGAGTCCACAATTGCAGCCACAAAGAGGTTCACAACCACAAAGGTGGCGATCATGATGAAGACCACAAAGAAAACCCATGAGTTAGGGAACTTCTCCATCACAGGTCTTGCAATACCGTCTGACCAGCTCTCAAGGGTCATAACTTGGAACAGGGTAAAGAAGCTAGAGCCAAGGTTGCCGAAGAATTCAGGGAATTCTTTGCCAAATAGATTGGTAGTGACAACGGCGGATACATAGAACACGATCAACATCAGTCCCATGACCGATCCCAAACTTGCTAATGAGCCCAAAAGGCCCCTAACAACTTTGCGCATGCTGTCCACTTTATTAATCAATCGAAGTACACGAAGTACTCGCAGTGAACGCAAAACTGCGAGTGACTCTGATGCAGGGATCAATGCAATCGCGATAACAACGAAATCAAACAGACACCAAGGATCTTTAAAGAAATTCAACCCTCTGGCTAGCATTAAGAATGCTAATTCACAGATGAAAATTCCTAAAATGGTGTGATCAAGGATGTGTAATTCCTCGCCAATTTCACTCATGATCCAAGGACTCGTTTCCATGCCAAGTAAGATAGCATTGATAAAGATCAGCGCAACGATACCGTGTTGAATGAAAGGCTTGGCAAGAATATGCTCAATTTTGAGCTGCCAACCGGCTTGGACTTTAGTGTTTTCTGCGTTCATTACTATGATCGGGGGTTAATTGAGTGCAAGGGCAATATGATATCTAAATATACGGTCATTTAGAGTGAAGAGAGTGCATTTTTTTAAGCATTTCAAAATTTGTTCTACTCAGCAAAGTTCATGAAGGAACTGAATAATTTTTACGCTTGTATGTGCTTGATGAATAGCACCACTCATTTTAATTAAAAGTAATTACACATGATCACTGGGGTGGTGATGTACTAGGTGAGTTTTGTAAGGGAAGAGATTGATTTTATGAGGAATTTATTAACCTACTTGTGTCAGTTAAACTTATCTGTCACCCATACTTTGCGAGTATGCGCCAAGCCTTGAATAGCATGTATGCCCTCCAATAGTGCACTATGTCTGTCAGGTTTTAATTCAGGGTGGAGATGGTGATAGGAGGTTAAATAGGGGGCACCCTACATTATTGCAATTCGCTTTTGGTGCGAGCGCCAGTCCTCATTCACCCATTTTTTCAAATTCATTAATTTTTTGAGTTATTCGAAACCTGAATCGCCAGTGCTAAACGCCGGGCTAAGAACCCTGTCATGCAAAAAGGTTAAACTACGCAAGAGGGTTCGTGTAGTTTGGCGAAGACGGTGGCGTTAAAGCAAACGGGTGGGCGCATTGCTTGAAATTAAAATCGAAATCAGTAATGTGCGTATTCAGCAGTTTGACTTGTCGCTTGCGTCAATTCCAATCACATCAATGTCGCCAAATGAATTATTTTGAATGGTGCCCAGGAAGGGACTCGAACCCCCACGATGTTACTCGCTAGTACCTGAAACTAGTGCGTCTACCAATTCCGCCACCTGGGCAGTTCAGGAAAAGAGGGAGATTCTATCAAAAACTTTGCACACTCCAACGCAGGCTTGTTGGAAGAAATATCTGGAACCGTCCAAGGACACCGTGACGGCCATGGTTTTTTGATGAGAGATGACGGTCAAGCAGATATCTATCTCCCTCCAAATGAGATGCGCGCGGTCCTTCACAAAGACCACATCAAGGTCCGAATCACGCGTATGGACAAGAAGGGCCGACCTGAGGGACGCGTCTTAGAAATTATCGAGCGTCCCAAGCACCCTATTATCGGCAGATTGCTTCAAGAGGGGGGCCTTTGGTTGGTTGCTCCCGAGGATAAGCGTTATGGTCAAGACGTGCTGATCCCCAAAGGGGCGACAGGCCAAGCAAAGCCTGGGGAGGTGGTTGTTACTGAGTTGACCGAGATCCCTAGCCTTTACGGTCAACCCGTTGGCCGCGTAGTGGAAGTGCTTGGAGATGTCGATGATCCAGGGATGGAGATTGAGATTGCTGTTAGAAAGTATTCCGTTCCTCATGAGTTTTCTCAGGCTTGTTTGAATCTTGCAAAAACTTTGCCCGAGAAAGTCCGAAGCGCCGATCGTGCGAACCGCGTTGATCTCACAGATATACCACTCGTGACTATAGACGGCGAGGATGCTAGGGATTTTGACGACGCAGTTTATTGCACCCCTGCCAAAGTTGGAAGAACCAAAGGTTGGCGACTTTTGGTCGCCATTGCAGATGTAAGTCACTATGTTCAAACGGGCAGTGCAATTGATATTGATGCATATGACCGTGCAACCAGCGTTTACTTTCCAAGGCGTGTCATACCCATGTTGCCCGAGAAGCTGTCCAATGAGCTTTGCTCTTTGAAGCCCGACGTGGAGCGTCTTTGCATGGTCTGCGATATGTTGATCACGGGGGAAGGGAAAATCCATGCATATCAGTTTTATCCCGCTGTTATGTTTAGTCATGCACGCATGACATATACCGAAGTGGCTGCAATATTGAGCAACACGCGCGGTCCTGAGGCACTTCGAAGAAAAGAGCGGATACCCGAATTAATTAATTTATATGATGTTTACCGAGCGCTTCTTAAAGAGCGACAGGTAAGGGGAGCCATTGACTTTGAGAGCGTTGAGACACAAATCATTTGTGATGATTCGGGTCGAATCGAGAAAATAGTACCCCGTGAACGAACTGAGGCGCATCGGTTAATTGAGGAGGCCATGCTTGCCGCTAACGTATGCAGTGCAGAATTCGTCTTGGGCGGCAAACAACCCGCGCTTTACAGGGTGCATGAGGGACCTACACCAGAGAAGAGAGAAACGCTTAAGGCTTACCTAAGAGCGACTGGCATTAACGCAAGCCTTAGCGAGGACCCAGCTCCCAAGGAATTTCAAGCTATTGCATTAGCAACCAAAGAGCGACCCGACGCGCAGCAGATTCACTCCATGTTGTTGCGCTCCATGCAGCAAGCTATTTATACGCCTTTCAATAGCGGACATTTTGGTTTGGCTTACGAGGGGTATACGCACTTCACGAGTCCCATCAGGCGCTACCCTGATCTGCTGGTACATAGAGTTATTAAAGCCAAATTGCTGGGGCAAACTTACGCCCTGCCCAAGCTTCCTTTGCCTGGGGAGGCTCACGCCAAGTTGGCTAGACGTTTGGCAATGAACAACGCCAAGAAAAAAACTCCCTCTAAAGTACAAAAGAAATCAGGTCCCGAGATGCAGGCTTGGGAGGCAGCGGGACTGCACTGCAGCGCCAACGAGCGACGTGCGGATGAGGCTAGCCGCGATGTAGAGGCCTGGTTAAAGTGCAAATACATGCGCGAGCATTTGGGAGAGGAGTTCAGTGGAACTGTGACCTCCGTAGCTGGATTTGGTGTATTCGTGACACTGGATCAAATGTATGTTGAGGGCTTGGTTCATATTACTGAATTGGGCGGAGAGTACTTTAATTTTGACGAAGTTCGCCAAGAGCTGCGCGGCGAGCGCACTGGGATTCGTTACGCAATTGGTACCAAAGTGAGAGTTCAGGTATCAAGAGTAGATTTAGATGGTCGCAAAATCGACTTTAGGTTGGTCACTTCAGATACGGAGCGCTTTGGAGCTGCGATTCCATCTAAAGGGTTATCTAGAGGCGGCAAAGCTGCTGGAACCCCCGCTAAGGGGGGGCAGCGTGGTTCGCTAGATCCTAATCCTTACGCATCAGGTGCAAAGCCTAAAGTCAAAAAAGATAAAACCAAATCCAGAGCCAAGACCGAGGTCAGTAAAGTTAACTCGACGACAGAGGCGCCAATAGCAAAAAAATCTGGCACCAAGGGCCGCGCCAATAAGAGTTTGGATCAGGTATTACAGTCGGCTGTGACTTTGAAAGCTGCGGCCAAGAAAAAGAAAGGGCGCAAGCCATTTAGAATGAATTAGCCGTCTTGCAGCCTTAGCAAAATTGAATTGGCTAAGAATGATATGAGAAATTATTTTGAATAACTAAAACTTTATGGGAGACAAAACGTGAGTAACTCGTCAAAAATTGCAATCGTCACTGGAGCCGGTTCAGGCGTAGGTAGGGCGGCCGCTACGGCGCTCATGAAAGTGGGTTACAAAGTCGCATTGGTTGGCCGACGCGCTGAGATGTTGCAAGAAGTCTATGATCTCGCGCCAAAGGGACAAGCCCTGGTGGTACCCACAGATGTTGCGGATCCTACTGCTGTGAAGGCTCTTTTTGAGAAAACCGTCAAAGAGTGGGGCCGTGTTGATTTGCTGTTCAACAATGCCGGCGTTGGTGCCCCTGCAGTTCCCTTGGAGGAGCTAACCATTGAGCAGTGGACGAACGTTGTGAACATCAACCTTAACGGAATGTTTTATTGTTTACAACAAGCATTTCGTGTCATGAAGGATCAAAAGCCCATGGGGGGACGAATTATCAACAACGGATCCATATCAGCTCACGCGCCAAGACCGAATTCAATTGCTTATACATCCACCAAGCATGCTGTTACTGGGCTTACCAAGACTGCGGCGCTAGACGGGCGTAAGTACGACATTGCAGTTGGTCAAATTGATATTGGTAACGCAGGTACCCCTATGGCTCAGCGCATGGCCTCAGGCGTCCCTCAAGCCAATGGTCAAATTGCTATTGAGCCGTTAATGAATGTTGACTTTGTGGGTCAATCCATTGTCTATATGGATAGTTTGCCCCTAGAGGCAAACGTGCTCTTTCATACCGTTATGGCGACAAAGATGCCTTTTGTTGGTCGGGGCTAGACCCATCTTTTGGCTCACTCAGGTGCAACACGGCGTATGCACCTGATTTAGTTTCTTAGTCTTGGGTAGGTGACTCGTGCAGCCAGTAATTCCGCATCAAAGCTGTCTTGGAGATTCCAGTTTTGCGCTGTGAGGCCGTGAATGAAAACACCCTCGCAGGCGCTCAGCCATGGGTCTGCGTTTTGTGCCAAAAGCGCTCCAATCATTCCCGCTAATACATCCCCAGTTCCAGCGGTGGCTAATAAGGCGCAACCGGTTGGATTGATACACACTTGGGTATCGTGCAAGTAACCGTCTGGACTTTCTAAATTGTCGCAATTCAAGTGTATCTGTTCCTTACCATTTGTTTTGAATCCTAGGGGTGTGTATTGAGCAATCACGCTACCCGCACCTTTTAAAACGACTGTGCACTTGAAAAGACGCGCTAGTTCCTCGGCTGATTGGATACGGTTGGCCTGAACTTTTGCGACTGTTATTCCCAATAAACGGGCTGCCTCTAGTGGATGGGGTGTTAAAACAGTTGAAAGTCCGCCAGCGTTTCTCCCGCAGAGTAGCGCTTTGAATTCGTCATTTTTAGCGACGGCATTTAACGCGTCTGCATCCAGTACCAAGTTGCGCGAGTGCTCAAGCGCCAAGCTTAAGTATTGAGCTATTTCAGTGCCGCCTCCACAACCACACACCACGGTGGCGGACTCGACCGCAAGTTTTGAGATATCTTGTGCAAATCGCGTCATGAGCGCGGGACTGATACGACAGCGCACTTCGCTTTCATGAATTAGGCTTATGTAGACCCGGCCTGCGCCCATATGAAGCGCACTTGTTCCCGCCAACACTGCAGCGCCTTGCATACCTCTCGCGCCCCCTAAAATGATCACATCAGAGTAGGTGCCTTTGTGAGAGTTGTGGGCGCGAAAGGTGACTGGGTGTTCTGAATTGAGGTGAGCTGTCAAGCCCACTCCCTCAAAGCCTTTGACTGGGTCAGCGGTGTGATCAACGCGTGTGTTCGGTTCAATTAAAGGCTCTAGCCAAATATCTCCTGCAAAATCTCTCCCAGCCCCTGTAAAAAGACCGGGTTTTAAGCCAAGAAAGGTGAGTGTGTATCGCTTTTGATTCAGGTTTAAAGGAGGAAGCACGGTTGTGTCTTTGCCTTGAGCATTGATAGCGCTCATTTGACCCGTATCCGTGCAAAGTCCAGAGGGAGCGTCGACGCAAAGGACGGGTGAGTCGCCGGTGTTGAGGAGATTCAGCCAATGTGCCATTACACCCTCAATTGGTCTAGGGGTCTTTTGGTCGATGCCTATTCCCAAAAGGGCATCTATTGCAAAATCCCAGTAATGAGGGGCTACTTTGTGAAGTTCAATTCCGTGGGATAAGGCAGCTAGTTGGGCTGCTCGAAGATCTCCAATTGGGGCACTGATTGGAGGACTCGAAGAAGTTCTCGAGGCGGTTTGGTGGGGTGCAGAAATGTCGGATGCGCCCTCTACCCTTTTGCCGCAAAAACTGACGTAAGGTTTTTTGCCGAGCTTTTGTAATTCAATTGCTGCAACGATGCCGTCGCCTCCGTTATTACCCGGTCCACACGCAATCCATATGTGCTCTGCGTTGGGGCAGAGTGCCAGGCAAAGCTTTGCCAAACTAAGACCAGCCGACTCCATCAGTGTGGGTAACTTACCTAGGAATTTATTGTTCTCCAAACGTTCCCCTGCGTAAGCCGATTCAAGGGTTCGTATTTGAGTCGTCCGCAGTAATGGCCAGCGCAGTTTAAAAGGCTCGCCTATGCGAACCGGAGCAACGCTGGGTGGGGGATGTAATGGGTATTGCATGTCGGCTAAGTGTAGTTCTAATATTGAACTTGCAGAACCGGATGCAGCACACTGGTAAAGCTCTATTGGGGTTGAAAAAAACCGTCGGTCTTCAAAAGACCCGAGGTTTGCCTCGTTCTTTTTAAGTTAAAGGAGATTGAATTGTTAAATAGTTCATTCCAATCGAGACATACCGAACCCAATGAGGTTTGTGCCTGGGAGGCGGCCATCAATGAGATTGGATAGTGCTCTGGCGGCACCGCAGCTAAGGGTCCAACCACTTGACCCATGACCAATGTTGAGCCACACGCCGGGTACCTTACAGGCGCCAATGAGAGGAATACCCTCGGGTAGCATAGCTCTTGCCCCCTTCCATTCCTGAACGTTTTCGGATGTTCTTGCCGCTCCTGGAAACCAATCGTTCAGTACTTTGTAAAGTGTATTGAATGCACCGCTAATATGGGTCTTAGGCGCACCTCCGATTTGAACGATACCTGAGACCCTGATGCGTTGACCAATTCGACTAATGGTGACTTTGTGGCGATCATCGAAAACCCCGCTCAATGGTGCGTCGATAGATTCACGAAGTGCTGCTGACAAAGAGTACCCATAAATAGGGAGCAGGGGTACTTTAATTCCAATGGGAGCCAATATTTCTGCACTGCTCACACCCGCACATACAACGACTGCGTCGAATTTGATTTGACCGTTGTGGGTTTGGATAAGGGTGGGTTGTGCTGCGCTTAAGGGCTTCACGGCCGAGTTGAACTCAAAGCGCACGCCCATTTTTTCGCATTCATCTTTGAGCAAGAGGGCGAATTGCCGACAGTTTGCGATCCCATCTTCTGGAAAGTACAAACCTCCGTTAATCTGGGTTTCCAAGTTTAGAGCGGGTTCTATGATGCGGGCTTTTTCTGCAGAAATTTCTAGTAACGGTACACCCATTTCGTTATAGGTCTGTAGCATTCGCTGAGCATTTTTCTGCTCTTCGGGGCTTCTATACAAAACCATGAAACCCTTAGAGTTTTCATACTCTAGATTTAATTTCCCCGTAATGTCTTTGAAAACTTCGTTGCTAAAGGAGGCGAGGTTATGCAATTGTGAGCGGTGCACCAAGTAGCTATCCATTTTGCAGGCTGCACGCCATTTGGATATCCAAGACAACTCTTTGGCTCCAAGCCCACCTATTCTCACAGGGGAGTGCTCTCTAAAGAGTTTGCCCAAGAGGGCCTTGGGCAGGCCTGGCGCAACCCAAGGCGTCACAAAACCGGGCGAGAAAACGCAGCCGTTTGCAAAGCTAGCCTCCTCAGCGGCAGCTGAGTTGTGATCAAAAACAGTAACCGAGTTTCCAGTGGAGGCCAATTCAAAGGCAGTGGTAATTCCCACAATTCCGGCCCCAATGACAGCAATTTTTTTCATGTACTTAGTATAGAGGCGGTTGGTTGGGGGGTAGCACGCCTGGGCGTATGTTATACTCTCGAAGTTCAGGATTTTGTGCCCTCAAGCAGTCTTTTTAGGGCTTTTGAGTCAAAAAGCAGTGTGAGAGCTCTCTTGCGCGGCTGTAAAACCTGAATAACTTGTTACAAAAATCGCAAACCAATCCCAACAAGGTGTTGAATTTGTTTAGATTAATTATCTTAACTGATTTGATGACGGATTGGATTTTAGAACCAACCTTTGGAGAAAATTATGTCAGTAACTATGCGTGAAATGTTAGAGGCGGGCGTTCACTTTGGACATCAAACCCGTTTTTGGAACCCCAAGATGGCTCCATACATCTTTGGTCATCGCAACAAGATTCATATTGTTAATCTTGAGAAAACATTGCCTTTGTTTCAAGAGGCCATCAAATTTGCCAAGCAGTTGTCTGCTAACCGCGGCACTATTTTGATGGTTGGCACCAAGCGCCAGGCAAGAGAGTTGATCGCAACAGAAGCCAAGCGTGCAGGCGTTCCATTTGTGAATCAACGTTGGTTGGGCGGCATGTTGACTAACTTCAAAACAGTTAAAACATCTATCAAGCGTTTAAAAGAGATGAAAGCTCAGCAAGAAGCTGGACTTGATGCGATGTCAAAGAAAGAGCAGCTCACTTTTACTCGCGAGATCGAGAAGCTTGAAAAAGACATTGGTGGTATTCAGGATATGGCAACTCTGCCAGATGCGATTTTCGTGATCGACGTGGGATACCACAAAATTGCTATAGCTGAGGCTAAAAAACTTGGCATTCCTTTGATTGGGGTGGTGGATACCAACCACTCTCCAGAAGGAATTGATTACATTATTCCGGGTAACGATGACTCATCTAAAGCAGTTACCCTTTACGCTCGTGGAATCGCAGACGCAATCCTTGAAGGCCGTGCAAACGCGGTCAACGATGTGGTTAAGGCTGTGCAGGCAGAAGGAAGTGACGAATTCGTTGAGGTTGAAGGCGCAACAGCTGCTTGATAACTCTCACGCGTACCCAAAGGGGCTTCGGGCCCCTTTTTTACAACTACTGAATCGAAAATTGGAGAATTAGATATGGCAGCAATTACTGCAAGCATGGTCGCTGAGTTAAGAGCAAAGACAGATGCTCCCATGATGGAGTGCAAAAAGGCGTTGACTGAGGCTGATGGGGATATGGCTAAAGCTGAGGAGTTACTGCGCGTAAAGCTGGGTAGCAAGGCTGGTAAAGCATCCTCACGTATCACCTCTGAGGGTGTGGTTGCGCAGTTTATCGAGGCTGGTAAAACGGGTGCTTTGATTGAAGTGAACTGTGAGACAGACTTTGTTACTAAAAATGACAGTTTCTTGGCTCTTGCAAACGCAGCTGCCAAGTTGGTGGCCGAGCACAACCCCGCTAGTGTCGAAGCGCTTAGTGCTTTGGCATACGAACAAGACGGGTTTGGTCCTACGCTTGAGGATGTTCGTAAAGGTCTTATTGGTAAGATTGGTGAGAACATGAGCTTTAGGCGTTTTAAGCGCATTTCAGGCCAGCAAGCTGTGACCTCCTATTTGCACGGCACACGTATTGGTGTGTTGGTAGAGTATGAAGGACAAGAAAGTGCAGCGCGAGATACGGCTATGCACATAGCAGCGATGAAGCCCGTTTCACTTACGAGTGCAGACGTTCCTGAGGAGTTTATTGCTCGTGAACGCTCTGTTGCGACTGCCAAGGCAGCTGAGTCTGGTAAGCCACCAGAGATCGCTGCTAAGATGATTGAGGGATCGGTTCAAAAGTATCTTAAAGAGGTATCCCTCTTTGATCAGCCTTTCGTGAAAAACGACAAGCAAACTGTTGAACAGATGTTGAAATCTGTTCAAACTAAAGTTCATTCATTTACGCTTTATGTTGTGGGTGAAGGGATTGAGAAAAAGGTTGACGATTTTGCTGCTGAGGTGGCGGCCCAAGTAGCTGCAGCCAAACAAACTGCTTAAACTTTAAAAAATGGAGACTTCGGTCTCCTTTTTTTTGTAATTCACCCAATAGTTCACGTTACACTTTACCCAGCCACAGGAGAAAACCCAATGACATCCAACGCCCCTACAAAAACTCCAGCCCATAAGCGTATTTTGCTTAAGCTATCAGGAGAGGCGTTAATGGGCGATGATTCATTTGGTATCAATCGAGACACCATTGTGCGGGTGGTAGATGAGGTTGCTGAGATCATTCACTTAGGGGTCGAAGTCGCTGTGGTGATCGGCGGTGGAAACATCTTTAGAGGGGTTGCAGGAGGCTCTGTGGGTATGGACCGTGCGACGGCTGACTATATGGGCATGCTTGCGACCGTTATGAACGCCTTGGCCCTTGCAGATACGATGAACAAAGCCGGTCTGACAGCAAGGGTTATGTCTGCAATTGCGATCGAGCAAGTTGTTGAGCCCTACGTCAGGCCCAAAGCTCTCCAGTATTTAGAGGAGGGCAAGGTGGTCATTTTTGCTGCGGGCACGGGCAATCCGTTTTTTACAACCGATACAGCAGCCGCTTTACGCGGGGCTGAGATTGGTGCTGAATTAGTGCTTAAAGCAACCAAGGTTGACGGAGTCTACACAGCAGATCCTAAGAAGGATCCGAATGCGACACGTTACGATGCATTGACTTTTGATGAGGCGATTGCAAACAATCTTGGCATCATGGATGCCACAGCTTTCGCTTTGTGTAGAGATCAGAATTTACCGATTAAAGTGTTCTCCATATTTAAGAACGGGGCTCTTAAAAGAGTGGTACTTGGGGAAGATGAGGGCACGCTCGTGCACGCTTAGGCTTTGCCGTTGCGTCAGATCATTGCCAAAACTCCAGCCGACGCACTCCATAGGATGCGTCTAATCGAGCGATAATACAGTCCTGTCCAGTTGGAGGTTACTCAGGCCAAACTGCTTTGGGTTCCTCCATTCAAATGCAACTTTATTAGAGATCAGTGGGGACGCTGCCCCCCTGATGAGGAGATTCATATGACTATTGCAGATATCAAAAACACGACTGAGACCAAGATGGCTCAATCCATAGAGGCATTTCGTCAAAACTTGGCAAAGGTTCGCACTGGGCGTGCAACGTCTAGCTTGCTTGACTCAGTGATGGTTGATTACTACGACAACATGACACCACTGACCCAAGTGGCTAACGTGTCCGTGCTGGATTCAAGAACGCTTTCTGTACAGCCTTGGGAGAAAGGGATGGGCCCCAAAATTGAAAAAGCTATTCGTGAGAGTGATCTGGGATTGAATCCCTCAGCAATGGGTGATTTAATTAGAGTTCCCTTGCCAGCAATGTCCGAGGAGCGTCGTAAAGAGATGACCAAGATCGTTAAAACTGAGGGTGAGAATGCGAAGATCGCGATTCGCAACCTACGTCGCGATGCCAATGAGATGGTCAAGAAGTTGGTGAAGGATAAATTGGCCTCTGAGGACGATCAAAAACGCGCTGAAGCTGATACTCAAAAGATCACGGATAAAAACATTGCTGAGGTTGACAAAATGGTGGTTGCCAAAGAACAAGAGTTAATGGCGGTTTGATAATAGGTTTGAAGGGGTTGGAATTCACTCAAAACCCCAGATATGTCTCACTAGATACCGGATTGAATTCAAACCTAAAAAACCCCAATTTTCTCTAACGCTATCTAATGCTTAAACAACGAGTCATCACTGCAATTGTTCTTTTAATTGTATTAGTACCAGCACTGATGGCCTCTGACCCCATTGCTCTAGCGCTTTTGTCTTTGATACTTTGCAGTTTGGGAGCTTGGGAGTGGGGGCGTTTGAACGCTTTAAGCTTCTCACTGGCAAGTTGTTTGGGTGTGTTTTGTGCTCTCATCTGTGCTGGGCTTTGGTACGCGCAGGTGGTGAGTTTCTCTAATTATTATTTTTGGCTCTTTTGCAGCGCTGCGTGGGTTTTGATGAGTGCTGCGCTGTTGCGAGTTGGTCCTCAGGGTTGGCTCCATATTTACCAACCGATTAGATTGCTCGGGGGCGTTTGGGCACTTTGTGCCACTTGGCTTGCTATGAATCAGGCCAAAGCGATGAGTTTTAACTTCTTGTTATCCGTTCTTGCTTTGGTGTGGGCTGCGGATATAGGAGCGTATTTCTTTGGTCGGGCGTTTGGACGCAGAAAACTAGCCCCCAGCATCAGTCCCGGTAAGAGTTGGGAGGGTGTTTGGGGCGGCGTATTGGCTGTTTTTATACTCTCCACCGTTTGGATCTGGGTTGATGGGCAGCGCTTGGGTGCTGCCTCCGGCTTTGGGTCAGCTCAACCCATTCCCTTGGAAACCTTTCAACAGGGAGCTAGTTTTTTCTCACTCTTGGCGAGTAAGGGACTTGTGATTCAAGTTTGTGCGCTTGTCTTTATGTCCGCTATGAGCGTTGTGGGTGACTTGATCGAGTCCTTGGTCAAACGAAGCGTTGGGGCTAAAGACAGTAGTCGACTTTTGCCGGGGCACGGCGGTGTTTTGGACCGCATAGATGCACTCCTACCAGCACTCCCGATCGCGATGTTTTGGAGTTTGATTTGATCGCTCAATCCCAGAGTTTTAAAGGTGAGTCAAGCGACTCCTCTAGCCCTAAAGTCCAAACACTCACCATACTGGGCTCCACTGGCTCAATTGGTACGAGTACGCTGGATGTGGTTGCTCGCCATCCCGAACTATTCAATGTGTTCGCTTTAACGGGTTCGAGCAAAGTAGAGTTGATGTATGAGCAGTGCGTGCGTTTTAAGCCCGCCTATGCGCTCATGGTGCAAGAAGATGCCGCCAAAAAGCTCCAGCAGCTACTCAAGCCGAGCGGACTTAAGACTCAGGTTCTAACGGGTTCGAAGGCTTTAGATGATTTAGCGGCCCACCCCAGTGTTGATACCGTTATGGCAGCGATTGTGGGCGCTGCAGGTTTGTCCTCTTGTTTAGCCGCTGCGCGCGCGGGTAAACGTTTGTTGCTTGCCAATAAAGAGGCCTTGGTGGTCGGAGGAGAACTCTTTTTAACCCAGGTTCGAACGGGTGGGGCTAAGTTACTTCCAATCGACAGCGAACATTCTGCAATTTTTCAGTCACTACCAGAAGACGAAAGAACTTGGAGTTCAGCTGTTGAGAAAATTATTCTGACAGCCTCGGGAGGGCCGTTTAAGAATCGGGACCCAAAGACCTTGCATCTGGTCTCGCCTCAGGAGGCGTGTCGCCACCCTAACTGGGTGATGGGACAAAAGATATCGGTTGACTCTGCAACAATGATGAACAAATGTTTGGAGGTCATAGAGGCTCACTATTTGTTTGGTTTAGAGCCCAACAAAATAGAAGTTGTCATTCACCCTCAAAGCATTGTGCATTCGATGGTCGAGTACAAAGATACTTCTGTTGTTGCGCAGTTGGGCACTCCAGATATGAGGGTTCCAATTGCCTACGGGTTGGGTTGGCCCAATCGTATCGAGTCCGGCGCGCAAACCCTCCAATTTCAAAACGTTCCAGCCATGACCTTTGAGGACTTTGACTCGAACGAGCACCGTGCGCGTTTTCCGGGGCTGCTCTTGGCTTGGCAAGTGTTAGGGGCTAGACCAGGGATGACAGGTGTGCTGAACGCAGCCAATGAGGTTGCTGTTCAAGCTTTTTTGGGGGGCAAAATTGGATTTACTCAAATACATGAAGTGAACCTACGAACGCTTGATTTGTATGAGCCCACGGCCCCACATTCTCTAGAGGATTTATTGGAACTCGATTCACGCGCTCGCCTGAGTGCAGAGCAAGTTATCAGCGCTTTTGATTGAAGTTTTACAGTTTAAATTGTTGCAAGCGTTTTACTAATTAAAATAAATGCTCACTATCCTATCTTTTTTGATCATGCTCAGCGTGATCGTAGTCGTTCACGAATACGGTCATTACAAGGTAGCTGTGCTTTGCGGGGTAAGGGTGTTGAAGTTCTCCGTTGGATTTGGTCGACCCCTCATCGCTTGGCAAATGCATCCCCTTCAAAGGGTTAGAGCTGGCAAGGACAATCCTGTGCAGGACACGGCTTTCAACGAGCTGACCCACTCCACGCCACTCCCAGTTGCTGACCCCTCGAAGACTGTGTTTCTGATCTCTGCCATCCCTTTGGGTGGGTACGTTCAAATGCTGGATGAGCGCGAGGGGAGCGTCGGGCAGGACCAACTTCGATTTGCATTCAATCAAAAGTCGCTGAAAGCCCGTGCCGCGGTGGTTGCTGCTGGCCCATTGGCTAACTTGTTGTTAGCCGTTTTGCTTTATGCCTGTGTACAGTGGGTTGGGCAGTTGCAACCCTCCGCCGTTTTGGGGCACCCCCTTCCAGGATCCTTCGCCGAACAAGCCGATTTGCGAAGTGGGGACCGGATACTGGGGGTGAAGGCCTTAGGACTGGATACGCAGTACCAGAGCACGGCAACTTTTAGAGAGTTCATCAATTCGCTCATTAACGCTAAAGCGTATTTCCAAAGCGAACAGCCCAGTGCGCAGGAGCTGGGCGCCACAAATTCGCCCGTTCTACTCCCCCAAATGGTTGAGATAGCCATTAAAAGGGGTGAGACATTCAATGCCGATACCCAGCAGGACGAGCTCGCAGACGGCTTAGACAAAACCTCAAGCTTGGAGGACATTATGAATATGTCCCCGACGCAGACCCTCACAATTGATTTGAGTCGGTGGAGGGTTAGTGAGCACTTTCAAAGTGCGCCCCAAGAGCGGGTACAGGCCCTAAAGGAGCTTGGTCTGACGGGTCCTAGGCGAGCCCCTGTAGTGAGTTCAGTTCTTGAAGGGGGGGTAGCCCAAAAGGCAGGTGTTTTGGCCGGTGATGAGATTTTAAAAATCAACGGTCAAAGCGTTGCAGATGCCCAGGAATTAGTTCAAATCATTCACAAAAGCGCTGCTGCAAGCCAGCTGCAGTCACAAACAGGTCAAAGCGCTGTTTTAAACTGGCAAATTAAGAGGAAATCAGCGAGTAAGGAGACTCTCGTCAACTTAGAGCTTAAGCCCCGGACCGTACAGGAGGACGGTAAATCCATTGGCCGAGTGGATGCCATAATAGGAGGCTCGCAGGAGCTGGTCTTCAAAAGGCTAGGATTTTGGGATGGACTTGTCTTCGCAAGTCGATTAACTCTGGATCAAGCTATGACATCCTTGGTGTCATTCAAAAGCATGGTGCTTGGACAGCTCTCCTGGCATGAGCTCAGTGGTCCTTTGACCTTGGCGGAGTATGCGGGAAAGACAGCGCAAGGCGGGTGGGCTAGTTTTGTGAGTTTTGTGGCATTTGTGAGTGTCAGCGTTGGCGTTTTAAATCTTCTTCCTATCCCGGTATTAGATGGTGGCCAATTGATGTATTATCTTTGGGAATTGTTCACTGGAAGCGCTCCCTCAGAGGCTTGGAGCTCACGACTCATGCGCTTTGGACTTGGGGTTGTGCTTCTAATGATGTGTGCAGCAATGTTTAACGATGTGCTGCGTTTAATTGGATAACACTTTTGGGCAAGTTATTCATTTAAATTGAAATAGTTATGGATTGCCTTTGACTGAAATTTTTTTGAACATCAACTTTAAAAACGCGACCTGCTAAATCATTTTCATGAAATCAAATTCCTTTTCGTTTTTGTTCTTAAAGACATTTCTAGTCTTTGCTTTATTCGTCTGCGGCCTTTTTCAGCAGGCCTGGGCGTTGGATCCTTTTAAAATCGAGGATATCCGTGTAGAGGGCTTGCAACGCGTTGAGCCAGGTACCGTGTTTGCCACGATTCCCTTTAGAGTGGGGGACACTTACACTGAAGAAAAGGGAACACAGGCCATTCGAAGTCTCTTTGGCTTGGGTCTATTTAAAGATCTGCGCATTGATATCAAAACCAACATCGTTATTATTGCTATCGAAGAGCGTCCCATCATCGCCAACCTGGACTTTGTGGGTGCAAAAGAATTTGATAAAGACGCGCTTCGTAAAGCACTGCGTGAGATTGGTTTGGCTGAGGGACGCCCCTTTGACAAGTCCTTGGCCGATAAAGCAGAGCAAGAACTCAAGCGTCAATACATCAACAAAAGCTTATACGGAGCTGAAGTCATCACGACGATCACACCCATTGAGCGTAACAGGGTTAATTTGACCTTCAGTGTGACTGAAGGTGACGTTGCCAAAATTAAAGAAATGCGAATCGTTGGGGCGCAGACGTTTTCCGAGTCCACTTTGCTGGGGCAGCTTGACCTAAGCACCCCAACTTGGCTCAGTTGGTATACCAAGTCCGATCGTTATTCCCAAGCAAAACTCAACGCTGATATTGAAGTGCTCAAGTCGTACTATCAGTCCAGAGGTTTTTTGGAGTTTAAAGTTAACTCCACCCAGGTAGCGATTTCACCCAACAAACAAAAAATCACCATCACGCTGAACGTCACCGAGGGCGAGCGCTTTGTAGTCTCAGGCGTTAGGCTTGAAGGATATTTTTTGGGGCGTGATGACGAGTTTAAAGCGCTTATAGCGGTGAAGCCGGGTGAGCCCTACAACATTAACCAAGTGACTCAAACCATCAAAGCCTTTACGGACTTTTACGGTAATTTTGGTTTTGCATTCGCACGCGTTGAACCAAGACCTGAGATTGACCGCGCGACAAACCGGGTTGTAATTGTGTTGCAGGGCGATCCGTCTAGGCGTGTGTATGTTAGGAAAATCAATATCTCCGGTAACGCCAAGACAAGGGACGAGATTGTGCGGCGTGAGTTCAGGCAGATGGAGTCAGCTTGGTACGATGGTTATCGCATCAAAATCTCCAAAGACAGGCTTAAAAGACTAGGGTTCTTTAAGGAAGTTGAGGTTGATACAAAAGAGATTCCCGGTGTGCCTGATCAAGTTGATCTATCGGTAACTTTGACCGAAAAGCCTACTGGTAGTTTGCAGTTAGGTGCTGGTTATTCATCGGCTGAAAAAGTGTTTTTAACTTTTGGTATCCAACAAGATAACGTTTTTGGAACGGGTAACTTTGTGGGTACACAAATTAGTACCAGTAAGTACAACCAGATTTTCCAAATCAATACAACCGATCCTTACGTAACAGATGACGGTGTGTCTCGCAGTTTGAATTACTATCACCGCTCTAGCATCCCCTACGTTGATCAAGGCGGTAATTACCGTTTGGTCACTGACGGCGTTGGCATTCGCTACGGAGTACCTTTTGCAGAGTTGGATACGGTTTATGTTGGAACTGCGGCCGAACAAACTCAAATCAAGCCGGGTAGTAACATTCCGGCCTCTTATTTGGATTTTGCTGAGCGTTTTGGGTACACGACGGTCTCGGTTCCGATGACGGTTGGCTGGGCCCGGGACAACAGGGATAGTCTTTTGACCCCCAATTCTGGCTATTTCATTAGGTTGAACGGTGAGGTCGGTGACCTAGGGGATACTCGCTACACCCGTTCTGGGGGGCAATTTCAACAATATATTCCGATCACCAAACAGTTTACCTTTGCTTTTAATTCGGAATTAGACATGGGGCAGGGGATAGAGGGCAGGCCCTTCCCCGTGTTCAAAAACTACACCTCCGGAGGTCTGGGCTCTGTCAGAGGATTTACGGCCGGAACGCTTGGGCCAAGGGACACCACAGGACTGAGTGTGGGCGGGCCCAAGAAGTTCACGCTCAATACGGAGATTTTGGCGCCTATGCCTGGAGCGGGTAACGATAAATCTCTTCGTTTATACGCCTTTTACGATATGGGTAATGTGTACGGGGAAACGGAGAGGATGGACTTTGGAAAGCTGCGCTCATCCGTTGGGGTTGGGCTGAGTTGGATCTCCCCCATGGGCCCGCTGCGCTTTGCAGTAGCCAATCCGGAGAGGTTCATGCCTGGAGATAGAATGCAGAAGATACAATTTCAAATCGGGACTTCTTTTTGATGAAAATGCTAAACACAAAACGCTTATTGATCGCGCTCCTTACCGTTGCTGCAACGGGGGTTGCTCTAGCGGATGAATTTCGTATAGGGTATGTGAATACGGAGCGGATTTTCCGCGAAGCCAATTCCGCTATCGCTGCGCAGGCCAAGCTTCAACAAGAATTCTCAAAAAGAGAGAAAGACTTGGTTGAGCTGGGTAATTCGCTCAAAACTGGTTCAGAAAAGTTTGAGCGTGACGCGCCCACCATGTCTGAGTCACAAAGAGTCACCCGTCAGCGTCAAATAGGGGACCAAGACCGAGAGTTCCAAAGAAAGAGACGCGAGTTTCAAGAGGATTTGAATGCACGTAAGAACGAGGAGTTCCAACTCGTTTTGGAGCGGGCCAACAAAGTAGTGCGCCAAGTGGCTGAGGCTGAGAAGTATGACCTCATCTTACAAGAAGCGGTCTACATAAACCCCAAGCACGACATCACTGAGAAAGTAATCAAAGCGATCAATGCTCAAACACCGGCAACATCTGGCGGCTCGAACGCCAAGTAATGCTTGACGCGGTTGTTCTTCGATCTTTAGGATTGCAACAACCCAGGTGGGATCTCAGGCCTTGCTTTTACAAAGGGCTTGTGACCCGTGTCATTAAACTATTGCAAATTTTGCAAATTTTGCAATTTCCGCAACTCCTGCAAATGGTTTGGACTGGATGGCGTTAACTCTTGGTTTTATTGTTGAAAAGCTAGGCGGAACCTTATTGGGATCCGCTCAAATGAGCGTTGCGGCAATTGCTCCGCTTGAGAGTGCAAGCTGCGTTGATATTAGTTTTTTGAGTAACCCCTTGTATGTCGATCAACTAGATACAACCCGTGCGGGTTGCATTATTGTCGCTGAGGCGCACCGGCAAAGGGCTAGCGCAAGAGGGGCGTGCATCGTTTGTGACAAGCCGTATCACTACTTTGCCTTACTCACACAGTTGTGGCGTGAGCAAAACCCAGTCTCTAGCGAGTCTGAGCCGCTGATACACCCGACCGCCTTCGTGCACCCGAGAGCCAGTGTGCACTCCAGTGCAAGAATTGGACCCCAATGCGTGGTGGAGGAGGGAGCAGTGATAGGCGAGGGCACTTGGCTTAAATCGAGTGTCAACATTGGGCATCACTGCATATTAGGATCTGAGTGTATCGTGCACCCTGGCGTTGTGATTGGAGGGGACGGGTTTGGGTTTGCCCCTCACCGCGGTGAGTGGGTCAAAATTGAGCAACTCGGTGGTGTGCGCATTGGCAACCGAGTTGAGATTGGATCCAACACCTGTATTGACCGAGGGGCGCTTGGAGATACGGTCATTGGGGACGGGGTCAAACTTGATAATTGCATCCAAATCGGGCATAACGTTCAAATTGGAGAGCATACGGCCATGGCTGCATTTGTGGGTGTCTCAGGAAGTACCAAAATTGGAGCTCACTGCACCGTAGCAGGTGGCGCTGGTTTTGTGGGTCATATTGAAATCGCAGACCGAGTTAACATCGGAGCCAAAGCAGTCATTACCCGGTCCATTCGTGAGCCGGGTGAGTACGGCGGCTACTACCCCTTTGATTCGGACTCTGTTTGGAAGAAAAATGCGGCCATATTAAGACAGCTCACCTCCATTCGGGAGAAGGTGAAGAACTTAATGCAAAACGGCTCAGGCGAGAAGAAGTAAGTGTGCAAGAAATAAGTGCTTTAGCAAGGCTTGGCTTGTACCTCAGTATTTCATCAACATTCATTTTCTGTATCACCTTTCATCTGAATTTTTTTAAACCCCTTCATTCATAAAGACCATCATCATGAGCAGCATGGATATTCATAAAATCTTAAAACTCCTACCCCATCGTTATCCAATTTTATTGGTCGACCGAGTGCTCGAAGTTGACAAGGGTAAGTCGATCAAGGCCTTAAAGAATGTATCCATTAACGAGCCCTACTTTAACGGACACTTCCCGCACCGCCCAGTTATGCCTGGTGTACTGATGATCGAGGCCTTGGCGCAAGCTGCAGCGTTATTGGCCTTTGAGAGCTTTGATATCAGCTCACAAAGTAACAATGTTTTTTACTTCGCAGGCATTGATGGTGTGCGCTTTAAGCGTCCCGTAGAGCCGGGTGACCAATTGTTGCTCAACATTGAGGTGCTCAGGATGAAAGCTGGAGTGATGAAGTTCAAAGCGCAGGGATTTGTGGGTGAGGATTTGGCCGTTGAGGCTGAGTTGATGTGCACCATGCGCACCATCGATTGATGCGCTTTGGGTGGTTTTTCTGAGGAAGGCTTGGCGAGTTTTTTTGATGTTAGTCTGACTATCAAAATTAAAATTCAAATGATCTAAGTCATTAATCTAAACCATGATTAAACAATAACCTAATTAAGTAACACAAGTTATGACACGCATTCATGCAACCGCTCTTGTGGATAAAGGCGCTCAATTACACGAAAGTGTTGAGGTTGGGCCCTATACGGTGATAGGTCCCAACGTGCGAGTAGGCAAGGGTACTCGGATCGCCGCGCACTGCGTCATAGATGGGAACACGACGATAGGCGAGGACAATCAGATCTTCGCTTTCAACTCGCTTGGCGGTGTTCCCCAGGATAAGAAATACGCAGGTGAACCTTGTGAGCTTATTATGGGTGACCGAAATACAGTAAGAGAGTTTTGTACATTCAATATTGGAACCATCGGAGACAAGGGCGTTACTCGCTTAGGCAACGACAATTGGATCATGGCCTACGTTCATCTGGCACATGATTGTGATGTTGGGAACAACACTATTTTTGCAAACAACTCCTCTTTGGCCGGTCACGTTCAAGTGGGCGATTTTGTGATATTGGGCGGATTTACAACGGTGCATCAATTTTGTCGCCTAGGCAGTCACGCCTTTACAGCCATCAACTCTATGATCTGGGCGGATTTGCCTCCTTTTGTGATGTGCCAAGGACAACCCGCGCAGGCGCGCTCCATGAACTACGAGGGGCTGCGACGCCGCGGATTCTCACCCGAGCGGATAAAAGCGATCAAGGAAATGCATAAGCTACTTTACCGTGACGGCTTAACGCTTGAGCAGTCTAAGAGCGCTATCCAAGCGCTTGAGCAGACCCACGCACAGGCTGAGCCGGATGTGAAAATGATGCTTGATTTCTTGAATGCTCCAAGTGCTGATCGCGGTATTGTTCGCTAATCCTAAGTTACTACACGCGAGGACAGTTCCCGTCCAAGTCCAAGTCCAAGTTGCTACAGTGCTTATTCCTTGACGGATTAGGTAGTGGTGTTACATAACTCAAACACTCATTCATACCATCTCGCTTTGCAAGACTCCTTAAATACTCCCTCAGCCGCTTCGAGCGCATTTGATGCTACCCATGCCCCCCGCATTGCGATGGTAGCCGGCGAATCCTCTGGGGATTTGTTGGCAAGTTTACTGATCAAAGGTATATTGGCTCGTTGGCCAAATGCTCAAATTTACGGCATCGGTGGGGATGCAATGTGTGCTTTGGGATTTAAAGCTCTTTGGCCTGCGCACAAACTCTCAGTAAGGGGATATTTTGAAGTGCTCTTGCACCTTAGAGAAATACTGGGCATTCGCAAAGCGCTCAAAAAAGAACTCTTAGACAATCCACCCGACCTCTTCATCGGTGTGGATGCGCCTGACTTTAATCTCAATTTAGAAGCGTCGTTAAAGGCCGTGGCCATTCCTTGTTTGCATTTTGTGTGCCCCTCTATCTGGGCTTGGCGTGCCAAAAGGGCGCTAACACTCGTCAAAAGCGTTGACCATGTTTTGTGTATTTTTCCCTTCGAGCCCGCCGTCCTAGAGAAGTATCAAATTGCAGCGACTTATGTGGGGCACCCTTTGGCGCAGGTTGTACCGATGGTGCCGGATAAATGGAGTGCAAGGCGCGCTTTTGGAATCGATCCACATGCAAAGGTGGTTGCATTGATGCCGGGTAGTCGTGCCTCTGAGGTCCAAGAAATGACCAAGAGGTTCTTGGAGGCTGCGTTGATCATACAAAAGAGTGATCCGCAGGCGTTATTTTTATTGCCAGTGGTCCCCCATCTCCAGCGTCTTGTACAGACCATAGCGGGGCGAACACCGGTTGCGAATTTAATCTTACTCAAGGGCCAATCCCACGAAGCTTTGACGGCCTGTGACGCGGTGTTGGTGGCGAGTGGTACCGCAACCTTAGAGGCTGCCCTGTTCAAGCGTCCCATGGTGATTGGGTATCACGTGAACTGGTTTAGCTATTGGCTAATTTGGCCACAAAGACTTTTGCCTTGGATAGGCTTGCCCAATATTTTGGCGGGTAAGGAGATCGTGCCTGAGCTTTTACAGACTGAGGCTACTCCTGAGGCCTTAGCAGCGCGGATGCTCAGGCTATTGAATGATGAGAAGGCTATGGTCGAGATGACCCAAGCTTTTAACGATATGCACCTTCAACTGAGTCGGGATACACCGACCATTGCTACCCGTGTCATCGAGGGTTTGCTTGCGCGGGGGAGAGCGTGAACGATCCACGAACGCTGGTTCGACTGGGTTTTGATCCGTCAGAGTGTGCTGCAGGTGTGGATGAGGCGGGCAGGGGACCACTGGTTGGGCCTGTGATGGCGGCTGCAGTTATATTGGACCCAGCGCAGCCCATTGCAGGCTTAGCGGACTCTAAAAAACTCACCCCAAAAAGTAGAGAACGCCTAGATCAAGAAATTAGAAGTAAGGCCATTGCCTTTTGCGTAGCCCAGGCCAGCGCGGAGGAAATTGATATTTTAAATATCTTGCAAGCGACCCTGCTCGCCATGACCCGAGCCGTTGAGGGTTTGCAGGTTAGCCCAACTCGCGTTTGGGTAGACGGTAACCGAGTGCCTAAGCTTTTGGTGCCAGCACGGGCGGTTATCAAAGGCGACTCACTTTTGGACTGCATATCTGCAGCCTCCATTTTGGCCAAAGTCAGTCGTGATCACTGGTGCACGCAAATAGACGCTGATTATCCACAGTACGGTTTTGCTCAGCACAAGGGCTACGGCACCGTAGCCCATATGGATGCTTTGAAGATCTACGGCGCCACGCCTTGGCATCGTCGCTCTTTTGCCCCCGTCGCCGCAGTTTTGCCAAAGCGTTAATTACTTGCAATTCGATTTAGGCATCATCTAAGAGTATTAACCTGGACTTGGTGAGAGGCGTAACTGGGAATTAGATTTTAATAAGAGCTATAAAGTATTAAAAATATAGAGTTAGCCCCTGAAATTGGTTTTTTGAAAAGACCACTGCTCGAACTCAAGTTTCAACTCTTTAAGTCGATTTGATTTGTAGTTAATCTTCTACATCGTTGATTTTGTTGAAACTTGTTTGATAAGCGAGAACCTTTATGAAAAAAATACTTCTATTTATTGCATTGTCGATGGCCTTTGGCGCTCAAGCCCACGAGGCTGGTGCGTCACACGAGGGTGCCTCCGAGAGCTCAAAGGGTGCCATTGAATATGAGCGTGAGTCAACGTTTCAACTCGGCATAGACGGTGGCTATGATTCTTATTCAGGTAAAAACTTGGTTGCCGTATCAGCAGCTTTGCCGCTGGGCGAGTCTGGATTCAAAGTGGTAGCTGAGTACTCTGCAGGCCGCCAAGGCGACGTGGGTGCGAATGTCACCATTCTTAAAGGCGTAAAAGAGCTGTACTCTATTGGTCGCTTCGAGTTTGGCGCGGTCCTAGGTGTTGCGCACTCGGTTGAAGCTGATGTCACGGGTAACGGCTGGGTAGCTGGGGGCGAGGCTGCTTATGATTTGTCAAAACTCTATTCACTCAAACTTGAAGTTACCCGCTTCACGGGTACTGGTGTTTTGAGTGATGAGCGCTCAAACGTTGTTCAAAGTGGTTTGATCGTTAAGTTCTAAAACTTCGGTCTTGCCCGAACGAGGGCATGCTACTCGGATTGATGGGACGAGCGCCCGTACGCTTAAAGTGTTAGCGCGTCCAAATCGATTAGGACTAGAATCCCTTTCATTCACGCTTTTAAATTTAAGCGAGTTGCGAGGGGAGTAGTTTGTTCGTCATTGCTCCTTCATACATTTACCTTAGACTTTATTTTTTTCACTCCTGGTGAGCAGTAAATACTTATGAGTAACATGGATTGGCAAACATCGGACGGGGTGACTTTGAAGTCACTGCGTCAATCGGCCGGAATAGGCCTTTCGGTGTTGGCTAGAAAAGCTTCTCTATCGGTTGATCAACTCAGGCAATTAGAGGACGGGGGGAGTTCACTCTTTTACACTGAAGCCATTAAACTTCGTGCAGGAGAAAGAGCCTTATCTATCTTAGGATTTCGCTTTACTGAGCCGCAAGTTCAAGTGCATGAGCAAGCACTGGGTCATCCAGTTCAACGTATCGTTCCCTTGCAGTCTCCAAAACCCCCTCTAGGGCTGCGCCTCGCGCGCATGGGTGAATATGTAGAAGCAAAATTCAAAGGCCAGTTTGCAGTGCTTGCGCGCGTCTTGCGCGTCTTTCGCGTCTTTCGCGGAGCAGGTGGGGTTGGAGGGGTTGGTGGCTCCGTTGTTTTGCGTTCAGTGTGGCACTCTAAATTTTTATGGATCTTGATGGGTAGTATGGCAACTGGGCTGTTAGCCTACGACCTAAGCCAACGCAGCGCACAGCTTGGTTTGCAATCCGCGCAGTTAACGACTTGGCTGAGGGACGCTTTGGTAAACCCCAAGCCCTCGCCGGTTGCCAACTCAGTCTTACTCGCCAGCTCAGGCTCCGCAGGGGTGCAGTCTAGTCAATTTGAGGCCGCACAAGCCCTAGACACACAGCCAAAGGTGAGTCAGAACACGAAGGCGAGTTCTCCTGTTGATGTAAGCACTTCACCTGCAGCCCCTGGAGCACCAACTGCAGCAGTGGCCGAGCAACAAAACACTTCAAGTTGCCATTGGCAATCAGAGTCACCCAGTTTGACTGCTTTGCATCCGAGTAAGCAGGGAAATTTTGTGCACATTATGGCCACTGCACCAACGAACCTTTGTGTGATGGATGTGCAAAATAAAGTATCCGTCATCGCCCTCGCAGCGGGTGCCTCACAAAGTGTTTACGGAGTTGCGCCTTTTAAAGTGTATAGTGAAAATATAAGGCAACTCAAGTTTTACTTTCAGGGCTACCGTATCTACGTCCCTCAAGATGTGGTTAACCAGTTCACCTTATCTGAACTTCCCGTCATCAAAGAGGCCAGTGTCGCCCAAAGCTTGTACTGAGGTCTTACTTCTCAAGTCTTCAAACTTGGGCCCCAAACCGTTACGGCTCACTATAATCGCTAGATGAATAGCGACTCTGACACCCAGCACCAACCTTTAGAGGTCATTCAATCTAAGGACAATTCGTTGCTTAAAAGGATTAGAGGCATCCAATCCGGTGCAAGGGCCTATAGTGACGCGAGTGAGTTGTGGTTAGAGGGCGAACACCTTTGTAGCGCAGCATTTGACAAAGGCGTCGAGCTGGAGCATTTGGTGTGTACCCAGTCCTACCGTCTAGAGCAACTCGCTCAGGCATATCCACTGTGGTTGCAAAAAGCCAAACGTGTCAGTATCTTACATGACAGTCTTTTTAAGCTGATCAGCACGCTACCCTCTCCTGCAAATGTTGGCTTTTTAGTGTCCTCACCTAAAGTACAAGCCCTGAATCCTTTGCTGTCTAGCGTTGTACTAGACCGGGTACAAGATGCAGGGAATGTGGGCTCCATCCTCAGGAGTGCAGCTGCATTTGGTTATCAACAAATTATTGCCTTGCAAGGAACTGCAGGACTATGGTCTACGAAGGTGCTCAGAGCGGGTATGGGCGCGCACTTTAGTCTACAACTCATTGAGTCAGCATCTGTTGAAGATGTGCGGCGACTTCAGGTACCGCTTTTATGTACGAGCTCGCATCAGGGGGAGTATTTGCACGATTTGCAACTCACCCGCCGTATCCCTGCGCCCTGCGCATGGGTCTTTGGGCACGAGGGGCAAGGTGTTCGAGATGAGCTTCTTGGCATGGCTACTCAGAGCGTCAAAATAGCACAGCCCTCAGGTGAGGAGTCTTTGAATGTTGCAGCGGCTACGGCAATTTGTTTATACGCCGGGATATCACAACACCAAAAGTGACTTACCAGCCTGAGCGATACGCTTCGTGAAGTCTGCGAAGTGAACGCAATGTGATTAACGCAATGTGATTAACGCGAGTCAGGCAATTCGATCTTGACCTCTAAAACTTCTAAGTTATCTTGGCGTTCAAGATTAACTCTGATGTCTTCAGCATTTATTTTGACGTATTTACTGAGCACAGCAATCAAATCGCGTTGAAGTTCGGGGAGGTAATCGGGTTCAGCTGCGTTGCGCCCTGAGCGCTCATGAGCCAAGATAATTTGCAAGCGCTCTTTAGCAACGTTTGCAGACTTCTTTTTCTCACCCAGCAGAAAAGACAAGATGGACATACTTATCTCCTCCCAAAGAGGCGCTGGAGCAAGCCCAACTTTTCAGCCTCAATAAACCGCAGAGGTCTGTCTTCCCCTAAAAACCGATCCACCACATCAAGGTAGGCCTCAGAAACTTCAGTCTTGTCCAAGTGAACCGCGGGCACCCCTTGGTTCGAAGCCTGAAGAACGTTCTCTGATTCGGGGATCACTCCGATGAGCGGGATGCGAAGGATATCTTGAATATCCTCAATCGACAACATCTGGCCTTCCTCAACTCTCAAGGGGTTGTAGCGTGTGACGAGCAAATGCTCTTTGATTGGCTCGGAGCCGTTGATGGCTCTGAGTGTTCTGCTGCTCAGCATACCCAAAATGCGGTCTGAGTCGCGAACTGAAGATACCTCTGGGTTGGTCACGACCAAGGCCTCATCTGCATAATGCATAGCCATCAACGCACCCGTCTCAATACCTGCTGGTGAATCACAGATGATGAACTCAAAGTCCATATCCGCGAGTTCGCGCAAAATTCGCTCCACGCCCTCTTGGGTCAACGCCTCTTTGTCCCTGGTTTGTGACGCAGCCAGCACAAAGAGGTTATCAGTGTGTTTGTCTTTGATCAGCGCTTGGTTAAGTGTGGCCTCTTGGTTGATGACGTTCACAAAGTCGTACACAACCCTTCGCTCACATCCCATAATCAAGTCTAAGTTTCGCAGTCCAACATCAAAATCAATCACGACCGTTTTATGTCCACGAAGGGCAAGCCCAGAGGCAAAACTAGCACTGGTTGTTGTTTTACCCACACCTCCCTTACCAGAGGTCACTACAACAATTTTTGTCATGGAATACGGTCCTTTAATAAAATAAAAAATTACAACGAGAGTTTACTTGGGTTGCATCACCAATTTATCGTCAATCAACCGGATTTGCGCTGATTTCCCAGCAACTTCTTTGGGAATCGGTGTGTCGCTTGTTCGGTAAACACCCGCAATCGAGACCAATTCGGCTTCTAAACAGGTTGTATAAATTCTGGCATCCTTATTACCCCTTGCACCTGCTATGGCTTTGCCGCGAAGGGGCGCGTAGACGTGGATGTGTCCGTCCGCCATGATCTCAGCACCCGGGTTGACCATCGCCATTACGACAAGGTCTCGTCCCTTTGCATAAACGTGTTGGCCTGAGCGCAGCGGCTTATCAATGATGAGTGCGCAACTGGACGGGGCAACCTCTGGGGCACCGCTTGAGTCTGAGCCCTTGGCCAAGTCCCCTGTTGGAGCATCTAATTTGGACGGCGTACCAACGGGTTGTGCTGAGCTGGAGGGGGACGACACAGCGACCTCTAAATCAGAGTTTTTGCTTGCAGCATTTTCATGCGCCGCGTTTGCACTGGACCTTTTGGGCTCAGAGGGCATTTGTGACTGCGTGATTAAAAACAACCCCGACAACTCGGCCCAAGCATGGTGCGTTGGATTGTTGGATCGAAGCGCAACCGGATTCATTTTGTATTTCTTTAGCACTTGACATAACTTTTGCAGGTCAAGCGCACCGCAGGCGGCGTGCTCTTGTATCTGTGTCAAGTCAATCATGATTGGATCGTTGTCAAAGAAATCAGGGTGCTTGGAGAAACGCGAATCTAAATCTGCCTCAACTTGGCCCATGTCGTCTGAGCGGATGATCACGCTCTCCAGTGGCAACAGAGCACTTTTTATATCAAAAGATAGAGCGTTTTTAGAGACTTTAGTGGTCGACATCTTGTAATTTTATTCACTTGTTCAAATGGACTTGCCCACAAAGGGGGAGACCAAGGCGTAAAAAGCCCTTCCATTCGTTTCAGGTAGCAATTTTCTCAGAGTTAGAGGCATATTTTGACAATTAATGAGTTTTTTTTTAGAAACTCTAGATTAAGTACTTACCGTGCATTTTTAATCTAAACAATAAGGCAAAAAATAATATTTGAATAATATGTTGGAACACATTAAGTCGTCGCAGAGAAGTTATTTAAAATCACCATCAGCACTCTAAAACACAGCTGCACTAGGTGCGCAGTTTATTTTGTTGAACCACAATGAGCCGAGCCATTCTTGTCTTTTATTTCTTATTGTTGTTGGCCACATTAATGGTGACCACTAAAACAGTGCAGGGTCCTTGGTTTTTTTTGTTTCGAGCATTCTTTCCGAATTGGAAGTTTTACCACTCTCTGGGTTGGCAGCCGCAGTTGTACGTTCGCACACGCTCACTTGGACTTCAAAATGCTGATCATTCCCCATCAACTGAGCCGGGAGTTGGTTGGGCGACGTATGAGTTGATTTACCCCAGGGCTAAACGCAATGTGCTAAACCTCTTTCACAACCCCAGCGTCAATATTGCGCTAGCGCATCAAAATTTAGTCGAGCATTTGGCCAACGATCTCCAATCGCTTGCACAGGGGGATGATGCCAAGCAATTGGTCAGTTATCAGTTGGTCAATCGTTTCGTACGCCAGAGCGTTAGTGCCCGTATCGTGCGTAGCACCGCTCCTACGGAGTATCAATTTGAGATTCGCTTGCAACTCAATAGTCCAACCATCAAAGCTCGCTTATTAAAGGATAAAAAGGACAAAAGGGACAAAAGGGACAAAAGGGACAAAACGGACAAAAGGGACAAAAGGGACAAAAGGGACAAAAGGGACAAAAG
>CAIKNE010000058.1 GCA_903828695.1 uncultured Burkholderiales bacterium | reverse complement strand
CCTCGAGTTCTTATCTTTGATGAGGCTTCAAGTGCACTTGATCCAGAGAGTGAAGTGATTTTTATGGACAATCTCGCCAAAATTGCTGCAGGCAGAACGGTCATTATTGTCAGTCACCGATTGTCCACGCTTGTGAACTCTGACCGTATATTCTTCTTTGAGAACGGTAAAATTTTAGACTCCGCACCGCACAAGCAATTGCTTACACAGTGCGATGAGTATGCACATCTTTGGTATCAACAAAACGGTAGATCATGAAAAATTTATTTAAACCCAAAAATAAATCTCATGAGTTTTTGCCAGATGCAGATGAGATTGAGATGACGCCTGTCCCAACGGGGATCTCACTCACTCTGTATTTGCTTGTGTCCATGATGGCACTTTTCTTCCTATGGTCCTATTTTTCAAAAATTGATGAAGTCATCTCCACCCGGGGCAAACTGGTTGCAACCCTTCCAAATATTGTTCTTCAACCGATTGAGACCTCACAAATCGCATCCTTGAACGCAACGGTTGGACAGATTGTCAAAAAAGGCGATGTGCTAGCGACCCTTGATCCCACGGTCACGGGTGCTGATTTGAATCAGGTCAAAGAGCGCTTAGCAAGTCTTGATGCGCAGGTCAGGCGTTTAGAGGCGGAGCGGGACGGTAAAACTTTTGTATCCGGTAATAACGTACACGATGAGTTACAAGGAAACCTAGACGCCGGCAGGAGTGAGGCGTTTCGTGCGCACATCACTCGTTTGAATGAGAATATTTCTAGACTCAAATCCTCAATTTCTAACAATGCACTAGAAATCAAGAATTTAGAGAACAGGCTTCAGTCTTTGAAAGAGATTGAGACGATGAATGAGCAGTTGGTTGAGAAGCAGTTCCAATCCAGAAAAGGACTGCTCGAGATTCGAGACAAACGATTGGAGATCGAGAGCACTGTTCTAAATGTCAGAAACAAGGACAATGAGTTACGCAAAGAGCTATCGGGCACCGAGGCTGACCGCGCTGCTTATGTCAGTGAGTACCGCCAAAAAGTATTGGAAGAGCTCGTCACTGCCCAGCGTGAGCGAGATGGGTTAGCCGATCAACTCATCAAAAATCAAAGGCGCAGTAGCTCCATTACGATCGAGGCTCCTGAGAACGCTGTGGTTTTGGAAGTCGCTAAACTGTCCAAAGGCTCAGTGATTCGAGAGGCAGAGGCATTAATTACGCTTGTGCCGCTTGAGGCGTCCTTAGAGGCTGAAGTCAAAATCGATGCAAGTGATATCTCCAACATCAATGTCGGCGACCCGGTCAGAGTGAAAATTGATGCTTTCCCTTTCCAAAAGCACGGAATCGTTGAGGGAAGTGTAAGCCGGATCAGCCAAGATACAACGAGTAGCTCGATGGAGGATAAACGCAACACTTCTGGGTTTTATACGGCCCGTGTGAGTTTGAAGGAAATTAGCTTAGACAATCTCAATAAGCCACTTAAGGTGCTGCCTGGCATGACACTCACGGGTGAGATCGTAGTTGGGAGGAGGTCCATCTTCTCATACATTGCTTACCCAATTATGAAGACCAAGGATGAGGCCATCCGCGAATACTAGGTGGCTGGGTGGTCGATAGAGAAATATGGGCAAGGGGGTTTTATAAAGAGCGTATTAAAATAGCGCTAACCATCAACTCTTCTACCCATGTCTCAATCCCCTGAACCGGTCATCTATTTAGAACAAACCGAGCAATCCGTATTGGTCGGAGCCCTTGAGCTTTTTAAGCGCGGCGAATACAGTTTGGCGCAGCCTGTATTTGAGCAGTTGGTTGGACTGAACT
>CAIKNE010000057.1 GCA_903828695.1 uncultured Burkholderiales bacterium | reverse complement strand
GGATATTTCTACCTTTAGCTTTCTCCGAATTTGACACCCCCCCCATAAACAGTTTCCACGTCTATGGCACAACTTTCGTTATGAGAGCAGAAGCCCAAGGTAGACCCATATAAACAGGAGGTCTGCGGGTGGTCAGTGTCGGTGTGTAAGCAAATGTGTAAGCAAATTCATGGATTTAAAGAGGCAGTCTCCCGGTCTTTGGTTTTCAATACCAAAGGATTTTTGGAGCAACCATCTAACACCTCGTTGCTCCAAAGTAGTTTTGAGTAAATGAGCGTTACTTTAAGTAAAGCTCAATTTGCTGGACGGCAGCTAACGACCCATAGCGGACGAACCTGCTTCGCTAATTCTATTTAAAGATAAACAATCCACTTTTTCTTGCTTCACACCATAAGCCTTCCCTTCTACATTAGATCTATTGTTAAAAAGGAAGCGCAATGAAACGAATTAATTTAAGTAAAGTAGCGGCAACCCTCTTTTTGGGGATTGGCTTGATAACTACTAGCCTTGCAGAGACAACAATCTTGAATGTCTCCTACGATCCAACTCGCGAACTGTATCAAGACTATGACAAATTCTTCATCCCAGATTGGAAAAAACAAACTGGCGAAGATCTTTCCGTTAAACAATCTCACGGCGGATCAGGTAAACAAGCACGTGCAGTATTAGATGGCTTGGATGCTGATGTAGTGACCCTAGCCTTGGCTTATGACATCGATGTTTTAGCGGAAAAAGGTCTTGTAGCTAAAGATTGGCAAAAGAAATTTAAAGATAACTCCTCTCCCTACACTTCCACTATCGTATTCTTGGTACGCAAGGGCAATCCAAAAGGCATTAAAGATTGGAATGACTTGGTAAAACCAGGTATTGAGGTCATTACGCCCAACCCAAAAACTTCTGGTGGGGCACGCTGGAACTACTTAGCAGCTTGGGCCTACGTCTTAAAACAACCTGGCGGTAACGAGGTCAAAGCTAAAGAGTTTGTCAAAAAACTGTTTGCCAACGTGAAGGTATTAGACTCTGGCGCTCGTGGATCAACTACGACATTTACAGAGCGTGGTATTGGCGATGTATTGATTGCCTGGGAAAATGAAGCCTACTTATCAGTCAAAGAATTGGGTCCAGATAAGTTTGAAATTGTTACCCCTTCAATATCCATTCTTGCTGAACCACCGGTCGCCGTTGTAGACAAGGTGGTGGATAAAAAAGGTACTCGAAAAGTAGCTACCGCCTATTTGGAAAAGCTTTACAGCCCAATTGGTCAAGAGATTGCGGCCCAAAACTATTACCGTCCGCGTGATCCTAAAGTGGCAGCGAAATATGCCAATCAATTCGCTAAAGTGAAACTAGTAACCATCGATCAAGTGTTTGGTGGTTGGCAAAAAGCCCAGAGGACTCACTTTAATGATGGTGGTGTATTCGATGAGATTATTGTTAAATAAGCTTTAGACGCTAACTTATGCATTAACCCTTAACAGCCCAGACAACACTCTCTGGGCTGTTTTTCCGTCTTCATAATGCTTATATTCATTTTGCATATAAGTTAATGATCTTTTCTTGTTTCCCTTTTATGAGGGTCAACCCTAGAATGTACAGATGTCTAGTGCAAAGAAAAATAGTATCTTTCCCGGTTTTGGTTTATCGCTTGGTTACACCATCGTTTATCTATCCATCATTGTTTTAATTCCGCTGTCTGCGGTGGTATTAAAAACGACCAGTCTCACATTTCCCGCCTTTCTTGATGCTGTGACTGCGCCACGGGTAATGGCTTCCTATCGACTGAGTTTCGGCATGGCCTTGCTTGCTGGCCTCATTAATGCGATCTTTGGTTTGTTGCTTGCTTGGGCTTTAGTTCGTTATACCTTCATTGGCAAAAACCTAGTAGATGCTTTGGTAGATCTTCCATTTGCCCTGCCAACTGCTGTTACTGGCATTGCACTTGCAGCGCTTTATTCTAAAAATGGTTGGATAGGCCAATACCTCGAGCCTCTCGGTATTAAGATTGCTTTTACGCCTTGGGGTGTTCTTGTAGCGTTGATTTTTATTGGATTACCTTTTGTAGTGAGAACAGTACAACCCATCTTAGAAGAGATTGAGATTGAACTAGAAGAGGCTGCTGCCAGCCTAGGTGCAAGCCGCTGGCAAACATTTAAAAAAGTGGTGTTGCCAATTTTATTCCCCGCACTATTAACTGGTTTTGCCCTCGCCTTTGCCCGCGCAGTTGGTGAATATGGGTCTGTGATCTTTATCGCCGGTAACATCCCAATGGTTTCCGAAATCACACCTTTGATCATTATTACCAAACTAGAGCAGTATGACTATGCGGGTGCAACAGCAATTGCTTCTGTAATGCTTCTCATCTCCTTACTCCTTCTGTTGGCTATTAATGGCCTTCAGGCATGGGCTACCAAGAAAACTGGGAGGGTTCGTTAATGAGCAACACCACACGATTTGAACGTAGCTCTGCAACCAGAGATTCGACCATTGTTAAAACGTTTATATTGTTTTTATCCTTAAGTTTTTTTGGTATCTTTTTGCTATTACCATTGTTCTCTGTGTTTACCGAAGCCCTCTATAAAGGCTGGGTGTACTATTTCAAGGCGATCGCAGAGCCTGATACCTGGTCCGCCATCAAACTCACCTTACTTGCCGCTGGAGTGGCGGTACTACTTAACTTAGTATTTGGTGTTGCAGCCTCGTGGGCTATTGCCAAGTTTGATTTCAAAGGCAAACATCTTATAATCACGCTGATTGATATTCCCTTTTCAGTGTCACCAGTCATTGCGGGCTTGATTTTTGTACTAGTGTTTGGCGCACAAGGCTGGTTTGGGACTTGGCTTACTGACCATGACATCAGGATTATTTTTGCAGTTCCCGGAATTATTCTGGCAACGATTTTTGTTACTTTCCCATTTGTTGCTCGTGAGCTTATTCCGTTAATGGAGGCTCAAGGCCGTGAAGAGGAAGAGGCTGCAACCGTATTAGGCGCAAGCGGTTGGCAAACCTTTTGGTACGTCACGCTACCCAATATTAAATGGGGCTTGCTGTACGGCGTCATTCTTTGTAACGCCCGAGCCATGGGTGAATTTGGTGCGGTATCCGTTGTATCTGGCCACATTCGCGGCTATACCAACACCATCCCACTTCAAGTAGAAATTCTCTATAACGAATACAACTATGTAGCTGCTTTTGCAGTTGCATCATTACTTGCTCTTTTGGCGCTTCTCACTTTAGCTGCAAAAACCTATGTTGAGTGGCACCTTAAATCCGAAACAAATGCAGTGCCCGCAATCGAAGGACCATTATGAGTATTGAAGTTAAAAACGTTAGCAAATCATTTGGTAACTTTGTTGCCCTAAACAATGTTTCTTTAGACTTTCCATCTGGCGAACTGGTTGCATTACTGGGGCCATCAGGTTGTGGCAAAACCACCTTACTGCGAATCATTGCGGGCCTTGAAACCCCAGATAGCGGCAATATCATTTTGGATAGCGTTGATACTTCCTTAACCCCAGTACGTGACCGTCAAGTTGGCTTTGTATTTCAGCACTACGCCCTCTTTAAGCACATGACTGTTTTTGACAACGTTGCTTTTGGTTTGAATGTGAAGAGTCGTAAAGAGCGTCCAAGTAAAGATGAGATTGCCCATAAAGTACATGAGCTTTTAAATCTTGTACAACTGGACTGGTTACATGATCGTTTTCCAGCTCAGCTCTCGGGCGGACAACGCCAAAGAATTGCCTTAGCACGAGCCTTAGCTGTAGAACCAAAAGTATTGCTGTTAGACGAACCATTTGGCGCCTTAGATGCCAAAGTTCGTAAAGAGCTGCGTCGCTGGTTGCGTAAACTTCATGACGAATTACACATCACCTCCATCTTTGTAACCCACGATCAAGAAGAGGCTCTTGAAGTTGCTGATCGTGTCGTCCTCATGAATCAAGGCAATATCGAGCAAATTGGCAGCCCAGATGAAGTTTATGACCATCCTGCTACACCATTTGTCTATGGTTTTCTCGGAAATGTGAATTTATTCCATGGACGTGTAGAAGGCGAAGGTATTCAAGTAGGTAAACATAAGTTAAACCATGACCAATCCGAATCGATTGCGCAGGGCGCAGCTGTGTTGGCTTTTGCTAGACCACATGAGTTGGATATTGTTAGTGAAAATGACAGTAATGAAGGGGTCATTGCCCATATTGATCGCATTCTGTCTTTTGGCCTAAATTCTAGAATTGAACTCTCTTCGAGTGCAAGCTCTGACTCAAAAACAGTCCCGCATTATTATGAAGTAGAACTACCTAGGTCTGAAGTAAGTAAGCGCGGGTTAGCAGAAGGCCAGCGGGTTCGCATCATTCCTTCGCAGTTGCGCGTTTTTGAAAATACTAAGCCAACAACATCACTAAGCAACAGCTAAACCATAGATAATTAAGTATGAACTTTCAACAACTCCGCATCATCCGCGAAACAGTTCGCCGCAACTTCAACCTCACCGAGGTTGGCAACGCATTGGCCACTTCACAATCCGGTGTAAGCAAACATATCTTAGATTTGGAGGATGAACTTGGCATTGAGCTCTTTGTTCGCAAGGGCAAACGACTTCTTGGCCTTACAGAACCCGGTAAAGAGCTCCTCACTATTGTTGAAAGAATATTGCTGGATGCAAAAAACATCAAGCAATTGGGTGAGCAATTTAGTCAGAGCGATAAAGGTCAGTTAACAATTGCCACTACCCATACTCAAGCGCGTTACGCCTTGCCAAATGTGGTCAGCCAATTTAAGCAACGTTTTCCAAAAGTTCATCTAGCGCTTCATCAAGGCAGTCCACACGAAATTGTGCAAATGCTATTAGAGGGTCGAGCAGATATTGGAATTGCTACTGAGGCGCTTGATCAATATCCAGAGCTAGTCACCTTTCCGTATTACAGTTGGCACCACACTGTTGTTGTGCCAAAGGGTCATCCTCTTGAGGGTAAGAAGAATTTATCCCTTGAAGATATAGCTGAATATCCAATAGTGACTTATCACGAGGGATTTACTGGTCGAAAATCGGTAGATGAAACTTTCTCCAAAGCTGGTATTACGCCTGACATCGTAATGTCCGCTCTAGATGCTGACGTCATCAAAACATATGTAGAGTTGGGTCTTGGTATCGGCATCATTGCATCCATGGCCTATCAAGCAGAGAGAGATACCAAGCTAAGTTTGCTAGATGCAGGAAACCTTTTTGAAACCAATACGACCCGGATTGCATTAAGAAAAGGCTACTTTTTGCGAGGCTTCACCTATGAATTCATAGGGCTTTGCATACCTAATATCAATATGGAAAAGATAATTGCCGCCTTAAAAACGACTAGTGATAAAGATTTAGATTAAAACATGTATGGGCTAGGTGGATGGCTGCTATTGGCCGATAGTAGTCCTTGAGCACCTATAAACCACGGGCAAGAAATAGTTGATTGCTCCAAGCTAGATCCATATATCTATTGGGGTATAGCGGTGATATTTACTACACACCGACTACACATTAATGAAAAATGACCTAGCGTTCTCACGCTAAGTCATTGATTTTATTGGTGGGCCCACCTGGACTCGAACCAGGGACCAAAGGATTCCGGTTTGTGTTGCTTTCACAACTCCCTGGACTATGCCTTCATCATATTGATTGCTCAACTTAGATGGGTGCCGTCTAGTCTCTACACCTTCAACAGCACTTTCATACTGAAGCTTGGCTCGGCGTTAGCTTGGATATTTCTACCTTTAGCTTTCTCCGAATTTGACACCATCCCATAAACAGTTTCCACGTCTATGGCACAACTCTCGCTATGAGTCCTCTGCTCTAACCAACTGAGCTATAGGCCCTAAAGGCTTATTTTAACCTGAAGATTGATCGCTAACAGTCAAGCAAGTTAACAATCTTAAATGTTTTACTTGTGACTCAGCGCATTTGTCAAAAGCTTTGAGGTAAGGTCAACAATTTGGATCATCCGCTCGTAGTGCATTCTTGTTGGTCCAATTACGCCTAATGTTCCAACAACTTGACCGTCCATCTCATATTTTGCGCTGACCACGGATAACTCCTCTACTGGCACGACCTGACTCTCTCCACCTATATAAATACGCACGCCATCTGCCTTAGCAGAGCTCTCCATAAGTTGAAGCAATTGCGCCTTTTGCTCAAATAAATCAAAAGCGCGCCTAAGTTGCCCCAAATCTCCCGAAAAATCGCTGACCGACAACAAATTGCGCTCACCACTGATGATGACCTCGTCTTGGGCCTGCGTTAGGACCTCTGTGCTAACCTGGACCGCTGCCTGCATTAACTTACCAATCTCCCCCCTAAGGGAATCCATCTCAGCCTTCAGTTTCTCCCGAACCAAATCAAAGCTCATGCCGGAGTAATTAGAATTCAGGTAGTTTGAGGTTTCAATGAGCTGCTGTGCTGAGTAGTCCGATTCCGTCAGAATAACCCTATTTTGTACATCGCCGTCAGGAGAAACAATAATAACCAGGAGCCTTTTTTCGGACAGTCTCATGAACTCAATGTGACGAAAAACCATGCCTCGCTTAGGAACCATGACAACACCCACAAAGTGTGAGAGACTCGACAACAAATTGGCGGCGTTTGAAATAATTTTTTGCGGCTGATCGGATTGCAAAACGGGCGTCTCAAGAACGTCCAGTTTGGTGGTCAGCATCGTGTCAACAAAGAGTCTGTACCCCCTAGATGTGGGGATCCTACCGGCTGAGGTATGAGGACTCGTAATCAGACCCAAGTCCTCTAAATCAGCCATCACGTTTCTAATCGTTGCCGGAGAGAGCTCAATGCCAGAGGTTTTAGACAAAGTACGAGAGGCCACAGGTTGCCCGTCGGCAATGTAGCGCTCGACCAGTGTTTTTAACAAAAACTTGGCACGTTCATCAAGCATATTCATACAGAAGACAGATTTTAGTGATTTAATTTCCCTATGAAATCAAAATTTAGACAAATAGCGCTGATTGGCAAGTATGCCAAAGAAGTCAGAGAAAAAGCTCCAAGGGCTTTGGACGGATTGCATTCGTCTAAACCAAAAGCCAAACCCGCCCCCACAACCTCTCAGATATTGCAGAGCTTAACTCATTTTTTGCATCTTCAAGGTGCAGATGTGATTATTGAGCAAGAGACCGCAGCAAGCTGCGATCTGATAAGCCCTCAGATTCAAAACATTCAACAAATAGGCAAAACGTGTGACCTAGCCATCGTGGTCGGCGGAGACGGCACCATGCTTGGATTCGGTAGACAACTCGCACCTTACGGCGTCCCCCTTATCGGGATCAACCAAGGGCGCCTCGGATTTATTACCGACATCGCGCTTGATCAAATTGAGACCACCTTAGCGCCTATGCTCCAAGGTAACTATACAGAGGATTTTAGGAGTTTATTTCTCGGTAAAGTCATTCGAGATGATGCCTGCGTTTTCAGCACTCTTGCTATGAACGACGTTGTCCTCAATAGAGGTGCAACATCGGGCATGGTCGAGCTAAGGGTAGAGGTGAACGGATACTTCTTGTCCAACCAACGCGCAGACGGATTAATCATCGCAACCCCAACAGGATCCACCGCCTACGCCCTCTCATCGGGGGGCCCGATCATTCACCCCGCGTTAAAGGGCTGGGTGCTAGTGCCGATTGCTCCGCACACCTTATCCAACCGTCCCATTGTTCTAGGGGATGATGCACAAATCACCGTTGAGCTCGTATCGGGTAAGGACGCGAGTGCAAACTTTGACATGCAGTCCTTAGCGTCCCTCATCAAAGGGGACCGCATTGAGGTATCTAAATCAGAGCACAGAGCACGCTTTTTGCACCCTGTGGGCTGGAGTTATTTTGATACTCTTCGTAAAAAACTCCACTGGAATGAGGGTGTGGCATGAGTTTAAAGCGGATCACACTGAAAGATTTTGTCATCGTCAAGCACCTAGAGTTGGACCTCTCCAACGGATTCTCAGTCCTAAGCGGCGAGACGGGTGCGGGCAAATCTATTTTGATCGACGCCATTCAGTTGGCACTTGGAAGTCGGGCGGAGTCCTCCGTTATTCGTGAAGGAGCCTCTAAAACTGAGATCACCCTTGAAATTGAGGCCTCCAAAAGTCTCGAGCCTTGGCTTGAAGAACAAGGTTTTAGCTTCGAGCCCGGCCAAACCGAACTACTTCTTAAACGAGTTATTGATACGGGGGGCAAAAGCAGAGCTTGGATCAACGCAAGTCCAGCTACGGCAACACAACTCAGAGAGATTGGCGAGCGACTGATTGACATTCACGGTCAACACGCTTGGCAAAGCCTCACTAGGCCCAATTCCGTTCGAGCGCTCTTGGACGCTTATGCGGGCATATCCACTGCACCATTATTGAGGCTTTGGAACGAATGGCGTGAGGCTAAACTAGAATTGGCGCGCGCGCGCACTGAGCAAGATAAACTGCACTCCGAGCGTGAACGCCTTATTTGGCAAATCACAGAAGTCGATAAGCTCGCACCAGAAGCCAACGAGTGGGAAACCCTGAATACGCAGCACACCCGACTTGCCAATGCACAAACCCTGATCGAAGTTGCTCAAAAGGCATACAACGCATTGCAAGGAGATGAAGAAGGGGCCAATCAATTTATTGCCAACGCCCAGTCCGAACTTGACTCGAACGCCCACCTTGATCCTGAATTTAACGAGTTAAGTGAGGCACTGGCGTCTGCAAGCGCTCAGATATCGGATGTAGCACACTCCCTTCAGTCTTGGCTCAAAAGAACTGACCTTGATCCTGAAAGACTTGCTGAACTCGATGAGCGGATGTCTTTGTGGCTGTCTTTAGCCAGGCGTTATAAAAGGCAGCCCGGTGAACTTCCCGAACTTTATGTCTCTTGGAAAACAGAGCTCCAAAGGCTAGACCGCGCCGTCGATTTAGGCGCGCTAGAGGCCAGTGAGTTAGCAGCGCAAAAGGCGTACAACGCACAAGCCAAAGACATCGGTAAGTTAAGGGGGCAGGCAGCACCTAAACTCTCCAGCGCCATCACCCAGGCCATGCAAGGACTTGGGATGCAGGGAGGGTCCTTCGTCGTTCAAATCGACGCCGCTGATCAACCAGGACCTTACGGTCTTGAGGAGGTTGCGTTCTTGGTGGCGGCTCATTCAGGCGCGACCCCAAGAGCTGTCGCGAAGGTAGCCTCGGGGGGCGAGCTCTCTCGCATTTCTTTGGCCATAGCGGTTACAACGAGTCAACTGGGTGAGGCACAGACCCTGATCTTCGATGAGGTTGATTCAGGAGTGGGCGGTGCGGTTGCACAGACGGTTGGAAAACTCATGAAAAAACTTGGCCAAGACCGCCAGGTGCTAGCCGTCACCCACCTCCCCCAAGTTGCAGCCTGCGCGGATCACCACTGGGTTGTTTCTAAATCCCCCAGTTCGGGCGGAACATTAAGTCAAATGCAGTGCGTGACAAATGAGGAACGGGTCAAGGAAATTGCAAGGATGCTGGGCGGCGAGGCGCTCTCAGAGACCACGCTTGCACATGCCAAAGAAATGCTACAACAGATGAGTAAAGTTGACGATAAAGCGTCCTCAGCTAAAGCGCCGACCCAAAAAAGCAGGAGCACCAGTCATGAGCAGTGAACTCGTTTTGATCACTGGCATGTCTGGCTCTGGCAAGTCCGTTGCGCTGCACGCCCTGGAGGATTTGGGTTATTACTGCGTGGACAACCTCCCCCCAGAACTGCTCATCTCCTTTGTGGATCTGGAGAACAAGTTAAAAGCAGAGAAAGTCGCAATTGCCATGGACGTGAGGAGTCGTGGAGCACTTCACTTAGTACCTGCTCAACTCAAAAAGCTCAGGGAAAGAAATATTAATATTAGACTGCTCTTTTTAGAGTCCAACACGGACACTCTCGTTCACCGCTACTCTGAGACCCGCAGACGTCATCCCCTATCTCAATCAACCCCACCCAGCACCGCCAATCCCACTGGCGAGTCCGGGAACTCGAGCAACCCAAGTATTCGAAACCTGGGTGAGTCCATTGAGTTGGAGCGAGAGTTGCTCGCCGATCTACGGGAGATGTCGCACATTATTGATACCAGTTTACTAAAAAACTCCAAACTGCAAAGCTACATTCACGCATTGATTGGCGCCCCTGCTGCAGCGCTCACTCTCATGTTTGAATCATTTGCCTTCAAACGTGGAATTCCCGTTCACGCTGATTATGTATTTGACGTCAGAATGCTGCCCAATCCGCACTACGAATCCAATCTTAAATCTTTAACGGGCAGGGATGCGCCTGTATCCCATTGGCTAGATCAACACGCAAGTGTCCAGGCCATGGCTCAACAGATCTCACAATTTGTAAGCAATTGGCTCCCTGCCTTAGATGAGGACCACCGCAGCTATGTCACTGTTGCAATTGGCTGCACGGGTGGTCAACACAGGTCCGTCTATTTGGTTGAAAAACTGGCTACAGAATTCTCCACCAACTGGGTCACCTTAAAACGTCACCGTGAACTTGGTGACTAGTTGAGTTCAGACACCACCTGCATCATCAATTTTCTAACCGGCGCGGGCAAACCCAGAGGCGACCAACTCCTCATGCTAAACCAGGCTCCATTTGAGAAGGGGCCGTCTGTGTTGTGTGGGTTATTGAGTTGGGCTGGGTTGGGTTGGCTCAATTTTTTAGAGTTAAAGTGCTTCGTTTGAGTCCAGTGCAAAATCAGCTCCTTGTGCGTTAGCGCGTGCGTCACCGGCTCCCTATGATGAAGCTTTTTAGCTCCAACAAGCGCGGCACACGCCTCTAATTCCTCCTGGGTATTGAGTACAGGAATACAATAAAGTCCGGCCCATATGCCTTTGGCAGGTCTTTTTTCAAGCCAAATTTGATGCCTCTCGTTGATCAGACACAGCAACCACAAAGAATGTGTCGTGCGCTTGATTTTCTTGGTTTTTACCGGGTATAGGTGCGGCTCACCACTGCGCACCGCGACACACAAATTCTTCGCAGGACAAACTCCACATTTTGGATTTTTGGGTGTGCACACCGTTGCCCCCAAATCCATGATGCCCTGGGTGTACGTTGGCATGTCTTGATTGGATGCGGGCAGTACCTGCATCGCCAAACCCCAAAGCTCTTTTAAGTTTGAGGAAACTGATAAATCTAATCCATACCCCATCAGCCGGGTTAAAACGCGCTTAACATTTCCGTCTAAGATGGGTACACGCTCGGCAAAGCAGATAGAGGCAATTGCAGCCGCGGTGCTAGGACCAATTCCAGCAAGCGTTTGGAGCGTTTGGAAATCACGCGGAAAGTCTCCACCGTGCAAACGCACAATGTCTTGTGCGCAGCGGTGCAGATTTCTGGCCCGCGAGTAATACCCAAGCCCACTCCACAGACCCAGGACTTCGTCTTGGTTTGCCTTTGCCAGACTTTGAACGGTTGGAAAGCGCTGCATAAAGCGTTCATAGTAAGAAATAACGGTTACGACCTGCGTTTGCTGAAGCATGATCTCCGACACCCAAACCCTGTAGGGATCCAAAACCACCTGCCAAGGCAAGTCGTGTCGACCGTGAGTTCGTTGCCATTTAACCAAAACAGAGGCAAAACTATCTCTCTTTCCCACTGGTGTATTAGAACCAAAGGGAGGTGTCAAAGTTGGTTTAGAGCTCGCCACAATTTAAAAATGATGTGTTCATTTCTGACAGACAGGACAAAAAAATGTCGAGCGCTGACCTTGAACGATTTGTTTGATAGGGGTTTGACATAGCTTGCAGGGCTGTCCTTGTCTGGCGTAGACAAAACTCTCTAACTGGAAGTATCCACTCTCACCCATCGCGTTTGAGAAGTTTTGAAGGGTACTGCCCCCCACCTCTATGGCACGCGTTAAAGTCTCCCGTATTGCACGGTGCAAAAGCGAACACTGGGATTTGGTAATTTTTGAGCTTGAGCGGGTTGGCCGAATGCGTGCCATAAATAAAGATTCACTCGCATAAATGTTTCCAACACCGACCACAATCTGCCCCCCCAATAACGCTTGTTTGATATTAACCCTGCGCTGTCTTAGGGCTTTGTAGAGTTGAAGAGGCGTGAAATCCTCACCTAAAGGCTCCACACCCAATTTACCGAGCAACTTGCTGACTATGGGGGCGTTGAATTCAGGTGCGAAAACGACCGCCCCAAACCGCCTCGGATCATTTAGCGTGAGGATACCCCGGTTGGTCTTCAACACAAAATGATCGTGCAATTTGGTATTCAAGCGGGACTCGTTTAAGGACTCAAACCTGAGGGAACCGGACATCCCTAAATGCAAGATTAAGAGGGATGGGTCCATTTCAATCAACAAATATTTGCCGCGTCGGTTCACGCGCTTTACCGTTAGTCCTTGCAAATCACTGGTCGAACACCCCAACGGCCATCTGAGCGGCTTTCCTAGGTGCGCACTTTGTATTTGTGCCCCTTTGATTTGGTGGGCAAAACTAAGTCTGGTTACTTCAACTTCTGGTAATTCGGGCATGGATGTGCAAAATATAGTTCCTTGGCATTATCATCTCACTATGCAAGCCCTACTCAATCTCCGAAATTTAGCCCTAATTAGTTCGATGAAATCTCTGACTTCGTATGGCAAAAAACACACATTCGCACACTGGATCACCCCATCAAAGGGTGGTACCTTGAGATGCACCTCAAAGGGATGCCGATTGTCAAGGTCGGCATCCATCATTGGCTTAGCCCTGAGTGTTCTGATGGGTGTCAACGCCAGTTTAGCTGCCCCCCCCAAGACCAGAAGCACCAAAGATTTGAAAGCGCCGGCTCAAAGCGCACCAAGCGCGGCAAAGAGTTCTGAGGAGCACGTTGCCAATTCCAATTTAAGTGGTGAATTGTTACTAGAGATTTTGCTGGGTGAACTCAACAACGAGCAAGGGGTACCCTCAACTGGATACTCCTTCATTATGGACGCCGCAAAGAAGTCAAAAGATCCTGGGCTCTACAAACGAGCCGTAGATATCGCCTTGCATGCCCGCTCTGGACCTTCTGCGTTAGAGGCCGCTAAATCCTGGAAACATTTAGATCCAACCTCTAAGGAAGCAAATCGCTATGTTTTAGATATTTTATTGGCTCTCAATAAAATTGAGCAAACCGAGGAACCTCTCAAAACTGATCTAGCCCTGACCTCGCAAATTGAGCAGTCAAAGGCCATCTCCCTCATTCCTCAGTTATACGCACAGGTCAACGATAAAGCTCTTGCCTTAAAAGTCGTTGAACAAAGCCTGGTTTCTTTTAAAACCCGGGCTGACACGACCGCTGTGAGCTGGATTACGATCGCCAGAATGCGTCTGATGGCCGCCATGTCTGAGTCTTCGCTACAAGCCCTTCAAAAAGGCCTTGCCGCTGACCCACAATCAACACAGGGAACACTCTTAGCGATTGAACTCGCCAGCACCCACACCCCAGGTGCAGAGGACTTACTTAAACCAGCCTTGGAGATGCAAACCAATCCCAGCGTACGCCTACAGTGGGTTAGAAGCCTGATAGAGATGGACCGCTTGAGTGAGGCGGGCGATCAGCTTGTTCAAATCACACTCAAGTCCCCTGAGTTCCCTGACGGATGGTTGCTACTGGGTAGCTTACAACTCGAGCAAGGTCAGCTTGAGAAGGCTCAAGATTCGATCAAGACTTACCTGAAGCTAGCCGGCGAGAATCCAGGCGGCGTTAACTCACAAGGCATGGGGCAGGCTTACCTTATGATGGCACAGATTGCTCAAAAGCAAAACGACCCTAGTTTGGCTGACAGTTGGCTGCTCAAAATAGAGGATCCCATTTTGGTGATGCGGGCTCAGTTCCAACGGGCAAGTATTATGGCCGGCAAAGGCAAATTGGAGGATGCGATCGATCTGATAGACGGTTTGCCTAGCAAAACCGCTGGCGAAGTAAGGAGTAAAGTCCTTGCTAAAGCGCAACTCTACCGAGAGAACAAAGTCTACGAGAGTGCTTACAACATCTTGGCCAAGTACTTGAAATCGAATCCTAACGATTTTGACATAGCTTATGAGATGTCGATGGTTGCCGAAAAGCTCAAACGATACAGCGATATGGAGAAGATTTTGCGCTCCATCATTGCAAAGCAGCCCGACTACGTACAAGCTTATAACGCGCTTGGTTTTTCTCTAGCGGACCGAAATCTAATGCTCCCAGAGGCTAAGAAGTTGATCACCAAAGCCCTGGAATTCTCCCCCGATGATCCTTTCATCACCGACAGCTTAGGTTGGGTAGAGTTTCGCTTAGGCAATAAGGTGGAGGCCCTGGCTATTTTGGAGCGTGCTTACGCGAGCAAATCCGACCCCGAAATCGCAGCTCATTTGGGGGAGGTGTTGTGGGTTCTTAAAAAAAATTCCGACGCCCTAAAAATTTGGGGCGAGGGTCTCAAATTGAATCCTGATGATGACGTTTTAAAAGAAACCATCGAGCGACTCAAAGCCCCCCTATGAACTGATATCTAAAATACTTTCTAATACGCCTACGCTCCTTGAGATCCGATCATATCTGTTCACATCATTTCAATGCTGCTTTAAATCGAGTCTTATTCAGCTCCCATTTTTAAACCCAATAAATGCTAAGACGTTCTCCTCGATTGGTTTGGATTTTTTGCACTGTGCTGAGCCTTCTTTTACTCAGCGCCTGTTCGACCCAGCGCCCCACTCGCCTCGGACTTGCTACAAACCCAGATGCAACGTGGAGTGGAAAATTAAATTTAACTCTTGAGACTGAACCCAAACAAAGCTTCTCAGCTGAGTTTGATCTGCAAGGCGACGCGCTTAATGGGGCAATGCAGTTTTACACGAGTTTGGGGACAACGCTTGCCTACGCGCAGTGGAACGCTACAGGCGCTGAATTGCTTAGCTCGAGCGGGGAGAGCCTTCACTTCACCTCCATAGAAGCACTTTCCCAAAAGTACATGGGCGCAACACTTCCCGTAGACCTCATTTTTGCTTGGGCAAATGGGGAGCCAGTGCGCGCGCCGCAAGGTTGGAGTATCGTCAAAGCTAGTGCTCAGTCGAGCTCGCAAGTCGATGGTGCCATGAACGAGTTAAGGGCGACTCGGGAATTCCCCCTCCCCAGGGTGCAGTTACGCCTGTGGCTAAAGAAAACAAGTGACTGATACAAGTGATTCATCAAAGTTCTGATCAAGCCCTATGAAATCTATACAAGGTGTTTTAGCCCCGGCAAAACTTAATCTTTTTTTGCACATCACGGGTCAAAGGGCTGATGGCTACCACTTGTTGCAATCTGTATTTATGCTGATCGATTGGTACGACTATCTAGATTTTGAGCTCCGACCCGACGGGCTCATTGAGAGAGTTGATTTAAGAGCCGAGAACGCTCAAAACCGGCAATCCACTGTGCCTGCACAACCAACACAGCCCGCCCTCCCCGGTCAAGACCTGTGTGTATTGGCTGCCCTTGCCCTTAAAAAAGCCACAGGTTGTGACTTGGGAGTTCGGATAACCCTTAACAAAACAATCCCCCAACAGGCGGGGATGGGGGGAGGATCCTCCAATGCTGCCAGCACCTTGATGGCTCTGAACCGGCTTTGGGGGTTGGGCCTCAGCCGGGAGCACTTGATGCAAATTGCCGTACCTTTAGGTGCTGATGTGCCCTTCTTTTTACTGGGCTCGAGTGCCTGGGTAGAGGGTATTGGGGATAAATTGGAGCCCATCTCCCTACCAAGTGCTAAGTGGGCAGTCCTAAAACCCAGTCTTGGGGTCTCAACGCAGCAAATTTTCCGTGATCCGTTGTTACAACGCGATAGTAAAACTGTTACAATATTTGACTTCGCTGCGCATCCATTTGGCTTTGGCCATAATGATCTGCAACCGGTAGCTGAGCGTTTATGCCCTGAAATCACTTTGGCCATTGAATGGCTAGACAAACTGGGGCTCAAAGCGAGAATGACAGGTTCCGGTAGCGCCGTTTTTGCAAACTTGCCGCTTGGGGTTGAGTTAAACACAACACCTCGGGCTGAGCTGGGTTGGCATCTAAGGCTGTGCAGCAATTTGGACACACATCCTCATTCGGATTGGGTGTCCAGCGACAAATAACGGTGGGCCTGAGAAAATCAGGCTCTCCCGTGTAGGGGAGTCGCCAAGTTGGTCAAGGCACCGGATTTTGATTCCGGCATGCGAGGGTTCGAGTCCTTCCTCCCCTGCCAGTAATGAAGTAAGTCACTTAACAGGTTTAAGACTTATGGGTGTATTTTAGAAGTTGAATTAGTGAGCACGCTTTGGTCGTGTGATATTCGGTTTAGGTCAGTTCATTGCAAGTCTGTGTAACAAGCATTCAATACATCCTCCAATATGTCAAATCCTTCAACAGACTTCATGGTTTTTACAGGCAATGCGAATCCCGCCTTAGCCGCTGACATCGCCAAGCACCTTGGCACCGAACTGGGAAACGCATCAGTGGGCAGATTCTCTGATGGTGAAGTAACGGTCGAGATCAATCAAAACGTTCGCGCAAGAGATGTCTTTGTGGTCCAGTCCACCTGCGCGCCTACGAACGAGAATTTAATGGAATTACTGATCATGGTAGACGCGCTCAAGAGAGCGTCTGCTGAACGTATCAGCGCAGTGATTCCTTACTTTGGTTATGCTCGACAAGACCGAAGACCTCGTTCCACGCGGGTGCCTATATCAGCCAAGGTGGTGGCCGATTTGTTGCAAACGGTCGGTGTTGCGAGAGTCCTCACCATGGATTTACACGCTGACCAAATTCAAGGTTTCTTTGATATTCCTGTTGACAACATTTACGCCTCCCCTGTTTTGTTGGGCGACTTGCGTTTGAAAAACTATGATGATTTGTTGGTCGTCTCCCCAGATGTTGGCGGCGTGGTGAGAGCCCGAGCTATTGCCAAACAAATGGACTGCGATTTGGCAATCATTGATAAGCGACGCCCTAAGGCAAATGTCTCAGAGGTGATGCACGTTATTGGGGACATTGACGGCAGAAACTGCGTCATCATGGATGACATGATTGATACTGCAGGGACGTTGGTGAAAGCTGCAGAGGTGTTAAAGGATAAGGGAGCTAAGAAAGTCTACGCTTACTGTACACACCCGATCTTCTCAGGTCCCGCCATTGAGCGCATCACCCAGGGCGGTGCGCTCGACGAGATCGTGGTCACAAATACCATCCCGCTGAGTCCAGCGGCGTTGGAGTGCAAAAAAATTCGACAAATCTCCGTAGCCAATTTGATCGCAGAGACGATTCAAAGAATTGCAAAGGGAGAGTCGGTGATGAGTTTGTTTTCAGACCAGAATCAACTCTTTTAAGAGTCTTTTGGGTTTGTTACAAAAAGCAGTGGTGGGTTTCAGAGTTGGCCCAATATCGGCAGTATTTTGAGAATTCGCCACTTTTTAAAACCGAAGTCACACTGGTCGCGGTGGGCTTCTTCAGGAGATAGTTATGAAATTCGTCGCATTTGAGCGCAACAAGCAGGGTACGGGTGCGAGCCGCCGTCTGCGCAATACTGGTAAAACACCAGGTATCGTATACGGTGGAGCAGGTGAGCCACAACTCATCGAACTCGACCACAACGCACTTTGGTACGCATTGAAAAAGGAAGCGTTCCATGCTTCCATTTTGCAAATGGAGATTGCGGGTAAAGAGTCTAAGGTCTTACTTAGAAATGTTCAGTATCACCCCTTCAAACCAACCGTCATTCACGTTGACTTTCAACGTGTTGATGCATCAACAAAACTGCACATGAAGGTACCCCTTCACTTCACAGGAGTTGAGAACTCTCCAGCGGTCAAAGTGGATCAGTGTTTGGTTAACCATGTGATCAACGAGCTTGAGATCAGTTGTTTGCCTGCCGATCTCCCAGAGTTCATCTCTGTTGATTTGAGCGATCTGAAGAAAGGTGTATCACTGCACTTGAGCAACATCACATTGCCTAAAGGCGTTACAGCTGTCACGCGCGGCAAAACAGATCCAGTGATTGTCTCTGTTGTGTCCGTTGCTGAAGAGGCAGCTGATACCAAAGCACCTGCTGCTGCGGCTGCACCAGCGGCTGAAGCTAAGAAGTAAGCTTTAAGCTCTCGCAAAAGAAGGTCTATAGACTGAGGGGGCTGTACCCCTGAACGCTCTAGCTCTCTTTAAGGAATAAGCCCATAATGCTCAAGTATTGTGGGCTTTTCTTTGTTTGTCATTCAATTTTGGTCTTTTGTTTGAAAGTGCCAATACAACACAACCCTATATCCAATACGATGGAGTTTGAACCTATCTGATGTGCATCACCCATTAACCATGATTAAATTATTTGTCGGCCTGGGTAACCCGGGACCTGAATATGAGGCGACTCGTCACAATGCTGGTTTTTGGTGGCTGGACGCCTTTGCAAAGGAGCTTGGGCTTAGCTTTAAGTCTGAGCGTCAATTTAGTGGGCACACCGCAAAAGGCTCGTTTGAAGGCCATGCGTTGTGGCTTCTCAAGCCCCAAACATTTATGAACCTTTCGGGTCAATCGGTTGGAGCTTTGGCAAGGTTTTTTAAAATACAACCATCAGAGATTTTGGTGGTGCACGATGAGTTAGACATTCCTCCTGGAGAGGCCAAGCTTCGATTTGGTGGATCACATGCCGGGCACAATGGGCTTCGGGATATTCACGAGAAACTCGGCAGCGATGCTTACTGGAGACTCAGAGTCGGGATTGGTCATCCTGGCGCAAAATCAGAAGTACTTAAATGGGTCCTGCAAAAGCCGTCCCTTGATCAAAGCATACTCATTGATCAATGTATCGACCGCACCTTGAAGGCTTATCCGCTATTGATCAATGGGGATACTGAGCGAGCGACCCAGCAAATTCACACCAGCAAGCCACCCCGCCCTAAGCCCCCACGACAAGACCCCAACAACGCCGCCCAGGCTATCCCAAAAACACCTGAGGCTTGAGGGCAAAGATTAGCGATGTGCTGTTACTGCTTCGGCTGAGCGTTTAGACAGGGCGCATCACCGCTTTCATTGTTAACTGATTTCATAGCCATCAAAGCACGGTATTTTTGCCACAAACTCTCCTCACTCTCCACGCACTCGGGGTTGACGGGAATACAGTCCACGGGACAAACCTCCACGCACTGGGGCTCATCGTAATGTCCAACACACTGAGTACATTGGGTGGGATTGATCTCATAGATGAGCTCACCCAAAAAGATGGCATCGTTGGGACACTCGGGCTCACAAACATCACAATTGATACATTCATCAGTAATCATCAAAGCCATGAATCAGTTACCTCTAGCGTTAGTGCGTGTTGCACAACCTTACTTACGTACAGATCATCCAATTTGGAATGACTCCCCTGCTTGACCTTGGGTGGGCGCATTAATTCTCTATTGATTCACCAAAAGTATCGTCAACCGGAGATCTTTTGTAGCTTCTTCATAATTTGATGATGAATGTGTGGGGAGACAAACTGAGCGATATCTCCCCCAAGGCTGGCAATCTCACGCACCAATGTACTTGAGATGCACTGGAAAACATCCGATGTATTTAAGAAAATCGTGTCAACACCAGGAGCCAAGCGGTGATTCATACCAGCGAGTTGAAACTCATAATCAAAGTCCGTCATCGAGCGCACGCCCCTGATCATGACGTTAACGCCCCTTGATACGGCGAACTCGCTGACCAAGCCCGTAAAAGACTCGACCATCACATTTGGGCAGTCTTTTAAGGTCTCGCGCGTCATCTCCAAACGCTCATCAAGGGAGAAGAGTGTTTTTTTGTGGTGCGCTGCAGCAACCGATATGATGAGTTTGTCTACCAACTTTGCAGATCGACGAACAATATCCTCATGCCCCAAGGTCAGTGGATCAAATGTTCCTGGATACAAGGCAACGACATTGGACATAAGTTAACTCCGAAAGAAAGGGACCAGAACTCTTCAATCCCAAGAGCTCTGTTGGGGGGCCTCTTAACGTGCCTTGACTCATTATAGGTAAGCGCAACTCAGTTCGTGGGAAGTTCGCTTTGCAAAGCCTGGGGACTTGGGTTACCACTTTGACTTGAGTTACCTCTTTGGCGCATTGAATTAAAAGTCAAGCTTTTTTGAGCAAATGAGCGTTCACCGCACCTGCCTTTAGGTGTCTAACCACGCACAAGCCGTAGGCCTTTAACTGTTCATCATCATACTTCTTGGCGCTCTCCAAGTAGATACATCCACTTGGAGTTAGCTGAGCAGGCGCAACACTCAGGGCTAACTCATAAAGCGAGGTGGTATCAAAAGGAGGATCTATAAAAATGAGATCCAAACTCAGCGCAGGCAAAGATTTTAAGAGCGAGACGCCTTCGCCCCTTTTGATTTGCACGGCCTGCGCTTTAAGCTTTGACTTGAGTTTCTCAAGCAACTCTACCAACGGTGGACTTTGCTCAAACAACCAAACTTTAGTGGCCCCTCTAGACGCGGCTTCAAACCCAAGTGCCCCTGTTCCCGCAAACATATCTGCGCAGTTGTAGCCGGTTAAATCCTGGCCTAACCAATTAAAAAGAGTTTCCCTAACCCGGTCCGGTGTAGGCCTAAGACCCTCCATGTCGATCACACGTATCGGGGTTCTTCGCCATTGTCCGCCAATGATGCGGACTTCACCGGGTCTCATACTTGCCTCCAACAATAACAGTGGCCATGACATCAGGATGTACGTGCTTTTTAAAAGCAGTCCGGATGTCATCAATGCTTACGCGCTGTACCTCAGTGACCCAAGTATCCAAGTAATTCAAAGGTAGATCGTTCCAAGCGATATTGGCCAAATTATCCAGAAGTTTTTTATTACTATCCAATCGCAGCGCAAATCCACCCATCAAATTATCCTTTGCCGCCTTAAGCTCAGCGGGGGTTGGTCCGTTCTTCACAAACTCAGCCACGATCTCTCTGGATAACGTAACCGCTTGCAACGCCTGATCTGGTCGCGTTTGAAGACCGATGGTAAAGGGACCCGCTTGCTTGGCAGGTGCAAAATAACTGTAAACGCTGTAACTGAGTCCACGCTTTTCCCTAACTTGTTCGGTGAGGCGGGAGACGAAACCACCGCCTCCGAGCACATAATTTCCAACCGTCAATGGAAAATAATCCGGATCAGCACGATCAATTGCAGGCGCTCCAATGAGCACGTGTGCCTGAGCCGAGTCAAATGTGATGCGCTGTTCGCTGGGGGTTTGCAAGTCCTTCACGCGGGTGATGGGGGCCAAATTTGCGCATCCCTTTTGTTTCTCAAATTGAGCCATTAGCGACTCAGCAATTTGAGTTGCCCGCTCGCGTGAGACGTTCCCAACCATGCTGATTCGAGCGGAACAAGGGGTGATGTAGTTTTTATAAAAGTCTTGCACATCACTGATTTGGGTTGCCAGCAAAGATTGTGGAGTTACCAGCGCACCGTAGGGGTGATCGGGGTACAAAGCTTTTGCAAATGCGCGTCCTGCAACAGTTCCCGGTTGAGTCAGTGACTCCTTTAGTCCAGCCAATGCTTTATCTCGTTCACGGATGAAAATTTTGGCGTCAAAACTCGGACTGCTCATCTGCTGCGCAGCCAACTCAATGGCCGCGCCCAGTAGGGTAGGCTCTGTAAGCGTTCTTAACCTAAAACTAAATCTATCCTGACTAGAGCTGGCCATAAAGGTAGCACCCAAATCAGCCCACGCCTCACCCAACTGATTCTCATCCAACGACGCCCGCCCCAAACTCTCATGGACTCCTTTGGAGACCATCATCGCTACAGCGCTGGACACACCTGTGAGGTCTGCAGGGTCCCTACGAGAGCCCGCATCAAAATCAACTTGCACATCAAGCATCGGCAAATTGGGGGTTGTGATCAAGTAGACCTGCGCCCCAGTACTCAGCGACCAGTGCTGGATGGGCATCCCTGCAACTGCACTGCCTAAAAAGCCGAAGCCCATCAATCCAAAAAGGGTTAGGGCAGAGATTCGAACTAAGATAAGACGTGAAGTGTTTAGAGTGTGCGCGCCTAAACACTGTAGTTTAAATAAAGCTTTCACCGTAACATCCCTTCTCTCAAAGCATTGGCTGCATTCGCAGCTTTACGAGCCGCTTCACTCTTGATTGGCATTGGAACAAGAGTACCAACAGTTAAATGGTCATCACCAAAGTATTTTTGCGCCACCCACTGAACCTGCGCTGGCGTGATGCTGGATAACTCGCTGATCAATCGATCGCTGGTATCCAAAGGCAGCCCCTCAATCCAGTAGCTACCCATCTCCTGGGCTTGGTTAAACAGTGAGTCGCGTTTGTAAACGGCTGCAGCGATCCACTGGGCCTTAACGCGGTTCAACTCAGCGGCGCTCACCCCTTCATCCGCAATACGTTTGATTTGTGCCATTAAAGCGGCCTCCAACTGGTCAGTATTTTGTCCAGCAGCAGGCACCGCTTGAAGTTGAAAGACTTGGGGCCCGCGCCCACTAAATGTGTACTCAGCCCCCGCCTCATCAGCGAGTGGGTGCTCTCCCTGGGTTAAGGTGCGGTCAAGACGCGCACCGCTGTATCCGTCCAGTACAGCACTCAGCATTTGGAGGGCGAGTGCGTCTTGGTGCTCAGAACTCTTGGGATCTGAGTTGTACCCCGGAACTTTCCAAGACATGATCAAAAAGCCCTGCTCAGCAGGCGCTTTCACGCTCAGTCGTCTTAAGCCCGTTTGTTCGGGTTCGACTCTGGGTTTGCGCGTTGGAGTAACTCCCTTGGGTATAACGCCGTAAATACGATCGGCCATTTTTTTAACGTCCAAGGGCTGTACATCACCCACCACCACCACTACGGAGTTGGAGGGCTTGTACCAAGTATTGTGAAAGTGTCTGACATCATCCGCTGTCATTGAATCTAAATCGTTCATCCACCCAATGACTGGACGACGGTAGGGCGAGGCCGTGAACTGGACCGCATTCAGTTGTTCGTTCAAAATACTTCGAGGAACGTCATCTGTTCGCATGCGCCGCTCTTCTTTGATGACTTCAATTTCTTTTTTAAACTCCGCATCAACCCAGCTGTTGTGCTCAAAGCGGTCCGCCTCCAAACGCATCACAGCCTCTAGGCGGTTAGCTGGGATTTGTTGAAAAAATCCGGTGAAGTCTTGATTTGTAAAAGCATTTTCTCGCCCCCCCAACGCAGCCACTCGTCTTGAGAACTCACCCACCCCGACTTTGTGAGTCCCTTTGAACATCATGTGTTCAATGGCGTGAGCAACCCCGGAGGTGCCGTCAACTTCGTCCATCGATCCTACTCGCACACAAACCATGTGAACCACCGTGGCCGCTCTGTGATCGGGGAGAACAATCAACTCCATCCCGTTGGAGAGCTTGTACTTTTGTATGGGAGAGGTATCCAGGGTTGCACTGGGTAAGGAGTCGGGAGCTGTTTGTGCACTCAGCACCGGCCCCGCAAGTAGGCAGGCACAGGAGAGGAGAAGAGTGAGGTTTTTAAGACGCAATAACTCTAACGCACGCTGCAAATAGTTGGATAATAGAAGGCGGTTGATCATAAAACTCGATTCAAAGTTAAACGTTTCATAGGATGGGGTGCTTCTCTGGTATCTTCTTGGGCGAAATTCATATTTTAGAAACTTTCAATTATGTTTAGCATTTTTCGAAAAAAGACCACAAATCCAAATACAAATCCAATCCCTGAGTTGGCGAGTAGCGATGTTGCGTCTTTAAAGAGCCCCCTATCTCAAACCCCTATCACCACAAATATTAAAAACGAAACAGTCTCTCCCCCAAAAGCTCAGTGGTTAACAAAGCTTCGCTCAGGTTTGAAGCGGACTGGGCAGAGTTTCAAAAGCATTTTGAACCTAACCGTGATAGATGACACTTTATACGAGGAGCTTGAGAGCGCCCTTTTAAGTGCAGACACAGGCTTTGGTGCTTCACAGTATGTTCTCAGCCACTTAAAAGAACGCATACGCCGGGACTCTGTAACTGACCCTAAGGCTATTAAAGCTCTTCTGATTGAGATCTTAACTGCTCTTTTGAAACCATTGGAAAAGCAGTTAATTCTAGGAGAGCATACTCCAACAGTGATCATGGTAGCAGGTGTTAATGGGGCAGGCAAAACAACCTCGATCGGGAAAATTACACGCCATCTGTGTGATTCTGGTGTCAGCGTTCTCCTAGCAGCAGCCGATACATTTCGAGCCGCTGCCAAGGAGCAACTTTTGACATGGGCCGATAGAAATCAGGTTGACCTCATCTCACAGGACTCGGGCGACCCTGCCGCGGTGAGCTTTGACGCGGTAAGCGCGGGCAAGGCCAGAGGTCGAGATGTTGTGTTGATTGACACTGCAGGTCGTCTATCCACTCAGGCGCACCTTATGGAGGAGCTGAAAAAGATCAAGCGCGTCATTCAAAAAGCAGATCTGAGCGCACCCCATGAGGTGATATTGGTCATCGATGGAAATACAGGGCAAAATGCGCTGACCCAGGTGAAGGCCTTTGATGAGGCCATTGCGCTGACGGGGCTTGTCATTACTAAATTAGACGGAACGGCTAAAGGCGGGGTGTTAGCTGCTGTAGCGCTTTGGAATCTTGAGCGCATCAAACTGGGTTTACCCAGTGTCCCCGTATACTTTATCGGTGTGGGTGAGCGCTTAGAAGACCTGCAACCCTTCAACGCTGGTGAGTTTGCACAGGCCTTAATCAGTGACTAGTTGATTTGAGAACAGCAAAATTTTTGTATTTGAATTGGAAACCTTCAAAATGAAACGTCGTACTACCCTTAAAACTTTACTTGGTGCAACTGGTCTTACGACTGGTCTTTTCGGTTCATGCTCGGACAACGCTCTGGCTGAAGCCCCCTACCCCAACAAGCCCATCAAATATATCGTGCCGGTCTCGGCAGGCGGTGGCAGCGACATGATTGGTAGGACTGTATGTGAGCGCTGGGGCCGCGCTCTGGGTCAAGCGATGATTGTTGACAATGAGGGCGGAGGTGGCGGCGTCATTGCGTGTCAAAACACGGCCAAGTCCGCCCCTGATGGTTATACGCTCATGCAAGGTTATGTTGCAACGCTTGGGACTAGCCCCGCAACCCGAAAGAACTTACCTTACGACCCTATCAAAGATTTCACTCCGATAGGCATGATCGGTGGAACGCCCAATGTACTGGTTGTTCACCCAAGCGTACCTGCCAAAAACCTCAAAGAGTTCATCGATTACATCAAGAAAAATCCCTCCCAAGTCAGTTACGGATCTTCAGGACAGGGCTCCTTGACCCACCTCATCATGGAGCTCTTCAAACAAGTCCAAGACAGTCCCATTGTTCACATTCCTTACAAAGGAATTGCTCCGGCCTTTAATGATTTGATGGGAGGCCAAATTCAGGCCATGTTCCCCGGTCTGGCTGCAGCGCTGCCGCACATCCGCTCAGGCCGTGTGAGGGCTATAGCAGTGACGGGCACGACCAGAAATACCCAGCTCAAAGATATCCCAACCTTAGAGGAGTCAGGTCTTAAGGGGTTTACAGCGCTTCAGTGGTACGGTGTGTGCGGACCCGCTGGAATGGCACCTGCAGTAGTTCGCCGACTCAATGAGACGTTGAAAATAGCTTTGAGCGAACCCGATTTGAAGGAGAAAATGTCAGTGGAAGCGGTCGAACCCATGCCGATGACTTCCGATCAGTTTGCACAATACATTAAATCAGATCTAGCCCGCTGGACCAAGCTTGCAAAAGACAGAAATATTGAATTGGATAATTAAGGCTTAATGGAGCAAATCCACTAAAAAATCTCAATCAATGACTTCAACCGCGCTCCACGCGCGGGGCTAGATCAGTTTGGATGGGCAGTGAACTGTGGGGGGGGTTACGGAGCTCACAAAAACTTAATCAATAAATACTAATATTAAATATTAATTAAGTGATGATTTGTGATTTTAATCAATACTTATAGATTAACTTTGTTTAATATATCAACAAAGCACCACCACCCCCTAGTTAACCCTATGCTTGAGGTGGTTTTAATTAGCACTCTAAAGCCCTGAGTGCTAAAATGAGGTTAACGTATTCAAGAGGAGTACTTATATATGACTAATCTAAGCCTAGCTAATCCAGGATCCACAAGCGCATCGGTAGCCAACCCATGGGCATTGGTGCCGCCATTAGGAAACTTGGATGCCTATATCTCTGCTGTGAACCGTTTACCCATGCTCACCTTAGAGCAGGAACAAGAGTTCGCACGCAAACTCAAAGAGACCAATGACTTAGAGGCCGCAGGTAAGTTGATCATGTCCCACCTGAGACTTGTTGTCTCAGTCTCCCGCCAATACTTGGGTTACGGTTTGCCCCACGCTGATTTGATTCAAGAGGGCAACATTGGACTGATGAAAGCGGTACGCCGCTTCGATCCAGACCAAGGCGTTCGTTTGGTGAGTTATGCAATGCACTGGATCAAAGCAGAGATTCACGAATACATTTTGCGCAACTGGAGAATGGTTAAAGTTGCTACGACCAAAGCGCAGCGCAAACTCTTCTTCAACCTTAGGTCCATGAAGCAAGGCTTCAAATCAGACGAAGGCACCAACACTGACGCGCCCACTCACCGCGAGTGTTTAACTGAAGCGCAAATCGACTCAATGGCAAAGGATCTGAACGTCAAACGTGAAGAAGTCATTGAGATGGAAACACGCATGTCAGGCGGCGATGTCATCTTAGACCCTAGCCCAAGTGATGACGGGGACGAGACCTATGGACCCATCTCCTATCTCACTGATATTCACAATGAGCCAACTGCTGTCATCGAATCTCATGAGCGTGACTTTATGTCGGGCGACGGGATTACGTGCGCCCTCAAAGCACTGGACGAGCGAAGCAGAAAGATTGTTGAAGAACGTTGGCTTAAAGTCAATGATGACGGCTCAGGTGGGATGACCCTACACGAACTTGCACAGGAGTTTGGAGTCAGTGCCGAGAGAATTCGCCAAATCGAAACTGCAGCCATGAAGAAAATGCGCACCACGTTAAGCGAGTTTGCTTGAAGGGCAGGTTACGGTTGAGCTTAAGGTTAAGCTCAAGCTAACCTTTGCCCTTGTAAAAGTTGAACCTCCTTCCTTCAAACGCTTGACGCGCTTGAACGGCTCTAAACCCTTAGCCTCTTACCACTTACCCGCGCTAAACGCTCAAGAGCCCTCTTTCAACAAGGCATTGATGTCCTGCATTAACTCATCTGCGGGCATCCCATAGCGGCTAAAGAGTCTTATTCTTCCCTGAGTATCAAAGAGATAAGTGCCTGCAGAGTGATCCACCGTATAAATCTTTGGATCTTGAGCGGTACTGGCAACCCTTTTGTAATAGATCTTAAAGCTCTTGGTGATTTGCTCTAATTCTGCGGGGGCTGGACTGTATCCTAGGAAACCAGGATCAAAATTGGCCATATACGCCTTCAATACTTCAGGCGTATCACGCTCAGGATCTACGGATACGAAAAGAATTTGCAACTTCGAGCCTGATGCGCCTAAATCTGATTTTATTTTTGCAAACTCAGCAAGCGTCGTTGGGCAAACATCGGGACACTGGGTGTAGCCAAAAAAAAGCGCTACCACTTGCCCTTTAAAGTCCGATAGGCTTCGGTTGCGTCCCTCTTGATCTTTGAAGACAAATCCCTGGGCGTAGTCTGCCCCCGTGATATCGACACTCTTAAATGTCAGCTTGGGCGAGCAAGCGGCTACTACAGCAATAAGTAGACACAGCAAAGATCTGAAAATCGTTTTCATAAATTCACATTCACCACAGGGGTATTAAATATAGTGATCAACCAAAAGGGCTAGAAATAAGAAACTCAAATGGTAAAGTGAAAATCTAAAGGTTTTGCGAGCAAGCTCATCTGAGTAATTGCGCCATAAAGCAAAAGCGTAAACACAAAACCAAATCGACAAAACCAAAGCCACGATTAAATAAAGCCACCCACTCATTCGGTAGGCAAAGGGCATCAAACATGCAGCCATCAACACAAATGTGTAGAGCAGTATCTGTAGGCGCGTGAACTGATTGCCATGGGTTACGGGCAACATGGGCAGTCCCGCTTTCTTGTAGTCTTCAACCCTGTATAGTGCAAGCGCCCAAAAGTGAGGGGGCGTCCACAGAAAAATAATTAAAAATAAAATCAACGCCTCCGGTCCAACATCCCCCGTCATTGCAGCCCACCCCAGTACAGGGGGCATGGCACCAGAGGCGCCTCCGATCACGATATTTTGAGGTGTCATGGGTTTCAATATAACGGTGTATATGACCGCATAGCCCACAAAAGTTGCAAACGTCAGCACCATCGTGATTGGGTTGACCCAGACATATAGCACGATACAACCTAATGCTCCAAGCACCATCGATAACATCGCAGTTTCGTAGTCTGCAATTTCCCCTCTCGCTGTGGGCCGCCAAGAGGTTCGCTTCATTCTTGCATCAATGGCTTTCTCGACCAAGCAGTTAAACGCGGCTGCAGCGCCTGCGACCAACCAAATACCTAAACAAGCCACGCCGCCCAAACGTATGTCCGCCCAAGAAGGTACCCCGGGCACAGCGAGGACCATGCCTATGAGCGCGCAAAATACGATCAACTGAATGACACGCGGCTTGGTTAGCGTGTTGTATTGACGCCATTTGGCGACTGAGAAAAAAGCATCCACTCTCATAGCGAACCCTTGGGTAGATCAATGGACTGGGAATCGACTTCCCCTACCTTATGCCCCTGCGTGGGGTTAGGGTTAGGGTTAGCGGGCGAAGATTTGGCCATCATCAACCCTACTGTCAAGACAATCCCCAATGCAGCTGCGCCTCCCGTGTGCATCACCGCTGCAATCAAAGGCCACTGGAAGATGACGTTAGAGATACCCGTCAACACTTGAAGCGCAATCAAAAGCCAAAGCAGCTGACCCAGTGTTTTGTATTTCTCATCCCTTCGAAGTACAAATCCGAGCGCACACACAAAACCAAACACCACATATGCCGTTAAGCGGTGTGTGTAGTGAATGGCCGTTAAGGCCTCAAAATCAATGTTCGAACCCATCGATGTGAGTCCAAGGGGTCGCCAGATCTCAAACCCCTGGGCAAAGTTCATCAAAGGCCACCAGCTGTTTTGGCACATTGGAAAACTGGTGCAAGCCGTCACTGCGTAGTTTGTGCTTACCCAACCCCCTAGCGCAATCTGCATGATCACAAGGATCACGCCTGTGAGCAGCAATGGGTAAAAATAAGGATGAGTGTCAACGTTTGCGCTGCTTTGACTCACTTTGCTGAGCGCTTGTGCCGCCTTATCCAGGTGCTTTGAATAACCAGAGTCAGTGCTGGATTGACGGTGCACATGATCCACAACATCCTTAAGTCCGCTCAGGGTCGAATCCACCCAAGCCCTTTGCGCCATTGCATAACGTGTAAGAAGGATCAAAAGTACGATTGCCCCTAATAAATGCATCGTCACCACAGCGGGGAACAAACGCATCGTCACAGTGAATGCACCAAAAGCCCCTTGTACACAGACCCAAAGCAAAATAATCAGGCTTTCTACTTTTAATTGTTTTGGATACTTTTGAGATACGGTAAATAGTGCAATAGTCAATATCAAAACACCAACACCTGTCGCCAAGTAACGATGAATCATCTCGATCCAAGCTTTGAGGTGGGTGACAGGGCCCGTAGGCATGAGCGCTTGTGCTCCCTGGATCATCGCATCTGCGCCGCTTGGACTGGCGTGACCATAGCACCCGGGCCAGTCCGGACAACCCAGGCCTGAATCGGTCAAGCGGGTAAAGGCACCAAAGATCAGCAGATCAAAGGTTAAAAACAAAGTGATTTGCGATAAGAGTAACAAACGTTGGCGGCTTCGCAATTGCTGCAACCCTTCATCCGCGGTTCGCGCTGTTCCCAACGCCTGCTGATCGGGCAAGTAAAGCATGTGATTGCGCCGAGTCTTCAACCAAACCCAACAAAGGGGACCAAGGGCAACAATAAAGCCCATGAGCGCTACGTTTAAGACTGGCGCCAAATTAACCAAAGAAGCACTGGTGATCATCTAGCGTTTCTCACTGACATTGGGCTGACTGGGAATGGGATGGGTCTGATGCTCTGGGGGATTAGGCTCTTCAAAAGTACCCTTAGGTAACACGCTACGTCCGGGCAAATCCCAACTCTCTGATGCCCTTAAGAGGCGCTCTAAATCTCTGCGCAATTTGGGGGCTGTATCGATACCCAAGTACGGCGGAAAGCGCATCATCCACTCACCCATGGGGTCCACCAAATACAAGTGATCCTCTAGTAATTGGTTCGCACCCGGTGCAAGCCACTTAGATAGATCTGACTTTGACACCCTAATGACCCAAGCATCCCCCAATCCCTTTAAAACTTCCGGTGCAATTGCGCCCTCCCCTGTGACCAACCAAACGCGGTCAACACGGTCACGCTCTTTGCCGAGTGCGGTATGGATTTGTCTTTGAAAATAAAGATTGTGTTGACAAACACTGTTGCAACCTGAGTCGCCTACGCTGACAAGCAGCCACTGTCCCTTCAGCTGACTTAAGTTGATCAATTCGCTTGCTGAGTCACTTGCCGGATGCATTAGCACGCGTTCTTGGATCGATGGAATGGGAAGTGTTGGTTGAATGAGTTCGCCGTAACTTTTAAATGAAGTGGGACGAATGATGTAATAAGTGAGATAGGACAAAACGACCGGGGCTGCGCATATGATCAAGACTCCCATCATAAAGAGGCGACCCCTCATGGTTCGTTTGGAGTCCACTTGGAGCAAATCGTTTGGGTTGGGCAAATCGTAAACTGTCATCGATAAAGGATGATCACTGACGGTGCTCTCATTAGGTTGTTTAGAGTTTTCTTGCATGTATACGCGGTTTAATCCATTGAAACCATAAGTAAAGAACTGCAATGAGTGCGCTTAACAAAAACCACTGCACTGCATAACCAAAATTTCTATCTGCACTGACTCCTTGCGCTGGAAGCTCCCTGACTAAGCCCTCAGAAGGGGCTCCCAGTTGATGCACCACTGCACGTAGTTGGATACCAGTTTGTGCTTCAAATAAATTCAAATCGAAATTTTGCCAAATTGCACTTGCCGTGTAATTTTGACTCGAAGGGGCTTGGGCATCCGCGGCACCCTCCCTTTCAGTGCTAGTAGTTGCACTCGCACTCGCACTCGCACTCGCACTCGCACTTGCAGTTGCCCCCCACAACTCCAGCATCTTGGAGGGCGGCTCAACAACCAGAGCCTCAATGTTAACGCGCCCGAGGGGAGTTTGCACGCTTACGGGCTTTTCAGAAGGATTAGCCGGATTCCAAGCAACCCAACCTCGCTCTACCATCACCACGTCAGAAGTATTGACTCTTAAAGGAGTCATCACCCAAAAGCCGGATCTACCTGCGTGTGATCGGTTAGCAAGGTATATAGTCATTGACTCGATCCATTGACCATTCAAGTTGATGCGCCGGTTCAGGTAAGCACTCTTTTCAGCCTCTGATAGCCCAATGAACTCTTGCTGCTCCAACGCGGGTAGACTCATTTGCTTCGTCAATTGTTCTTGAATTTGAACTTTTTGATCCCCCCTTGCCAATTGCCACTGCCCTAGCATTAAAGTCGCAACCACACCCAACAGCGCAACCACACCAATCACCAGACGTTGAAGGGGAGAGGTGGTTGGAGTCGAACTATTTTGAAGTTCCGTCTGCAAATTAAAAGGCATTTTCAAGAGATAATCCCTATTATGGAAATCATAGTCATCACCGCATTCATCGCCATTATCGCAAGCTTAGGCGGAGCACTGTATTTCATGATCAAAGATGGTCAAGACGGTAAACCCAAAACAAGTCGAATGGCCAAGGCACTGGCATTCAGAATTGGCTTTTCGGTTTTACTCTTTATTTGTATTTTGGTTTCTTGGAAATTAGGCTATATACAGCCTACAGGCATACAAGTCGGTCAGTAAAGAATTCCCTCAGTACATCATTCCCTTTAAAGAACAACAAGGCACTGTCCCGCAGCAGGATTGTCCTTTTACATTCAACAAAATACTTTCTTAATAAGTGACAAAGGCCGCTCAAGCGGCCTTTGTTGTTTGAGTCTATCTTGGGATCGACTGCATTACATCCAGTAAACCAAAATGTACAGCCCTAACCAAACAACGTCAACAAAGTGCCAGTACCAAGCTGCCCCCTCGAAACCGAAGTGCTGTTCAGGTGTAAAGTGTCCTTTTTGTAGGCGAAGCGTGATGATCAGTAGCATCAACATACCCATGAACACGTGGAAACCGTGAAAACCGGTCAACATAAAGAACGTTGAGCCGTAGGCACCCGATGTGAGCTTCAAGTTCATCTCTGTATAGGCATGATGGTACTCGTAACCCTGGACACCCAAGAAAACCATTCCCAAAAGAACAGTCAACCACATAAAGATGATGGTGTTTTTTCTGTCATTGGCTCTAAAGAGGTTGTGGGCGATAGTGATTGTGATTCCAGAACTGAGTAGCAATGCAGTGTTGATGGTCGGCAACCAAAAGGGTGTCATTGTCTGAAACGGCTCAATGATATTGGCAGGTGAAGCCGTTACGCCTGGCGCAGCTGTGGGCCATACAGATTTGAATTCAGGCCATAAAACGGCGTTACTTAAGTTTCCAAGGGCTGGCACTGAGTGGACTCTCATCCACCAAAGCGCAGAGAAAAACGCTCCAAAGAACATCACTTCCGAGAAAATAAACCAACTCATACTCCACCGGAAGGACAAATCAATTTTGCGTCCGTATTGACCGTTTTGGCTCTCGGAAATGGATTCGCTAAACCACTGGAATAACACGAATAACCAAACCGCCAGTCCAAAGAACAGTGCGTACTTGCCCCAAGATACATCGTTAACCCACTGACTTGCGCCGAGGATTACAAAGAACAATCCAAAGGCTGCACTCGCGGGATGGCGTGAAGGCTCGGGCACAAAATAATAGGGCGTTCCGCCGTGGGAAGTACTACTCATCTCAACTCCTAGTTAACTCGTAACAACCAGATTAACCACTACGATTAATCCAATCACAAACAATAATGCCATCACCACACCTACCCCCAACAACTGCAGGGGCTTGATATTGGCAATGTCCTCTTGAAATCCACTACTCTTTCTGATACCTACAAAGGACCACATCACAGCTAAAACTGTCCTCAAAAAGTTATTTCTTTTCGCAGGCTTGGGCGCATCACCTTCACTCATCCCCATCTCCCCCCAGCCTTCACCCAAAGGGGTGCCGACGGGTTACCCAAATCAGCTAAAGGAGACTTAGGAGCTGGTGGAATTTTACTTCCGACTTCAAAGAAGGTATAGGACAAAGTAATGGTGTTGACTTCTTTCGATAATTTTGAATCGATCACAAAAACGACTGGCCACGACTTCTTCTCGCCCGGTGCTAAAGTGTATTGATTAAAGCAGAAACACTCTAATTTGTTAAAGTGCGCCGCTGCTTCCTTAGGAGCGTAACTGGGTATGGCCTGAGCAGACATCACTCTATCTTGAGAGTTTTGAAACTCATACATGACAGTTACCAACTCACCGGGATGGACTTGCATAGAGTTTGTCTCTGGCTTAAAAAGCCAAGGACCCCTTACATTGGTATCAAACTCTACGGTAATCGTGCGACTTGAGTCAACCTGCGTGTTCTTTGGAACAACGTAGCGAGCGTTTCCTGTGCCTACTTGCTCCTTCTCGCCCAAAGCCAAAATATTAATACCCGAATACTCACAAATTGCTTTATACATGGGGATCAGTGCATACCCAAAGCCAAACATAGCAAAGGCTATGAAAACTAATTTATAGAGCAGTTGTTTGTTCAGACCGGACATTAATAAGCTTAAAGGTAAAAATGAGCCTAGCCCAGCAACAACATCTTGGCAAAAAAGCCTAAGAAGAAAATGATGGCAATGGAGCCCAGGGCAATTCCCATTTTCAAATTCTTCTTCTTTTGTTCAGGTGTCAACATAGAGTCTTTATGGGTTTATCAGGCTTTAACCAATAACCTTAGTGGCGGTTGCATCCAACTTAGGAGGATTCTCATAAGTGTGGAAAGGTGCAGGAGAAGGTACTTCCCACTCCAACCCTTCAGCGCCGTCCCAAGGTCTTTGAGGTGCTTTTTCACCGTGACCACGAAGAACTGGAAACACCACAAAGATGAAGAAGTAGACCTGAGCGAGACCGAAAGCAAATGCACCCACTGACGCAAGCGCATTGAAGTCAGCGAACTGCATCGGGTAGTCAGCGTAACGACGTGGCATACCCGCCAATCCCAAAAAGTGCATGGGGAAGAAAGTAACGTTAAATGCAATGATGGTCCACCAGAAATGGATCTTGCCGCGTGTTTCGTTGTACATCACGCCAGTCCATTTTGGACTCCAATAGTAAAAACCGGCAAACATAGAGAAGAGTGAACCAGCCACTAAAACATAGTGAAAGTGAGCCACAACGTAGTAAGTGTCTTGTATCTGCATGTCAATGGGAGCCATTGAGCAAATCAGCCCCGTGAAACCGCCCATCGTAAACACAAAGATAAACCCTACCGCAAAAAGCATTGGCGTCTCAAACGTCATGGATCCTTTCCACATCGTAGCAACCCAATTAAAGACCTTCACGCCTGTTGGGACAGAGATCAACATAGTTGCATACATAAAGAAAAGCTGTCCAGTCACAGGCATACCTGTGGCATACATGTGGTGAGCCCAAACAATGAATGACAAAATGGCAATTGAAGATGTTGCATACACCATTGATGCATAACCGAACAATTTCTTACGCGCAAAGGCCGGAATAATTTGGCTAATAATGCCGAATGCCGGCAAAATCATAATGTATACCTCTGGGTGACCAAAGAACCAAAAGATGTGTTGGAACATCACTGGATCACCGCCGCCTGCTGGGTTAAAGAAAGTAGTACCGAAATGACGATCTGTAAGCGTCATCGTGATTGCACCAGCCAGCACAGGCATAACCGCAATCAACAAATAGGCCGTAATCAACCAAGTCCATACGAACATGGGCATCTTCATCAAGGTCATGCCAGGAGCCCGCATGTTCAAGATGGTGACAATAATGTTAATAGAGCCCATGATGGAGCTTGCACCCAACAAGTGCAACGCGAAAATAGAGGAGTCCATTGAGGGCCCCATTTGTAGCGTTAGGGGCGCATACAAAGTCCAGCCGCCAGAGGGGGCGCCGCCTGGCACAAAGAAAGATGTAGCCAACATGAGTGCCGCAGGAATCATCAGCCAAAAGCTGAAGTTATTCATCCTCGCAAAGGCCATGTCTGAGGCACCAATTTGCAGGGGAACCATCCAATTGGCAAAACCCACAAAGGCCGGCATGATCGCACCAAAGACCATGATCAATCCATGCATCGTTGTGAGTTGATTGAACAACTCAGGATTGACAATTTGAAGACCTGGCTTGAAGAGCTCTGCACGGATTAACAAAGCAAGCACACCACCGATTAAGAACATGGTGAATGCGAATAAAAGATAAAGGGTTCCAATATCTTTGTGGTTGGTCGCAAACACCCAACGACGCCAACCGTGAGGTGCTCCGTGGTGATCATGATCGTGATCGCCTGCAATATGCCCATGGGGGTCAAGAACTGCGCTCATGCTGATTTCCTTTAAAGACTAATGCTTAAAAATTTCAATTATTTACGGTTTGCTAAAACTTCTGATGGCTGAACGATCTGATCTGTTTTATTGGACCAGTTGTTCTTTGTAAAGCTGATGACAGCCGCCAAATCTGTATCGCTCAAAGCCTTCCAACTTGGCATAGCGCCGTTGTTTTGCCCATTCAACAAGACCATGATTTGCTTTGTTTTATCAGCGTTCAAGACTACAGCTGCGCCGTCCAAAGGCTTAACTGGACCACCACCTTTGCCGTTGGGCTGGTGACAGACTTGGCAATTGGCCGCGTAGACTTTAGAGCCCCTAGCAAGCAAGTCTTCTTTAGACCATACTTTGTTGGGATCGTCCTTCATGGATGCTAATTTTTGTTGTTGCTCACCAACCCATTTTGTATAGTCTTCTTGACTCACAACTTTGACATCAATAGGCATGTAGGCGTGCTCTTTGCCGCACAGCTCTTGACACTGCCCATGAAAGTCACCGACCCGCTCCGCTCTGAACCAGGTATCGCGAACAAATCCGGGAATCGCATCTTGCTTGATACCAAATGAAGGAACTGCGAACGCGTGAATGACATCAGTTGACGTCGTGATGATCCGGACTTTCTTACCTACAGGCACGACCAATGGATTGTCTACTTTGAGCAAGTAGTCATCAATATCAACACCTTTGGCGCCGTTGTTGGACATGACGCGCTGATCGTTATCAAGGGTTGAAACAAAAGAAATACCCTCACCCTCACCCTTCAAGTAATCGTAACCCCATTTCCACTGCTGTCCGGTTGCCTTAATGGTAAGGTCGGCATTGGAGGTATCTTTCTCAGCCACAACAGCCTTGGTTGCAGGCAGAGCCATGAAAATAACAATGATGAAAGGAATAATAGTCCAAGCAATTTCTACTTTTACGGAATCATGGAAATTTGCGGCTTTATGTCCCACTGATTTACGGTGCTTGAGTATGGAGTAAAACATAACTCCGAACACAGCAATAAAAATCACCGTACAAATGACCATCATGAACCAATGCAACCAAACCTGCTCTTCAGCGATTTTGGTAGCTGGCATTTGGATATTCAATTCACGAACACCAGGACCTCCAGGTAAATCATTTACCGCCCATGCAGCACTTGAGACCCAAGCACCAATGAATAAAAGGCCTGAGGCCAGCTTTTTGGAAAGATCGATCATCTTGTTCACGTTAATTGCCTAAGAAAAAAGAATCAAAAAATTAAGGAGTTATCCCTAAGTTGATATGGCCAACAACAATCCAGGGGTTACCCTAGCTTTCTAACTGGGTGTGATTGTAGCAATTGTTGAACGACGCCACACGACCGTTTAAAGTGATATTTTATTGACCATGGGCTTTCATGGGCATATCGTCTACATAGCGTTGGATTCGGATTCCTTTTTTGTGCCGCACAGCTAATTCCGCTTAAATTTTAAGCAATTTTTGAGCGTTTTTATACCGAATCGAGGCTAAATCGCCCTTACTAAAACCGTAATTCGCCAGACCCTGCACATGATCCAGCGAGGTTCTATAGGGGTAATCGGTGCCAAACAGAACCTGTGAGACATCAACCAAATTGAGTAAGGACAACAATGCACCAGGGTGAGCCGCCTGCGCTGTGTCGTAATAAAAGCCTCGAATCAGTTGCAGAACTTGCTCTGGGGTTATTTTTTTACCAAATTCTGCATTCAAAGTAGGAAGCATGGTGAGGCGCTCAATCAAAAAGGGCATCGTCCCTCCTGCGTGAGAGAAGATAAAGCGAATGTCCTTGTATTTTTGGGCAGCACCAGAAAACAACAAACTCGTAATAGTTCGGGTCGTGTCGGTCGCAAATTCAATGGTCGAGCCGGGTATACCGCTTTGCAATCCAGAGCAGCATTTAGGATTGGCTGGGTGTGTATAAACAACCAGTTTGCGCCGGTTGATCTCCTCCATGATGGGCGCAAAGGAGGCGTCTCCGAGCCACTTCCCGTCGTAACTGGTGAGCATAGCGATCCCATTGGCCTTGAGTACATCCATGCTGTAAGCAATTTCTGCCAAACTCGCCTCAACATCCAACATCGGCAGGGTTGCAAAAAAACCAAACCGGTTGGGATAATCATGCGCCAATTTTGCCGCATACTCATTGCACATCCGAGCAACGCGCGCGCGCATCGTAGCGTCCCCAAAACTTGCTGCAGGCGTGGTCGGAGAGGTGAACACCCTACTTACACCCGCCTTATCCATGTCATCCATACTCTTGCTGAGTGACCATTTGCGCGCAGGGTTTTCTGCCAAATTAGCACTCTCCAACTCCCTCACATAATCAGGAGCGAACACATGGTGGTGAACATCAATTAAGAGCGAGTCGTTGTTGGTGCTCTGAGCAGCCGCTTCCCGCCCGAAGGGCGCGCGTCCCATCATCTCAGCGCCAGCAAAAAGACCCGCCCCGAGCAGTCCTGTCAATAAACCCCTTCGCCGCGTTAAGTGAGAACAACTGACACAAGCCTTCGGCGCTTGCTGAATTTTTAAATCAGCATCCACACTAGAAACAGTTGCCACACCCTTAACTGCAGAATTATTCATACGGCTCACTTCCTGATCGGTTTTCATCACCAACTCCCTATGCTTTTGATTGCAGATCACTGTGCCACATTTTTTTCCCAATTCAACCCGTATTTACCAATATACGGCAGAGGGACTTAAGCTTTTGAAGGCTCAATAGGCTATGGATCTGTGCAATAAAGCACGGCAATTGCCAGGGAGCTTGGCGCTAAGACCCAAGGCGTTGATCAATCATTAACCGGTGAGCGGGGATCCAACAGCAAAGACATTAAGTCCTTGATTTGCTCTTGAGTCAAGATAGGTGAGTTTTGTTCGTGAGCTGAAGCGTTGAACGTCACACCAAATCTGGGCATGACGGTGCAAAGATCATAAGCTTTGGAATTCATTAGCACACCCCAGGTGTACTGAATAAGAGGGTCACTGGCGCCTTCTTTGACCTTATTCAAGTAGACGTCCAAACTGCTGATGCCCCTTAATTTACCGTATTGATATAGGCTTGGGCCAAGTGTTCCATAGGAGATCTCGTTCTTACTGAGCCTATGACAGTTATAACAATTGCCCCCGTTCGCAGAGCCTTGGGGGTCAGTCCAGGTCTTGCCTCGTCCGTCTTGGGCGATCAGCTCACCTCTTTTAAAGTCTCCGACATAATTACTATCTTTGGGTTGCTGGATCAATGCAAGATTTTCCAGTCTTAATTGCTCTGTCAATTGGGAGATTGAATTATTTTGCGGAGATTGAGGGTCCAAAGCATTTTCAGCCGAAGCTACCCCCTTAAAAGCTCGTTGTGTTGAACAAAATTCTTGCGTGCGGTCTTGTTTTAAACGGTCCAACCCTGCCTGCCCTTTAGGCTCAAAGGACAGCGCAACAACGTTTTGTGTTTGTTCTCTTAAACGGGAATCCAGATCTGACCCAGACGTGTTTTGATCAAAGATAGAACAACTCGTTAAGAGCGGTTGCGCTAGGGCTAGCATCACACCCAACAGATATTTTTTTGAGTGTCTCACACGAACCCCGCCGTACCCTGTGTTTACCTGCGTAAAGTTAGAGGATTGACATTTTCTAAAAAGAGAATTCATTGCTAATTTAAACATTATCTTTTCAAACCAGGAGCATCCGCAACTTGCCCACTCGCATTAACGCCCAAGTAGACAGACAATGCAATTGTGGCTGGACTCACGAACTTTGGCTTTGGAAAGCGCTGTTGCCTGTAGCAATCAGCTAAACGCTGTTGCATGCTCCAAATAGATCCAGTTGAAATCCTGTAAGCTGGCCATGTTCCAAATGCAAACCCAGCACCAGCAGGAGTGCTCAGATTCGGCAAGTCTTGCAGGCGAATTCTTCGCCCGTCTTGGGTATGGCAACTTGCACAAGAAAAATCATGTGTGCCCGCTCGCATGTAAAAAAGCGCTTGTCCAATAGCGTACATTTCTCGCTCAAATGGGTTAGTTTGGGGCACGTTAAAAGGCATGCCTTGCGACTCTGAAGACACGTAAGCAGCTAGTTGTGCAATAGTTAAGCGCTCGCCCTTGGAGAAATCCAGGTCAATCAGTTCTTGCTCGTCAAAGCCTTGAATGTCATGCATACAGGTGAGCAACCTTGACTCCAGGTCCTGAACCCGTCGAGTGTCTGAGAAATACCGAGGCAATCGAACCCAAGCCCCCTTCACAACGCCAGGACCTAAGCCCAGATCACAGGTCCGAAGGGACTGAGCTTTAGGACCACGCGCTTGTGCCCAAAGGGCTTGTCCCTTAGCCGCATACAAATCAGCAGGATTGGCCTCTTGAAGCATTTGACGGTACTGCGCCAGCGCAGCGTCTGTGGAGTCTTTGGGCTGTGGAGTTTGAGCCGAGCCCGTCAATGCATGAATGCCTAGGATGCACAGCAGGAGTAGCTTTATGCCTGAGCGTATGGAGAGGAAGTTCATAATTGGCATATTACTCTTTAAACACCATCAACTTATAACGGCCTCGTCTGTGCGCGAATCACCTCGGTTATCGCGCCAAGTCACGCTCAACTTGTCCCCCGCTTTAGTGCCCTTCAAGACGAATTGAAAGAATGGATTTTTAGAAACTCCGCCCCCCCACTCCGCCGTCATCACGACCTTCCCATTCAAAGTTGCAATCACATCTTGTATGTTCCATATAGGAACAATTTTGCCGCTATCGTCTTTCCTTTGACCAGACTCCATCTCATGACTCATTAATATTTTTACAGTTGTCAGCTCACCTTGTGATTGCAAACGTATTCTCATGGGATCAGACATGATGGACTCCAAAAGCTGAATGGATAAACAAAAAAACCTTACACGTCTCAGTCACGGGCAGCGGTGGTTCAACGAACTTTAGCATCAATAAATTAGCCACCACACCCCCCCAGAGTCACCTTCACCTCTTTCTTGGAGAAGTAAACCTTACCGTCGCTCAACTGGGCCAGTGCAATGAAGTCCGATGTCTGTGCGAATTTACAGCGCAGAGTCACCGCCGGCGCGACTTGTTCGGTCATGTTGAACAGGGCTACCAAGGGGACTGGATTTTTCTCCACCAAGAAAATCCAGCGCTGGATATTGGGAAGCGAAGTGTTAGCAGCAACTTGAACAACTGCTCCGTTTTCAGCTATCTCAGGGGTTGTTAAAACAATTTGCTTGCTCTCAAGTGGTAGAGCCAATCCCAAGCTTTTGTAAAGTTCTAAAACAGTTTTAGCATCGAACGCATTTTGCTGATAACCACTTGCGCCTCGCATGTAGCCCAAGGACTGCATTAACAGTCCCGCAATAAGAGCACTTTTCTTTAACACTTCACGTCGAGTGTTGATCATTTTTCAAACTCCCATTCACTGATTCAGCCAATATTTTTCAAATAACCTATCATTGTGCCTGAATTAGCCAACACTCAGAAATTACATCAAGACAAACGCAGCGCACCCAATGAGTACCTTATTCCCTTTTTTTGAAGTCCATCCGTCAAACTGCCAGCGAATTAAGTTCCTTGCACGGACGTTGAGTGTCTCAGTCTTGGTTCTTGTAGCTCAACTACAAATGCCTGCACATTCTGAGAGTGAGCATCAAAGCTTGCCTACAGGTTCGACGACTAGTGCTGCACAGAATGCACTTTTGCAACAGACCAACGCAGGTATGTGCGCCCAGTGCCACGGCACGTTCGGTGTATCCGAGCCAGGATCCAACATCCCCAGTCTTGCAGGCTTATCCAGTGAAAAGTTTTATGAGAAGATGCAAGCCTTTAGGCTTGCGAGTCCAACTACCTCTGTCATGGCGAGACTTGCCAGAGGGCTGAGCGATGAGCAAGTCAAGAGTGCCGGCCTTTACTTTGAGAATCAAGCCACCAGTTTTAGCCAAGGGGGGGTCGCCACCAAGTTGTAGGCGCAAGTGCG
>CAIKNE010000056.1 GCA_903828695.1 uncultured Burkholderiales bacterium | reverse complement strand
TGTGCCTGTGGATGCACGCATAAGCCATGGTGAGGCGCAAGCCATGTCCATGCAGCAGCAGACGAAGCAGGAATATTTGATTGCGAAATCAGATGCCCCGACTACAGCGCCGAAAGGCGTTTAGTCGCGGGTATTTCACACGCCGTCTACACCGACTTCCCAGCTCAGTTTAGAAAATAGTTTCAGCAATGGTATTGACCTGCACCAAGTCGTTCTGCATAATCATTTCATGAAAGTTTTAAATCTACAGTGCCACTTCAAACATGATTTTGAAGGCTGGTTCGGCTCAGAAGCTGATTTCCAAAATCAATTGTCCAAGGAGATGATTGAGTGTCCCATTTGCGCCAGTCGTGAGATTACGAAGATGTTATCCGCACCTCGCTTGAATCTAGGCGCCAGTGCACCTCAAAGCGAGTCAGATCCTGAGAGCCAAAACAAAGTAACAACTCCTACACTGCCAGGACAGGAACACCCGGTTGCAGTAAAAAGTGCGGAGCAAAACTTAGCGGGTCATAGCACCGGTCCATCAAACGTGGACTTCGCAAATCTAGACCCCAAACAACTTCAAAAAGCGTGGCTACAAATGGTTCAACACGTCATTGCCAACACCGAAGATGTAGGAACGCAATTTGTCTCTGAGGCTCGCAAAATGCATTACGGGGAGACCCAGGAGCGAAGCATCCGAGGACAAGCAACGGCCGATGAGACCCAAGAACTCTTAGAGGAGGGCATATCTGTGTTGCCGCTCCCGATACCCGCTGCCATCAAGGGCACCATTCAATGAAGTGCTAGTGCACGTGCTCAACTCTCCATCAACTTGTCCACTGATCCTTCAATCCCGTTATCTTATTAAAGACTGGATTTGTTGAGCTGTGATCAACACGATCAGCAACAAAGTAGCCGTGTCGCTCAAATTGGAAACGCTCATCGGCTGCGCTGGTGAGGATACTGGGTTCGGCGTAAGCTGTGATGACCTTTAAGCTATTGGGGTTCAACGTTGTGATCGGGTCTCGTCCGCCCGCGTCGGGTTGTGCTTCAGTGAACAAGCGGTCATACAAACGGACTTCAATACTTGCCGCTTCTTGTACCCCAACCCAAGTTATGACCCCCTTTACTTTGACTGAATCCGAACCAGGGGTTCCGCTCTTAGTGTCTGGTATTAGGCGCGCTAAAACCTCAACGACCTCTGCGCTCGCGTTTTTATGGGCACCAGTGCACTCTATAACGTAGCCGTATTTGAGGCGTACTTTGTTGCCGGGAAAGAGTCTGAAAAATCCTTTTGCGGGAACCTCTTGGTAATCTGCTCGCTCGATCCAGACTTGCGATCCGAGATTGAAATGCCTCAGTCCTCGCTCTGGTAGATGCGGGTGAACAGGTGCTTTGCAGGGCTCTAGATGTCCAGCCCCCATGATCTCATCCCAATTGGTGATAGACAGGCGCAGCGGATCTAACACCACACTGGCCCTGGACGCTTTGGGGTCCAGATCATCTCTGAGCGCAATCTCAAGTGTGCTGTAGTCAATCCAACTATCTGACTTACTGACGCCAATGCGCTCAGCAAATAGTCTAAGACTCTCGGGTGTGTACCCCCGCCGACGCAGGCCCACAATGGTTGGCATGCGGGGATCATCCCAACCTGTGACGTAATGTTCTTCAATGAGCTGTCTCAGTTTTCTTTTAGAGGTCAAGACATAGGTTAAATTTAACCGTGCAAATTCGTATTGACGCGGCGGCGGGGATTGAAGCATCTTGCCCTGCGTTAAACGTTCAAGTAGCCAATCGTAAAAAGGCCTTTGATCCTCAAACTCTAACGTGCAAATGCTGTGCGTGATTTGCTCGAGCGCATCTTCAATGGGGTGAGCAAAGGTGTACATGGGATAAATGCACCATTTGTCGCCCGTGTGATGGTGGGTGGCGTGACGGATTCTGTAAATAGCAGGATCTCGCATATTGATGTTGGGGTGCGCCATATCAATCTTTGCTCTTAGGACTGCGCTTGCGTCACTGAGCTTGCCATCTCGCATCTCTTGAAATCGGTTGAGATTCTCCTGGACGCTGCGCGACCTAAAGGGGCTGTTGGTGCCGGGGCGACTAAAGTCACCCCTGTTGTCCTTGATCTCTTGAGCACTTTGCTCGTCCACATAGGCGTTGCCAGACTCAATGAGTATCACTGCAGCCTTGTACATGTACTCAAAATAATCACTGGCCTGATACAGATGATTGGTGTTGTTGAATTGCCAATCAAATCCAAGCCACTGCACGGCGTCAAGAATGGAGTCAACGTATTCGGCATCCTCTTTTTCAGGATTCGTGTCATCAAAGCGCATATGGCATACGCCGCCGTACTCCTTGGCAAGACCAAAATTGATACAAATGCTCTTTGCATGTCCAATGTGTAAATAGCCATTGGGCTCAGGTGGAAATCGTAGTCTGACCCTTGCAGTGTCGGTTGCGCCGCGGTTGTGATGGTCTGCGTCTCCGGGGGTTCCCCCCCAACGCCTTGTGGCATAGGTGCCCGCTGACAAATCATGTTCAATGATTTGCCGCAGAAAATTACTGGGCTTTAAGGACTGATTTTGATCTTTGGATGGGGATGAGCTATGGGTCATAAAGAAGATTTTAACTCTCCCCCTACAAGGGTCTTTTTTTGAGACAATAAGCCTGAATGTTTAAGACGCTCGAACCCGGTTGTTTGGGGCGTTTGTTTGGTTTATTGTTCACAATTTTAGAGGGCCTATCCTATGTCAACCCATTCCACCTCACCCGCTTTAACCCTTGCCCAGGCCAACTCGATCATCGCTCAAGCACTGGCTGCATCCAAGAAGTCAGGCTTTAAGCCCATGGCCCTAGTCGTTTTAGACGCACACGGCAACGTGCGCAGCGCTCAGCGTGAGGATGGAGCAAGCATGTTTCGCATCGATATCGCAACGGGTAAAGCCTGGGGATCGGTCGCAATGAGCGCCTCCAGTCGAACGCTGGCGGAGCGTGCCAAAGACAATCCCAATTTCTTCGTCACCCTCGCCTCCACAGCCCACGGTAAATTCTTACCCCAAACGGGCGCAGTGCTTATTAAAGACGCCGCAGGGGAGATTTTGGGTGCTGTGGGCGCCTCCGGTGGGACCGGCGATGAGGATGAGGAGATCTGCATAGCAGGCGTGCTCGCAGCAGGGTTTAAACATTAAGAGTTTGATCATGAACTCACTGCGTCCAAGTACCCTGTGAGTTAACTCGGTTTTGCCATCTAAGGAGTCTTTGTGGATATTGTCTTATTGATTAAAGCAGCTGTCATGGGCATTGTTGAAGGTCTGACGGAGTTTTTGCCAATCTCCTCAACTGGTCATTTGATTTTGGTAGGTTCTTTGATCGAGTTTGATGACGCAAAGGCAAAGGTGTTTGATATCGCCATTCAAACGGGTGCTATTTTGGCCGTTGTGATTGTGTTTTGGTCCAAGATATCTTCTACTGTTTTAGCCTTGCCTACTCAAAGACTAGCTCGGCGTTTTGCGGTCAATGTATTGATCGCGTTCTTGCCCGCAGTTGTTTTAGGGCTTGTGTTGGGGCACACCATTAAACAGTACCTCTTTACGCCGCAGGTGGTTGCAAGCACTTTCATATTAGGTGGCATGATTATTTTGTGGGTTGAGGGGTGGGGCAGACAGCGACCTGAGAACGAACATCCCAACGACAAAGCAAGAATCTTAAACGTCGAAACAATGGCCCCAGTGGATGCTCTGAAGGTTGGGCTAGCCCAGTGTTTGGCCATGATTCCAGGCACCTCCCGATCCGGTGCAACCATCATAGGGGGAATGCTATTTGGCTTGTCACGCAAAGTAGCCACTGATTTCTCTTTTTACTTGGCCATTCCCACTTTGATCGGTGCGGGAGCCTATAGTTTGTTTAAAGAACGAGCGCTCCTAAGCGTTGCCGATGCACCTGTCTTTGCGGTAGGGACGGTGACGTCCTTTGTCAGCGCTTGGATTTGCGTGCGTTGGTTACTTAAATACATATCAACACATAGCTTTGTTGTGTTTGCTTGGTACCGCATTGCATTTGGGTTACTGGTCTTACTCAGCTCTTATGCGGGATGGGTGAACTGGGCAGATGGCGTGTAAAACCGAAGTCCTACGCAAGAAAGAGGCTGACGTGGGTACGAGACATTTAAACTAATTTCTTAAGCGCGTACAGCGCATCAAGTGCCTCTCTTGGGCTCATCGCATCCGGGTCTAAGGACTCGAGCTTGATTTGTAAGGGACTGGGACCGTCCTCAATGGGCTCTGGAGCAACAGTGAATAAATCAACTTGCTGTTGATTGTTTTGTGCCTGGGTTTCAAGGGCTAATAGCGTTTGTTTCGCATGGTTGACGACTGGTGTGGGCATGCCGGCTAAGCGTGCCACTTGAATTCCGTAACTGCGACTTGCTGGTCCGCTTTTGATTTCATGCAAAAAGACAATATCACGCCCACTCTCCGCGGCGCTCACATGGACGTTGACAGCATTTTTGTGTTTGGCAGGAAACTCGGTCAGCTCAAAGTAGTGCGTTGCAAAAAGTGCAAATGACTGAGATTTGTCGTGTAAGTGGGTTGCGATTGCACTGGCCAATGCCAGTCCGTCAAAGGTGGAGGTCCCCCGGCCTATCTCATCCATTAAAACCAAACTTTGCGCCGTAGCTCGGTTTAATATTTGAGCGCCCTCGGTCATCTCAAGCATAAATGTGGACTGAGCGTTGGCTAAATCATCGGAGGATCCGATGCGGGTGTAAATAGCATCAATGGGGCCCAAGCGGCAAACAGATGCAGGCACATAAGATCCCATACTGGCTAGGATAACGATCAATGCAACCTGGCGCATGTAAGTGGATTTACCGCCCATATTGGGGCCGGTGATGACTTGCATGCGGCACGCCGCTCCAAGCTCTGTGTGATTGGCAATAAAACTGATCCCACTCTCTTGTAAGCGAGCCTGTACAACGGGGTGCCTGCCGCTCTCAATGTGAATGCCTGGAACAGTTGTGAATTCGGGCGCACGCCAGTCAAGCGTTAAAGCGCGCTCCGTAAGAGCGCACAAAGCGTCAAGGGTCGCTAAGGCGCTTGCGAGAGTGCTGAGTTCATTGATGAACTGAGTGAGGTTTTGAAGGAGTGATTCGTAAAGAAGTTTCTCCCTTGCAAGCGCTCGGTCTTGGGCCGATAACGCCTTATCCTCAAAAGCTTTGAGCTCTGGGGTGATGAAGCGCTCTGCGTTCTTAAGCGTTTGTCTTCGCCTGTAGTCATCAGGTACCTTATCAACTTGACCCTGAGTGACTTCGATAAAGAAGCCGTGAACTTTGTTAAATTGCACCCTTAAATTGGCAATTCCTGTGCGAGTGCGCTCACGCATTTCAAGATCAAGTAAGAAGGCGTCACAATTATTTTGTATAGCGCGAAGTTCATCAAGCTCTGAGTCGTAGCCGTCGTTGATAACCCCGCCGTCGCGAATCAGCGCCTGAGGCTCGGGCAGTATGGCAGACTCTATGAGCTCGCGGCATTGGGGGTCCATCACCAAGTTGGAGCTGATGTGGTTGAGCCAGGGTGAGTTGATGGTGGTCTGCGTGCCCGACTCGGTCCCAGTACCCTGGTTCGAACCATTTTTCGAACCCTGGACGGGGAGTAGTTGAGAGACCTCAAAAGCCTTAGCGATTCCCCTTGCGAGCGTAATGAGCTCTCTTGGTCGAACCTGGCCCAAGGCGATGCGCGCTGTGATCCGTTGGATGTCCCCGCTACCTTTGAGAGTACTACGAATCAGCTTCCATGCGCCGTCTGCGTGTTCGCCTTTGAGCGTTGCTATCGCCTCAAGTCTGTCCTTCGCGATTGAACGGTCCCTGGGTAAGTTCAGTATCCAAGATTTCAACTCCCTGGAGCCCATGCCGGTCATGCAAGTATCTAGGAGTGAGAAGAGGGTCGGCTTGTCCTCACCCTTTAGCGTTTGAATCAGCTCTAAGTTGCGTCTCGTAGTGATGGGTAGGTCTATGACCTTGTCATCGCGCTCGACGATTAGGTTTTGAATGTGCGTGAGGGCAGTGCCTTGGGTATGCTCAGCAAAGGTGAGCAGCGCAGCGCTTGCGGCGTGAGCGCTTGCCAGGTCCTGGGCGTGCCAAGGCTCTAAGCTTGATGAACCTAAGAGTTGGATGAGTTTTTTTGCACCCAAGGATGAGTCAAATTGCCAATCTCCTCTTGGAGTCATGGTGCAGTTGAGTCCGCCGAGTTGTAAACTCGATTGCACTTGCTTAAGGAGGCTGGGTGAGAGTTCTTGACTGTAAATCAGCTCACTGGGTGAGATCCGCTGCACCCAACTGGGCAACTCCTGTGCTGAGCACTGTGCGATGTGAATCTCGCCCCGGGTGATCGAGAGCCAAGACAATCCGCACCCAGTCGCTGACCCTGCCCGCTCGCCTGCGTGAATACACAGAAGTATGGACTCACTTTTATCGCTCAGCAACTCACTATCTGTAAGCGTACCCGGTGTGATCACCCGAACAACTCGTCGCTCAACGGGGCCTTTGTTGTTCACCTCGCCCACTTGCTCACAAATGGCCACCGACTCGCCAGCCTTGATCAGGCGAGCTAAGTACCCCTCAACCGAGTGAAAGGGGACGCCCGCCATGACGACAGGTTGCCCCCCGGATTGGCCCCTTTGGGTGAGGGTAATGTCTAAGAGTTCCGCCGCCTTTTCAGCGTCTGCGTAAAACATCTCATAAAAGTCCCCCATCCTGTAAAAAACCAATGTGTTCGCAAACTCCGCCTTGATGGCTAAGTATTGGGCCATCATGGGGGTGTGTTGAGACGAGCCCGTTGGTTTGCCTGTGCCCTTGGTAGGCACGGCTTCACAAGCTGGGCTTAAGGGGGGGGCTGGGTTGGAGGTCATGGATCAAGATTGGGGGTGATTTAGCTAGGGTCTCAAAACCAACTCTTTAATGCGTTTTCTACCTGGTCGCCGCATTCAACAGGTTGGGTTCATTTGTCCATCAACTTAGACTGAACAAGACGAGAGCCCCTGCCTTTAGGCAGATGGTTTATTCTCTTTTTCAGAGTGCAGCGTTAGAACAGATGGGCGCACAGTGGCCTTCTCAGAAGTACTTGCGAACTTGGAGAACCTTTGCAATAGCGGAACAAGCTGAGCGTAGACCTTGGGATTGCCAGCGAGACACTCGCGGTGCTCTAAGAATTTGGATTCGCCCGTAAAGTTACCTATCAAGCCCCCAGCCTCTGTAACGAGTAGTGCACCTGCTGCCATATCCCATGGGTGCAGACCAGTCTCAAAGAAAGCGTCCGTATAACCCGCTGCAACGTAAGCCAAGTCCAGTGCAGCAGCACCGGGGCGACGGATGCCTGCAGTGCGTTGCATCACCTCAGACATCATTTGTAGGTAGGTAGGAAAGTCGTCGCCGGGCCTAAAAGGGAATCCAGTAGAGACCAAACACTCATTTAAACGAATGCGTTTACTCACTCTTAGTCGTCGATCGTTGACAAAAGCACCCCGTCCTTTGGTGGCTGTAAACAAATCATTGCGGGTTGGGTCGTAGACAACAGCTTGCTCGATTTTGCCGTGACTGATGAGGGCAATGCTCACACAGTAAAAGGGAAATCCGTGAATAAAGTTGGTCGTGCCGTCGAGTGGATCAATACACCATACATGTTCGGAGTTAGGGTTGCCGTGTGTAGTCCCTGATTCCTCAGCCAATATGCCGTGGTCCGGATATGCAGTCAGCAAGGTCTCGATGATCACCTGTTCACTGGCTTGATCAACTTCGGTAACAAAGTCATTGACCTGTTTTTGTGAAATACGAACAGACTCCACATCAAGAGCGGCTCTGTTGATGATGGCGCCTGCTGCGCGTGCAGCCTTAATGGCTACGTTAAGCATGGGGTGTAAGGTGGTGATCATAGATTTTGAGATGCGTTGCAACTAGACCACTTATAAGGCTCTGGGTCTAGTCAACTGTTAGAACAGGTCCAGAGCATACAGCGCTTCATGCGGCAACTGACACCTTGAAGAACAAAAAACACTCGCTCGAACAATGCAAGCGGTGAGGGCACAAAAACAAAGAACCCTTATTTTACCCCTGCTGCAGCGACTCACGGGAAACATTTAGACTGGGTTTTGAGGTGGTACCGGCTATTTGACATCCATAAAGTTAATGACTTTGCTCTTTTTTTCTTCATCGGCTGATCGATAATAGAATCTTTTTTAGTGTGCCCCTCAGTGATTAAAAGCCGATTTATCTTGATTGAAACCTCCCACGCCGGCAACGTCGGAGCAGTTGCCCGTGCAATCAAAGTGATGGGCTTTGATGATTTGGTTCTGGTGCGACCGCGCTGGGCCAATGTGCTCAGACGAGAGGAGACCATTCAACGTGCAAGTGGTGCTCTGGATGTTCTTAACAATGCCCGCATCGTGGGCACCTTGGACGAGGCCTTGGAGGGGATGCCCCACCTTTGCGCCACGGCTATGACAGCCCGAGATTTCGGTCCGCCAACGCTTACCCCCAGAGCACACCTTGAGTCCCTTATTGAAGAAATTCGGACAACCGATTCTTGGGTCCGAGGTGGGGACAAGTCACCCGATGATCCGCATAGTACGGATGCTCAAAGTGGGAGTAGACCTACGCCTGCTCAGCAAACTGGAGTTGCTTTCTTATTTGGCTCCGAACGCTTTGGCATGACCAATGAGGATGTCTACCGCTGCCACGTTGCGCTACAAATCCCGTCTAATCCCCAGTTTGGCTCATTGAATATTGCAGCCGCTGTGCAGTTGATTGCCTATGAGTGGAGAATTTGCTTGGGAGGATTTGAGGTACCTACTGCAGAGCAATCCAAGTCTGTTGATAGTCTGGCCGACGCTGGCCAAATCGGCGGGCTTTTGTCGCACTGGCAAAGTGCGTTGGAGGCGATCGGGTATTTAGACCCCGAGGCGCCTAAGAAACTCATGCCCCGGTTAAACCAATTTTTCAACAAGGCTCGCATGACAAATGAGGAGATTCATATTTTTCGCGGCGTAGCCAAAGCCATGATTCGAGTTTCTGGTCCAGTAAGCAACTCAATGGAGTCCAAACCAAAGACCGTTGGGCAAACGTTGGAACCAAAAGAAGATAGACTCTAAAGATGTTTAAGAGATTGAGATCCGACATTCAGTGCATTTTGGACCGAGACCCCGCGGCCAGGAGTTGGCTCGAGGTTTTGACCTGCTATCCCGGCGTTCACGCCCTTATCTTTCACCGCACTGCGCACCAACTTTGGAATCACAAGTTTTATTGGCTGGCTCGGTTCATCTCCAACTTTTCGCGCTGGCTGACAGGTATTGAGATTCATCCTGCAGCGTTTATCGGAGAGCGCGTCTTCTTGGATCACGCAATGGGTTTGGTGATTGGGGAGACTGCGGTGGTAGGGGACGGTTGTACGATCTACCAAGGGGTTACATTGGGGGGTACCAGTCTTTATAAAAACACCAAACGCCACCCGACCCTTGGTAAGGATGTTGTGGTAGGCGCTGGCGCAAAAGTGCTCGGCGGCTTTGAGGTGGGCGACGGAGCCAAAATAGGTAGCAACGCTGTAGTGACCAAGCCTGTTCCCAAGGGCGCCACAGCGGTGGGTAATCCAGCTCGCATCATCGTTCAGGCGTCCGACGTTGTGCGCGAGGAGGTGGCCTCTAAAATGGGTTTTTCTGCCTACGGAGTGACCCAAAACGATGATCCCGTGAGTCAAGCCCTGCGCGGTCTGATTGACAACGCGCAGTCCCAGGAAGCGCAAATTGCATTGCTGTGGGCTACGCTGCAAAAGCTCTCTGAAGGGTCCACGGCACAGATGCCCAGTGGAGCTGCGAAGACCAGTCAATTTGAGTCTGAGCGACTTAACAAATTACTGGATTGATATGAGTTCATATTTCGCAATAGACCTTGCCCACGCCGTAACCCTAAGTGATGCGGCAACTACTTAATCCCCAAGTCCCTAATGATCTCAACATGACATCACCTTCAAGCTCCGGGGCTCATCTGGATGAGTCACATGTCACTGAGTTATTGACTCCCTCTGTCGTGGGCAAGTCCCGCGGAGCCCTCTTAACCATTGCAGTATTTGAGGCTGTTAAGGGGTTGGCGGCAATTGCTGCGAGTTTGGGGCTCCTCTCACTTGCTCACAAAGACGTAAGGAGAATAGCCTACGCTTTGATTGGACATTTTCATCTAGATCCTGAGGCACACTATCCCCAACTCCTCATTGAAACTGCCAATTGGATTGCCACCTCTAACGTTTACGCCATCTTTGCCGTTGCCGTCTTGTATGCGGTAATTCGTTTGGTTGAGGCATACGGGCTTTGGAAAGACAGGGCTTGGGCGGAGTGGTTGGCCGCTTTGTCGGGCTCCTTGTACCTGCCCCTTGAGCTAAATCACTTGATCGCCCACACAACCACCATCAACGCGTGTGTTTTGATCGGCAATTTGGCAGTGGTGGTTTTCATGGTCTTTCGTCTCAAAAAGCGCAGGCATGAGGCTGAGTTTGATTCGACTGCACTTTAGGGATGAGTCAGGTGTATAGAACCCGTTTCTAAGCCTGTAACCCAGCTCTTGGCAGTTAAGAATGGGGCTAATATCTTTCTTAAATTACCAGCGAATAGGCTCCAAATTGATATAAAAGTTGAAGTCATAACCTGCTGTGTTATGAAAACGACTCTTTTGTACTCACAAAATTACTCAGATTTCAGAAAAGATACTCCAAATGCGCTATAGTTACGGCAACACTAGTCGGGGCAACTTATGGCAAAAGAAGATTTAGAACTCAGAAACAGACTTGAAGAGCAAAGACGCAGATCACAGATCATCCGTGAACAAGCTCAGCGCAGTTCAGAAGAGCCATTAGCAGTTGAGCCCAAACGCTCTAATTCTGACAATAATAATTTAATGATCGGTGAGGGCGTTACCTTCAGCGGGTCCATCACTGTCCCTGGTATGGCCATCATCAATGGCAAGGTAAGCGGTGAAGTTACTACAGATTCTTTACAAATTGGGAAGACAGGTCACATCACCGGAAAAGTGAAGGCCAAAGAAATTGACGTTCAAGGCGAATTGCACGAAGACGTCACTTGTGAGAACCACATCATCATTCACTCCTCAGGCGTTGTCAGCGGTAAGTTGGACTACTCTGAGTTGGAGATTGAGCGCGGTGGTCAGTTCCGCGGCAACATGAACCAGCGCAATAACTAATCAGCGTTGGTATCAGCCGGTTATTTCCCGCCGTTCTGCTCTTATTTTTTGATCGCACTTTTAGGACGGAAGGCTCTACATATGCTCTCCGCTGTCTCTATATAGGGCCCGCCAATTAAATCAACGCAGTAGGGCACTGCTGCGAAAATCCCGTGCGCGATCACCTCTCCTTGCTCCCCTTTTAGTCCGGTCAAGGTTTCCTCAATGGACTTGGGTTGCCCGGGTAGGTTGATGATTAAACTCTTATCCCTGATCACAGCTGTTTGCCTTGACAAAATTGCAGTGGGGACAAAGTTCAAGCTAATCTGGCGCATTTGCTCACCAAAACCGGGCATGACTTTGTGAGCAACGGCCAGCGTCGCCTCTGGTGTCACGTCCCTGGGAGCGGGACCAGTTCCCCCCGTTGTTAAGATCAGTGAGCAACCCCGCTCCACCAGTTCAATCAAATTGCGTTCGATGATCGCTTGCTCATCAGCGATTAAGCGACTCTCAAATTCAACCGGGTTGAGCAACGCCTTTTGAAGCCACTGGGTGAGTGCAGGCAACCCCTTATCCTCATAAACGCCTGAGCTTGCTCGGTCGCTAATAGAGACTAAACCAATTTTGACGGTATCGTATTTTGCATTGGCGGTATTCATCTCAATCCTTCAAAGGGTCTTCACTGTCGCTGGAGTCATCAGTTTCAAGATGCTCTTTGATCATTTGAAACAACTCCCTGTAGGCTTTGCTTTGTCTTGGTGCGAGCCCCTTGGAGATGTCACTGGGTTGGGTTTTATTGTCACGTCTGGCCTGTCTGATAAGGGCTCTGAGCTCTTGTAAGTCGCAGCTCGCATGAGCCAGGTGCCAAGACTCCAGTGCCTCGTCCTCTTTGAGCAAGCGCTCGCGCCAAGCCTCCGCCAGGTGGAGCATTTGAGTCTCATGCGCGCTACCGGATTGTTGCTCCTCTAGGCTGGCTCTAAGGGCCTGGACATCTTGCTCATCGAGTTTACGCATGAGCTTACCCACATACTGGAGTTGTCGTCTTTTGCCCTCAAAGTTGGTGATCTTCTTGGCTTGTTCGACGGCGTCTATCAGGCTGTCAGGTAGGTGCCCGGCTGTGCTGAGCTTTTCGACTAAATCTTGCCTCAGAATAAGCAGAGACTCTCCTAGATCTTGGAGCTCCGAGCTTTCGCGTTTTAGGTCGGTTTTGCTCAGTGAGTCCGTACCCTTTAACTCCCGCTTCAACTCTAAGTCCAGCTCACTGCCCTCGGCCACAAATTGGCCTCTGACGAAATAACCTTTTTTCAGTTTCTTAGCCATGAATATCTGTCTTTTTTTAGGGGGTTCAATGTACCCTAGTATCATATATCCCCAATGAGCGACAATAGTGCTCGGACTGCCAAAGTCTTGACAAACTTGTACCTGCTCGACCTGTTACACCCAGACCGTTATTGACGACTTTTCGTACTCCCTATCCACTATGCCCTCTTTGTCTCATCATTCACCCACTTTGACCACTCCTGCCTCTAACTCTGAACAGGCTCATCAATCAGGGGGGTTTAGTCACACCCGCGAGCAATTTGAGGAGTTGGTGAATAAGGCACTTGCGCATGCCAAAAAATTGGGCGCAACCGACGCTGCTGCCGAGGCCTCGGAGGGATGCGGTTTGAGCGTCTCAGTGCGTAAAGGTGAACTCGAGAATGTGGAGCGCAACAGGGATAAGTCTTTGGGCGTAACGGTTTATGTGGGCAAGAGAAGGGGTAACGCCAGTACGTCTGACTACTCGGACGCGGCTATACAGCGCACTGTTCAAGCAGCTTACGATATCGCTAAATTTACAGCAGAAGATCCCGTTGCGGGTCTCCCAGAGGCTGAGTACATATCAACACATCACCGCAATTTAGATTTATTTCACCCCTGGGCAATTGATAGCTCGGGGGCGCTTGAGCTGGCACTTGAGTGCGAGGCTGCGGCTTTTGAGACAAGCCCCCTCATCTCCAACAGTGAGGGCGCAGCAGTCTCTGCCCAGCAAAGTCACTTCTTTAGTGCCCACACCAACGGATTTAAGGGTGGCTACGCAAGCTCAAGGCACAGCCTGTCTGTTGCACCGATTGCGGGTGAGGGCGATGAAATGCAAAGGGATTCTTGGTACAGCTCCATGCGTTCAGCCAAGGACTTGGCTTCAGCGCATAGTGTGGGGCGCTACGCCGCAGAGCGCGCGCTCAGTCGCATGCACGCTAGAAAAATCCAGACCACCAGCTGTCCCGTTCTCTTTGAGGCTCCCTTGGCAGCGGGTTTGTTGGGCCACCTCATACAAGCGATCAGTGGTGGTGCTTTGTACAGAAAGAGTAGTTTTTTGATGGACTCCCTTGGTCAGCAAGTACTACCGAATCACATCAATGTGTACGAGGATCCATTTGTTATGCGCGGCAAGGGAAGTTCTCCCTTTGATGATGAGGGCGTTATCACTCAGGCACGACAGGTGATTGAGGACGGAAAGATTCAAGGCTATTTTTTGAGCACTTATTCAGCGCGCAAACTGGGCATGAAAACCACCGGGAATGCGGGAGGTTCACACAATTTGACGCTCAGCTCAAAACTAACGCAACCCAAAGACGACTTGGGCGAGATGCTCAAAAAACTAGGCACTGGCCTTTTTGTGATCGAGCTCATGGGTCAAGGTGTTAATTCGGTGACCGGGGATTACTCCAGGGGTGCGAGTGGATTTTGGGTAGAAAAGGGAGAGATTGCTTTCCCCGTACAAGAGATAACGATTGCGGGTAATTTGCTGGATATGTACAAGGGTATCGTCGCCGTAGGGGCTGATGCCTATAACTACGGAGCCAAAACGATTGGCTCCGTGCTGATCAACAAAATGAAGATCGCTGGCTCGGCTTGAGCTGCGGTTTGCTTTAACTAAGTGCAGCCTTTACTGCTGCGCTTACAAGCCCCATATCTGCCTTGCCGGAAAAGCGCGATTTAGCCGCGCCCATCACTTTGCCCATATCACCAGCGCCGCTTGCACCCAGCTCTGTTACCAAGGCTTTTACAGCGCTTGTGATCTCCTCAGCACTCAAACGCTCTGGGAGGTAAGCCTCTAAGATCCCCATCTCTAGTGTTTCTTGATCAGCCAAGTCTTGACGCCCAGCGCTGGTGTAAGCTGCAACCGAGTCTTTGCGCTGTTTGATCAGCTTGTCAACAATTGCAATCACTGCAGCGTCGTCCAAAGTAATGCGCTCATCGACCTCACGCTGCTTGATAGCAGCTTGTAACAGTCGGATCGTTCCCAACTTTTGAGTCTCTTTGGCGCGCATGGCGTTTTTCATGTCTTCTGTGATTTGATCTTTTAAGCTCATCAGTTCTCCGAAATAAACGGTTTAATGGTTGAATGGGTGAAACTCGTCTGCACAAGAAAAAAAGGCCCGCTCGGGTTTTTCCCGTGCGAGCCCTTGCGCTCTAAGCTACTTATTCAGCGGGTGTATTAATACATCTTCTTAGGCAATTGCATACTGCGCACGCGCTTGTAATGGCGTTTAACAGCAGCTGCCTTCTTACGCTTACGCTCAGCAGTTGGCTTTTCATAAAACTCACGAGCTCTCAGTTCTGTCAACAAACCTAATTTTTCTATGGTTCGTTTGAAACGACGGAGTGCAACGTCAAAGGGCTCGTTCTCTTTTAATCGAATTGTTGTCATTAACGGATTTTTCAAATTGTGCAGATCACTTAATCGAGGAAGATCGAAGAGCCCCGAATCAATGACTGCGATTGATACCCCAACTACTTGTTTGCGGCCGTTGGGAAATTAGCCAAATAAGCGTTAAATTATAACCTCAATGCGTGCTTTGTCTACTGCGTACGCCTCAAACCTGAGCCGACTGGACTAATTGTTAAGCTGAGGGAGACTTTGGCCACATGCAAAGCCGCTAGACCAGGCCCATTGAAAGTTATAACCACCCAGCCATCCGGTGATGTCAACGACCTCTCCAATAAAGTAAAGCCCAGGCTGGGTAGACTCCATTGTCTTTTGAGATAGTACTTTGGTATCAACTCCTCCGGCTGTGACCTCCGCTTTCTTGTATCCTTCTGTCCCTGCGGGTTGAATTTCCCAGTGCTGCAGGTTTTGGGCAAGTTCGCTCAGCGCTTGATCTGTAATTTGATTGATGGGGTTCGCAAGTGTTGTTTTTTGATCAATCCAGGCTTGAGCGAGACGGTTGGGAAGCCAGCCGGATAATTCATTGATCAGTAGTTTGCGGGAGGTCTTTTTGGTTTGCAAGAAAGTATCTTGCAAATCGAGTTCAGGCGTTAAATTGATATCGATAGTGTTGGCTGGGTTCCAGTAACTCGATATTTGAAGCACTGCAGGCCCAGATAGGCCTTTGTGGGTGAAGAGCAGATCCTCAGCAAATTCAATTCGTGACTTCTTTTGCCCCGTACCAATCATCACGGGCAAAGACAGTCCGCTTAAGTGTGCATAAGGAGCCCATGAATTCGCTTGAAAAGTAAGGGGTACGAGCGCAGGGCGAGTAGGTACAACGGGTAGATTAAATTGCTTAGCGATTGAATAGCCGAAATCACTGGCGCCAATTTGCGCAATGGATAATCCCCCTGTAGCAACAACCAGGGATCGGCATTTAACCGGCGCCAAATCAGTTGTGACGTTGTAAAACCCATGAGCATTGAAGCTTGAGTCGCCCGGGTTGTGCAATTTGTTTTCGCAGTACTCTATGCGTATCACTTTGCAGGGATTGCGAATTTCGGTTGAGCCGACTGGACTGGTGTTGCATTCGCTCAGCAACACATCAATAATGTCTTGTGCAGAGCGGTCACAAAAGAGCTGTCCTTTGTGTTTCTCATGAAAAGGAACTTTGTAGCGTTGGATCAGTTCTAGAAAATCATGGGGTGTGTACTTGGATAATGCACTTCTGCAAAACTGGGGATTCTCACCTAGAAAATATTTGTGCGGAGTTTGTGGATCAATGTTGATGTTCGTAAAGTTACATCTCCCACCGCCGGAGATACGAATTTTCTCCGCTAATTTTTCGCTGTGATCAATCAGTAGAACCTTTAATCCGCGGGAGGCGCTGACCCCTGCGCAAAAGAGCCCCGCAGCACCTCCCCCCAAAATGACTGCGTCAAACGTATTCGGATCATTGCGGTCTAAGGGCTTCATGAGTGAAGGTTGTAACTATTTATTGGGTTGATTCTTTTTATGCTAAAAAAGACTCAATGACCTGTGCGAGCGACTCAGGTTGATCGTGGTGCAGCATATGTCCGCATTCAGCAAGCTGATGGTGAGTGATATTTGAAACTTCTTTCATCCGGTCGTAAAACTCCTCTATTTTGTAATGCTCGTTAAACCATTTTTTTAAGCTGTCCTCTTCCCCTGTCACACAAAGCACGGGTGCGGTGATTCTTTTGTGAACCTCCCGGGCCTCATCGACGCGGTACAAATTGGCGCTGCTGATCTTGTGAGCTGCAGCACCCTGTATATGCCACAGGCCTTGTGCGTCCGGTTGAGCCCATTGCGTCGCAAGCCATTGGGCTTTATCAATGGAGATTCTCGGATTTGTTTTGATCAATCGCTGTGCAACCGCTTCACTGCTGGTGTAGGGCTGTAAAGTGATCTCACCTTTGTTGTATTTTTTCAGTTCATCCAACCATTTCGCGTAACGAGTGGGCGCCTGTGAAGGGCGAGAGCTGGGCATGCCGAATCCTTCCAGGTTAATGAGCTTACCTATCCTCTCAGTTCGAATACCTGCATACAGCATGCAGATATTCCCCCCCATACTGTGTCCGAGTAAGTCAATGGTTTGGGCCGGGAAATAATGATCAATTAAGAATTCAAGATCGCCCAAATAGTCCGCGAAATAGAAATGGTCTTGAGACTCAGCGCTTTGCAAACGATTTTTGGTGAATCCAAAACCCCGCCAATCCGGAGCAAGGATCAGTCTTTCACCTTTGAGCGAATCGACCAAAAATTGGAACGATGCACCCACGTCCATCCAGCCGTGGAGTAGCACCAGGGGCTTGGTTGTGTAGGTTTTTGAAGGATCCCCCCATACACGCACATGATAGTCGTGACCCCGAATGGGAATGAATTCGTTTGTAGAGATCTTGATTGGCTGATACATGGGCTAACTTATTGAATAAGGGGGGAGTCTGGGCGTTTTAATGAAGCTCTTACAGGTTAACAGTCTTTGAGTTATTTTCGCATTGATTGCATTCCAGTTCGGGACCGCCGGGAAATAGGGTGTTCATTTGATGCAAGCCAGGCACGCCGCAGCAATTTATTGTTCCCACAAGGGGTTGCGTAGACGACATTTTTAAGTGCTAAGCTTGGCTATCGTTTGCCGATTGCACGGCAAGACCTAGCGATTAATCACTGCGACTTTGACGCCCCTCAATCCACCCCTTAACATCCTTAACGCCTAATTGCATGAGAAACAATTTAGAATTACTCGGTTGTTCTTTTGTCCTACCTCTTACTCTTGTATCTTAAACTCTGACATCAAACCAAACACTATGACAAACTTGAAATTTACCCCCGTTCAACTCGGTAACAGTGAACTGCGCGTTCCCCCCATTTGTCTGGGAACGATGACCTTTGGTGAGCAAGTCAGTGAGAAGGACGCTCACGCGATCATGGATTTATCGCTAGAGCGCGGAATTAATTTCTTTGATACGGCTGAGATTTACTCTGTACCCACCGCAGAGGCCACCTTTGGATCGACAGAGACTATTATTGGTAATTGGTTTGCGAAGGACAGAGGACGACGCTCGAAGATCACTTTAGCCAGCAAAGTGGCTGGCTCTGCCAGAGGGATGCCCTGGGTTCGTAAGGGTACAGGCATGACGGCTCAAGATATATTGAGTTCCTGTGAGGGGAGTCTGCGTCGGTTGCAAACGGATGTGATCGATTTGTATCAAATCCATTGGCCTGAGCGGCACGTCCCAGCATTTGGTGCTATGTACTATGATCCCAAATTAGAGACCAGTGCAACCAGCATTCACGAGCAACTCGAGGCGTTAGGTGCGCTTGTCAAGCAGGGCAAAATTCGCTACATAGGACTGTCAAACGAAACTCCTTACGGTGTGCACGAGTTTGTGCGCTTAGCTCAAATGCACAACCTACCCCAAGTGGTGAGTGTTCAAAATCCTTACTGCTTAATCAATAGAACGGTTGAGAATGCACTGGATGAGACTTTGCACCGTTTGAATGTGGCTCTACTGGCTTACTCACCCCTTGGGTTTGGACTCTTAACGGGTAAATATGACGCGAGTGGAACAGTAGGAGCAACTGCACCCAAGGAGGGGCGCATTGCCAAATACGAATCTGTTCGTAAACAGCGCTGGGGACGCCAAGAGGCGTTAGATGTGTCTCGCCTGTACAACCAACTTGCGTTAGACAACGGCATGACGCCCACCCAGATGGCACTTGCTTTTTGCTACACCCAGTGGCGTGTTCAAAGCACCATCATTGGTGTGACAAGTACTCAGCAACTTGATGAGAACTTACAAGCATTTGGTACAACGCTCAGCCCCGAACTGCTCGCAAAGATCGACCATATTCGTTGGATCCACCGCGATCCCGCTGTCTAAGCAGTCCAACTGGGGATCACTTTATGAATCAATATTTGGCATTGTTAATTTACGGCTTAGCTTGGACTGTATTTGCGTACCTATGTGGATCGGTCTCATTCGCTGTGGTTGTTAGTCGAGTGGTGGGTTTGAAAGATCCTCGCACTTTTGGTAGTCACAACCCCGGGGCAACAAATGTGCTGCGAACGGGTAACAAGCTCGCGGCTCTTGCAACCTTGGTGCTAGACGGATTCAAAGGCTGGGTGCCGCTTGTGATCGCAAAAGCTTACGTGCTGCAAAACCCTGTGTATGACTTCTCAAGCATGGGCTTAGATACCCATACAGTAATTGAGACAAGCTTTGCAAATTGGTTGATTTCTGGAGTTGCGATCAGCGCTTTTGCCGGCCATCTTTGGCCCGTGTTCTTTGGGTTCAAAGGCGGAAAGGGTGTGGCAACCGCGGCTGGATTGTTGCTGGGCATGCAACCCATGCTCGGTCTTTGCGTGCTCTTGACTTGGATAGCTGTAGCTGCTCTAACGCGTTACTCCTCACTCTCCGCGCTCATCAGCGCAGCCCTAGCGCCTGTGTACTTGGTCCTAGGCGCCATGTTCGTGTGGACCGATGAGCAGGGACAAATGAGCACCAATCCTTGGCCACTTGCTCTTGCTGCGGCTTTGATGGCTGTGCTGCTTATTTACAGGCACAGAGAAAACATTGCCCGTCTTTTGGCTGGCGAGGAGGGCAAGATTTTTGGTAAAAAAACTACAAGTCAGTAAGCAATTAACTCACCCTACCCGGGGTCTCGAACGCGTTTGTTCTTGTTCGTTAGTCTCTAAAATTATCAAAGCTCAAGGGCAAATCGCTTAGATCTTTTTTGATGAGCGCCATTGCACTTTGAAGATCATCCCGCTTAGCGCCCGTAACCCTGACTGCGTCGCCTTGTATGGCAGCTTGCACTTTGAGTTTACTATCTTTGATCAGGCGTTGAAGTTTTTTGGCGTCCTCACCGGCAATCCCTTTTTTGACTTTTACCAAGACTTTGACCTTGTCACCGCCGATTTTTTGAATCTCTTGTTTGTCAAGGAAACGCACATCTACACCACGCTTGGTGAGTTTGCTTTGTAATATGTCCTCAATTTGGGTGATTTGGAACGCAGAGTCACCAAAAACGGTGATTTCACTGTCTTTGAGTTCAACGGCGGCGCTGGTACCTTTGAAGTCAAAACGGGTGCCAATTTCTTTGGCCGAGTTTTCGACCGCATTCTTAACTTCTACTAAATTGGCTTCGCAAACAGCATCAAAAGAAGGCATAAAAAAAGTCCTTTGTGAGAATGCGACAATTCTGCCATGATTGTCGAACAAAACATTTCCCTCAAATCTTACAACACCTTTGGCATTGAGGCCAAAGCCCTGAGCCTCGTGCGCATCAAATCCGAGGCGGATATAGATTCTATTTTGCAAGACCCACTGCTCAAGAGCTCCCCGAAATTCATTTTGGGAGGGGGCAGCAACATCGTGATTACCGCGGATGTGAAGCCCTTAGTCCTCAAAATGGAGATGATGGGTAAGCGCTTGGTGAGTGAGGATGCTAAGGCTTGGATCATCGAAGCGGATGCTGGGGAGAACTGGCATGAATTCGTGAAGTGGACGCTTGAGAACGGCTGGCCAGGGTTGGAGAACATGGCCCTCATCCCTGGGTTGGTAGGATCTTGCCCTGTGCAAAATATTGGCGCTTACGGCGTTGAGTTACAAGACAGGTTCGAATCTTTGGACGCCGTTCATTTGGAAACGGGAGAGAGGATGTGCCTGGAGGCCATTCACTGCGGTTTTGGCTACAGAGATTCCGTTTTCAAGCACGGCCCTGGACAGCGGGTCGCAGCCTCCTCGAGCATGGGTCTCGCCGGGCGCGCGATCATCACTCGCGTTCGGTTTCGATTGCCAAAGCAGTGGCGCGCAGAACTGGGGTACGCTGATTTGCACAAACGAGTGATTGAGACTGGACTTAATCAACCCACGCCTATGCAAATCTTTGATTGGGTTTGCTCTATCCGCAGGGCCAAGCTGCCCCAGCCGGAGGTGATTGGTAACGCCGGTAGTTTCTTTAAAAACCCGACAGTCACTGCTGATCAGTGTGCAGATATTATTGCGCGTGAACCCAAGCTTGTTCACTACCAACTGAGTAACGGAGAATTTAAACTTGCCGCTGCATGGCTGATCGATGCTTGTGGATGGAGGGGTAAAACGGTCGGGCATGCAGGTGTTTACGAAAAACAAGCCCTGGTATTGGTCAACAAAGGCGGACCTGCTAGGCCCTGTACCGGAGGGGAGGTCGTGACCTTAGCGCAGGCCATTCAGACCAGCGTTTACGAGCGATTTGGAATTCGACTAGAGATCGAACCAGTGGTGGTCTGAGTCGTCCCTCTGGCCCTAGACGGCGCTGAGTGCAAGGGGTATGCTGAGCATACCCAGCAGAACTGAGAGAGTGACAAGTCCCGCTACATAGGGGCCGTTATAGCCCATGCGAGAGGCTAAAACATAGCAACTTGAGGCGGTTGGGAGTGCCGAGAAGGTCACCAGTATTTGAGCCTCGGTACTGGAGAATGACACAAAGTGCAGCAGCAAAATGCACAAAATAGGTGAGAGGATATGTCGGATCGATAGGAGCGAGACACTCAGGACCTTATCCCTGCTCAGGTGTTGCCACTTGAGTCCGGCCCCCGCGGCCATCAGGCCCAGCACAATAGAGGACGCACCCAAACGGGTCAAGGTCGGCTCAATCAATTTAGGAATTTCAAGGCCGCTGAAGTTAAAGCAAAGTGCTAAAACTGTGGTGACGATGAGGGGGTTTTGCCTGAGCTCTGCGAAGAATTGGCGATCCGATTGTTTGGCCATGGGCCAAACAGCAAAGACGTTAACAATGGGTACGCAGACAGCGATCAGCATCGCCATCAAAAAAAGTCCTTGTGATCCCCCTAGTCTCTCGCTCAGCGACAGGGCAATAAATGAGTTAAAGCGGTAGGCGATTTGCGCGCCACCAGCGTGAGACCTTGGCAGGACGTACTCGCGTACGAGCGGCATGCGAGGCAATACAAACACTGAGCATCCTACGGCGCACAAAGTGACGCCCAAGCCACAACTCAGGAACAAGATGGAACCAAGCTCTATTCGGCTTTTAACGATAGAGGTGAATAACAGGGCTGGGAACAAGAGGAAATATACCAAGCTCTCCACGGGAGCCCAGATGCGCTCGTTAAGTGCTGTGAACCGGCACAGCAAGTATCCACTTAGGATTAGCAAAAAATCCGGCAATAATAAGGTTATGTAATTCACCGCTCAAAGGATAGTTCAAATAGGAGCATTTTTATGGAGCGATAGGCATAATAATTTTTTTCATAAGATAATTATGCGTACATATTTTTAATTGTAGATTTTTCGCAATATTGGGAGTAATGAATGTTTCTTGCAAATCAACGCGCTCGTCTCTTTAGTGCGGTTTTGATGTGTGCTCTTAGCACCAGTGTCTTTTCTCAAAACTATCCCAGCAAACCGATTAAATTATTGGTTCCTTTTGCCGCGGGCGGTACAACCGACATAGTTGCCCGTGTAATAGCAGAGCCATTAGGACGAATTCTAGGCCAAAGCGTTATTGTTGATAATAAACCAGGCGGTGGCGGAGTGGTCGGGGCGTTAGAGACCGCAAAGTCCCCACCTGACGGTTATTCGCTTGGCGTGGCAACTGTATCAACCACCGCAGCCAATCCAGCCATCAATCCTAAGATTCCTTACAACGTCTTAACTGATTTCACACCCATCGTGAATATTGCGGCGACGCCTAATGTAATTGCTGTGCACCCCTCATTTCCCGCAAAGGACTATAAAACTTTCATAGATGTGATTCATAAAAATCCTGGTCAGTACTCTTACTCCTCCTCTGGTACGGGGGGTATTGGGCACTTGCAAACCGAACTCTTTAAAAATCTCTCTGGCTCCTTCATTACGCATATTCCTTACCGCGGAGCAGGTCCCGCTTTAAATGACACGGTCGCTGGACAAGTGCCGATGATTTTTGATAATTTGCCCTCTGCATTGCCGTTCATTAAAGAGGGGCGTCTAGTCCCCATTGTGGTTGCAGCGCCTCAGCGTTTGGCTGTTTTGCCCAACGTACCAACTTTTAAAGAGGTTGGACTCGAGCCTGTTAACCGTATGGCGTATTACGGCATTTATGGACCCAAGGGAATGCCAAAGGAGGTGGTTGAGAAAATACACGCAGCCGTTTTAAAAGCTCTGGAGGATCCAGCCGTTAGAAAACGTATTGAAGATACTGGCTCCATTATCATTGGCAACACACCAGAGCAGTTTGCGCAGCAAATCAAAGCTGAGTTCGAGGTATATAAGAGAGTGGTTGAGAATCAGAAATTAAAACTCGATTAATTTCTTTGTACTACCCCAGTTCAGCGCAGTGTCCTGCTCAGCAAACAAGTGATGACAACCCAAAAGCCGACAAAGCACGGCTTAGATCGTGATGCTTGGTCGGGCGATAAAAGTGGCGACCTGGAAAATCCCGTAGGCGGCGAGATAATAAGAGCTAGGCGAGGACGCCCCCCCAAATATGCCAGTTTGGTCGCGCCTGATAAAGTGGATCAACCTGGTGATAAAGGGATGAGGGCAAAGAACACCTCTAGCCCCTCCAAACCTAAGCTTGGCAGGCCAAAGTCCATCGACACTTTGGTTGCAATGGATCCGGTCATTGAAAAATTCTCAAACGCTTTATGGCTTGAGGAGGGGTTATCTCGAAATACCTTAAGCGCGTACAAAATAGATCTGTCCCAGTTCTCACTTTGGTTGCAGGGCAAGGGTGAATCGTTGCTAGGTTGCTTAGAGGCAAGTGTGCAGGAGTATTTTGCGGTTCGTTTTATGAGCTCCAAAGCGACCAGTGCAAATAGGCGTCTAACCGTGTTTCGTCGCTTTTTTAGGTGGGCGCAGCGCGAGTCATTAATCCTTGAAGATCCCACCCTTAAACTCCTGGCTGCTCGAACCCCGTTGCGTGTTCCAAAGAGCTTAACCGAGGCACATGTTGAGGCTTTGCTGAATGCACCGAATACACAGACGCCGCTTGGTCTGAGAGACAAAGCGATGCTCGAACTCCTTTACGCCAGTGGACTTCGGGTGTCTGAGTTGGTCAATGTGAAGAGCTTTGAGCTGGGGCTTAGAGAGAATGTCATTACGGTGATGGGCAAGGGCCAGAAAGAACGGATGGTCCCATTTGGGGAGGAGGCAGGAATTTGGCTTGAAAAGTACTTAAAACAAGCGCGTTCAGAACTTTTGCAAGCTCAGCAAACCCAGTATCTATTCGTCACCAGACGCGGCTCAGGCATGTCGCGCATCATGTTTTGGAATTTAATCAAACGGTATGCACAAATTGCAGGTATTGCCGCGCCCATCTCGCCACATACGCTGCGCCACGCGTTTGCTACTCATTTGCTCAATCACGGTGCAGACCTAAGGGCTGTCCAGATGCTGCTGGGTCATGCCGATATCTCTACAACGACAATTTACACACACGTTGCAAAAGAGCGCTTGAAAAGCTTACACGCTGTTCACCATCCAAGAGGCTAGTCTTGGTTAGTTATTGGCCGGCGATTTCAAGCGCATTTAACTCTTGCTGGGTAAAGCCAGCTCGTAGCCTTGCTTCTAAATTAAAAGGCGGCCTGGGCTTGGGAGCTTTATGCTTGCGTGCAAGCTCTGAGTAATATTGGGTTGGCTCGACTCCTTGTTCATTACAAAGCCAATTGAACCAATAGTTACCAATGGCAACATGGCCCACTTCATCGCGCAAAATAATGTCTAATATTTCTGTAGCTCGTTTCGCATCCGGGCTGCCAGCGCTTTGGAGCTTCTTTTGGATGACAGGGGTTACATCCAGTCCCCTGGCCTCCAGAGTCCTTGGAACAAGCGCCATTCGCGCAGTCACACTGTGCGCAGTTTTGGTACACATATCCCATAAACCGTCATGCGCTTGAAAGCTGCCGTAGGGGTAACCCAAGGATTCCAGCAATTGCCTTAAAAGCTCGAAATGGGTGGACTCCTCGTAGGCGACCCTTAACCAGTCGTCATAGTACCTTTGAGGCATATTGGGAAAGCGCCATAAAGCGTCCAAGGCGAGATTGATAGCATTGAATTCGATATGACAAACGGCGTGCACGAGGGTTGCCAAGCCCTGCGAATTGAAGGCGGAGCGTTTGGGCATCTCTCGTGCGTTGATGAGCTCTGGTTTTTTGGGGCGCCCAGGCACGGAGCCCTGCGCGGGGCTCCATTCCCGGACACGGTCTGTGACCAATGTAGCCCGGCCAAGCCAGATTTGCTTTACCAAACTCACTTTACGCAGGGGCTCGTCCGCTTGTAAGGCCTCTAGGGCACAATGTCTTAATTCCATCGGTACAATTTTGGCACCAAATGACAATGTTTTGAAGGGAAATGTCATGTCTATTTATCAGCTAGGTGATTTAACGCCCGTGATTGAAGCAGGGGCTTGGGTGGCAGATTCTGCTCAACTCATTGGGAAAGTGCATTTGCACAAAGATGCGAGCGTTTGGTTTGGAGCGGTTTTGAGGGGAGATAACGAGCTCATCGAAATTGGTGAGGGATCTAACGTCCAAGAACTGTGCGTCTTGCACACAGACCTTGGGAAGCCCCTAACCGTGGGTAAGAACGTGACGGTGGGGCACCAGGTTACGCTTCACGGGTGCACCATCGGTGATGGCTCCTTAATTGGCATTGGTTCTGTCGTTTTAAACGGGGCCGTGATAGGCAAAAACTCTATCGTGGGTGCTGGATCTTTAGTGACAGAGGGCAAAGAGTTTCCTGATGGATCAATGATTTTAGGTAGTCCTGCCAAAGTGGTGAAAACACTCTCTCCTGAGCAAATCGCCGGGATCAATAAGTCAGCACCTAGTTATGTTTTAAACGCAAAACGCTTCAATAAGGATTTGAAAAAGATTGACTAATTCTGTATCCCCCTTCATCTTTGAAGGGTTACCTGTTCGCGGCTTTCTTGTCCAAATGAAAGATACTTGGGCCGAGATTTTGACCCGTAGGCGCACCAATCCTGATACGGGTGAGTATCCCCAGTCTGTTCGTGCACTCCTTGGCGAGATGACTGCGGCAGCGGTACTTTTGCAGTCCAATATTAAATTTGACGGTGCTTTGATTTTGCAAATTTGGGGTGATGGACCGCTGAAGGTTGCCGTGGTGGAGGTACAACCCGATTTGCGTGTTCGCGCAACCGCGAAGGTGATTGGGCAAGTGCTAGAGGGTGCCGCCCTTAGCCAAATGATCAACCAAAATCACGGCGGGCGCTGCTCGATCACCTATGACCCCCAGTCGCGTCGTCCTGGACAACAGCCCTATCAAGGCGTTGTGCCATTGGAAGATGATGATGGCGTGTCATTTGAGCGGTTGAGCGATATTTTGGAGCACTACATGCGCCGCAGTGAGCAACTCGATACGACGATGGTGCTCGGCGCGGACGATTCGAGTTGTGCAGGTTTACTCATCCAAAGAATGCCGATTAAGGGGCAAGATAACCTAGGCGGCAAACAAATTGAATTTGAGGAGGACGCGTTAGATCAAAATGAGGACTACAAGCGCATCTCCATTTTGACTGCCAGTTTATCTGTTCAAGAGCTTTTAAATTTGAGCTCAGACCAAATCTTGCACCGCCTTTACTGGGAGGAAAAGCTGGCTCATCTAAGCTTAGATGGGCAGCAAAATTTAACGCCTCATTTTGGTTGTACATGCTCTAGGGCCAGGGTTGGTGCGATGATACAAAACCTAGGGATAGAGGAGGCGCAGAGCATCTTGAGTGAGCGCGAAGATATTGATGTGAGCTGTGATTTTTGCGGTACAAACTACAAGTTTGATGCGGTGGACACGGCGCAGCTTTTCAACTCTCAAAACCCCCAGCCCCCAATACCGGGCGTGGTTCATTAGATCTACTTGTGGGGTTAGTAGGTTGGGGTCCGCTCATGTCCTGTGCGCGAACGAGTCGGTAAAAATCCTCTGCACCTAGTCCGTCTACCGCGAGTGCTGCGTCCACAAGTTGTATCCCCTTTGAGTGGGCGTACTTAGCAATCGCTGCTGCTCGGTCGTACCCGATTTGGGGAACAAGCGCTGTGACAAGCATTAAAGATTGATTCAGTAGTTCGCTGATGCGCTTAGGGTTGGCCTCAATTCCACTGGCGCAGTAAGTGTTAAAACTCGTCACAGCGTCTGTGAGTAAACGTAGACTTTGCAAGAAATTATGGGCAATGAGCGGCTTGTAAACATTCAATTCAAAATTACCCGAAGCTCCCCCAATTGAGATTGCTACATCATTGCCCATCACTTGACAGCAAACCATTGTCAGTGCCTCACACTGAGTGGGATTGACTTTGCCGGGCATGATGGAGCTACCGGGCTCGTTGTTGGGGATATTGATCTCGCCCAGACCACACCGGGGACCTGAGGCAAGCCAGCGGATATCGTTGGCTATTTTCATCAAAGCGACAGCCAGTGTTTTGAGAGCGCCGTGAGCTGCAACCAGTCCGTCGTGAGCCGCAATGGCTGAGAATTTATTGGTGGCGCTAAATAAAGGCAATCCGATGTGCTCGCCCAGGTCCTTTGCTACGCGAGCGCCAAACTCTGTGTGTGTATTCAGGCCCGTGCCAACTGCAGTCGCACCCACTGCGAGTGAATAAAGCGAGGGCAAAGCGCCTTGGATCACTTTACCCGCATGAGCGAGTTGATCGGTGTAGCCCGAGAACTCTTGTCCTAGAGTTAAGGGCGTTGCGTCTTGTAGGTGCGTGCGACCGATTTTTAGCAAACTCTCAAACTGAATTGATTTGGCGGATAAAGTGCCTTGAAGCAAGTTCAGTGCAGGTAGTAATTTATAGACGATACCAATCGAGGCTGCCAGGTGCAGGGCGGTGGGAAAGATATCGTTTGAGGACTGACCCAGATTCACATCATCATTTGGGTGCACCGAGCGCTGATCGCCACGACCTGCGCCTAAGAATTCAGAGGCGCGGTTGGCTAGAACTTCATTCATATTCATGTTGGTTTGAGTGCCTGAGCCGGTTTGCCAAATGGACAACGGGAACTCTTTAGCATGCTCGCCAGCTAGGATTTCGTGGGTTGCGCTGATGATACTGTCGGCCTTAGCCTTGGATAAGAGACCTAAATCTGAGTTCACCCGTGCACAAGTTGATTTAACCTGAGCGAGGGCCATGATGAGTTCTTCAGGCATCTTTTCGATCGATATTTTGAAATGCAACAAGGACCTTTGTGTTTGCGCGCCCCATAGTCTTTCATTGGGAACGTCGATGGCGCCGAAAGAGTCTCTCTCGGTCCTAGTGAGATTTGTTTTAGTATTTACGGCTTGCATGAAGTGAGAAGGGGTGAAGCTGCTTTACTTTGGATCTTGTTGAGCGTAGTATGACTAGTCTGTATGTATATCTCTTTGTTATAAAAAATATAACAAGAGGTGTAGTATGTGTTCATCATTGCGTTCAATAAAAAACCACTAGTGAGTAAATAAAATGGAAATGTGTAGTCATGATTTACAAGGCCTATTTCTTCAATTGGGGCTTCTTTGCGAGCCTCTTGAGATGGAGGAGTTCGCGTCCTCGCATCAATTGATTTTGGGAACCAAGCTGTCTGATGCTCCTTACTGGAGCGTTTCACAGCGAGATTTTTTACTGGAAGCATTGGCGCATGACTCAGCTTGGTCAAACGCGACCGATCACCTCGCCATCATGCTGAATAAAATGGTATGAAGGCTTAATTTCATAGATTCAGTCCATGCAAAACACTGCGTGAAACTCCTTAAGATTTTGGATCAAAAATCCCTGTGCCACCTGCCTTGCGCAGCATCTTGTTGACCTCATCAAGATGCATTTCCTCATTGACAATCATTTCTCGGCAGTACTCTTCTAACAAAATGGAGTGATCCTTTACTATTTTTAGTAAATCATAGTAGGCTACAAGCGCATTCTTTTCATGCTCCAAACTTTCGCGAAGAATATCTTCTGTGTCATGGTGTTGGGTATCAAGAAGCTTGCCGATTTTGAGCGACGGATGGCCACCTAACAGAGTGACCAACTCTCCCGCCTTATGTGCGTGAGCTAAGCTCTCGTTTGCATTGCCTTTTAGCCAAGAAACGATAGGGATTCGGTTAAAGCCAAAAGCCATGAGCGAGTAGTGGACGTATTTAACGACTCCTGCCAATTCATATTCCATGATTTGATTGAGTGCGTCGATTGCGGCTTGTGTTTTTACTGCTTCCATGGGTCTTCCCTATTTTGATCTAACTGAATACTGATTTGAGATGAGTGTGTGACTGCTTTATTGAGGCGATTGAGCCCTATGCACTAGGTTATAGATGCAGGTGCAATCCGTAAAAGCCAATCGTTTTGGTTTTGTGTTTCAATTGGATTTGACTTTATTGCAGTCAGTGTGCGAAGTCTGTGCTGGAGCTAACATAGAGCGTCCACATACAGTCCATATACAGTCCATATACAGTCCATATACAGTCTATATTTGGACTATGGTTTGTTTAACTTACAACCCCGTGATTTGAAAATATTAAGTACGAGAAGGCTTCAAAGAGTCGCTGCGAATCAAAAGCTTGTCACCGGCGGGGGTGATTACAAATCTTTTACTTTTAAGGAATCTTTGATGGAGCTGAATAATTTGTGTTCACACTCAGGGTCACTGCATTTCTCGCAGGCGAAGTTGATAAAGGATTTCGATAGAGGCCTAAAGTGCTCCGTCCCGTCATCTCCTTCATTGGCCAGTTTGGCTTTATCAACATTGAAGCTGTTGGTTCTAAACGCTTTTGAAGCATTTGCAAATGCATACGATGCGTTTAAGGACAGAGACGATCCATTTTGTTGGGGTGTGTCAGGGTTCACCCACCAACCCCTTATCACTTGCAGGGATTGCAACTGAAGGGGGAGGCGCACCTGATCTGCCTGAGCTATCAAGGAGCGCCAAAATTCAAGGGACGCCTGATCAGATTTTGCGTAATCGGTTGGACAGATTAGAAATAGCGTTCGGTTCTTAGCTCCTCGGGACGCAGCATGATGCAGCCACTCGAGGCCACACGTTTGTGCCTTTGCGTAACACTTTATTAAAACATTGCCTGAATTTGGAGTGTCAACGCTTTGAGCTAAGTCGACTCCTAGAGCCTTGGGAGTTGCTAAGGTAGGCGCATGGATATGCAATGGGTTTTGGCTTGACGCCAAGCTGCCCATGAGTTGATCTTTAATTGCATTGAGTATCTGGGCATGTTCGCCAAGTAAGTCAATTTGCAGTAGGTTCAACTTTAATTATTTGGAGATTTGGACAAAGATTTCGTTGGACTTGACCATGCCCAGTTCATTTCGAGCGCGCTCTTCAACCATTTCCAGGCCGATTTGAAGATCTGTGAGCTCAGCGCGCATCCGCTCGATAGCGATTTCTTGTTGAACGTTCTTTTGTGATTGAACTTCAAGTCGCTCACTGAGCCGCATGACCTCGGGAATACTCCCACGTCCAAACCACAGCTGCGCTTGCAAAATTAAAAGCAAGCTGATTAATACGAGTGGAAGAGGGCGGAGCATCAATATGAGTTAATGGAATTAAGTGGGCTTGTTGATCGAGCTAGGTTACCCCTGTAGGTACATTGCAATAATGAAGGGCTAAACTAACTTATCAAGTTTATTTTAAGTTATAAAACGCAGATCTTCCTGGGTACTGCGCAACGTCCCCCAAGTCTTCCTCGATACGAAGGAGTTGGTTGTATTTGGCCATCCGGTCTGAGCGCGAGAGCGATCCCGTTTTGATTTGACCCGCATTGGTACCCACTGCAATATCTGCAATGGTTGAGTCCTCTGTTTCGCCAGAGCGGTGAGAGATAACGGCTGTATATCCAGCGCGCTTAGCCATCTCGATGGCTTCAAAGGTTTCTGTGAGAGTACCAATTTGATTGATCTTAATCAGGACAGAGTTGGCTATGCCCTCTTTGATACCGCGTTCAATAATTTTTGTATTTGTGACAAATAAATCATCACCAACCAATTGCACTTTTTGATTCAGTCTGTCAGAGATGATTTTCCAACCCGCCCAGTCGTCCTCAGACATCGCGTCCTCAATACTGATAATTGGGTATTTATCAACCCAAGTCGCCAACATATCTGTCCACTGCTCTGCAGTAAGGGAGAGTTGTTCGCCGCTCAAATGGTACTTACCGTCTTTGTAGAACTCACTCGCCGCACAGTCAAGGCCGATTGCGATTTGCTCACCTGCTGTAAAGCCTGCGGCTGCGATGGCGTCAAGAATCATTTGAATCGCAGCCTCATGATTGTCTACGCTGGGGGCAAACCCGCCCTCATCGCCCACCGCTGTGCTGATACCTTTGTCAGACAAAATTTTCTTGAGTGCGTGAAATACCTCTGTACCGTAGCGAAGTGCCTCTCGAAAGCTTGGAGCGCCAACGGGGATGATCATGAATTCTTGAATATCCAAGTTGTTGTTAGCGTGCGCTCCTCCGTTGATGACGTTCATCATCGGCACGGGGAGTTGTTTGCCTGCCATACCCCCAAAGTACCTGTAAAGAGGGAGACCTGCCTCCTCGGCGGCCGCTTTGGAGACGGCCATTGAGACCGCTAGGATTGCATTGGCACCTAATCGTCCTTTATTGGGTGTACCGTCTAAATCAATCAATGTTTTATCCAGGAAAGCTTGCTCACTTGCGTCCAAGCCGAGTACGGCTTGAGCAATTTCACTGTTGATGTTGTCCACAGCTCTGAGAACGCCTTTGCCCAAATAGCGGTGCTTGTCTCCGTCTCTAAGCTCTACGGCTTCACGCGTACCTGTTGAAGCCCCAGACGGTACTGCAGCACGCCCCATGATGCCGCTCTCGAGTAAGACGTCACATTCCACAGTGGGATTGCCACGGCTATCCAAAACCTCACGACCTACGATATCAACAATTGCACTCATGGTTTTAACTCTAAAAAATTTGAAAAAGAAAAAAAGAAATGTAGTTTTTACGCTTGAAAGTGGCTTTCAAGAAAGCCGACTTTTTTGATGACACGGTCAATTTCAAGTAATGTTTCAAGCAATGCTTTCATATGTTTAAGCGGGACGGCGTTGGGACCATCACTCATCGCATTGTTGGGGTCGGGGTGGGTCTCCATGAAAAGTCCTGCGACTCCCACGGCTACAGCGGCGCGCGCGAGCACGGGCACCATCTCGCGTTGTCCGCCTGAGCTTGTGCCTTGACCACCGGGCAATTGAACAGAGTGTGTTGCATCAAACACGACCGGCGCACGAGTCTCACGCATGATGGCTAAGCTGCGCATATCGGAGACTAAGTTGTTGTATCCAAAACTAGCCCCCCTCTCACACGCCATGAAGCGATCTGTGCTCAGTCCCGCTTCCTTTGCTGCAAGGCGAGCTTTGTCGATGACGTTTTTCATATCGTGAGGAGCTAGGAATTGACCCTTCTTGATGTTGACGGGTTTGCCTGACTGTGCAACAGCGTAAATAAAGTCAGTTTGCCTGCATAAAAAAGCCGGCGTTTGAAGTACATCGACAACTTTGCATACGGGTTCGATGTGGGAGACTTCATGGACATCTGTTAATAGCGACACGCCGAGCGTTTTTTTAACTTTCGCAAGTATCTCTAAACCAGCCTGCATACCGGGGCCCCTAAAGGAGGTGCCGCTTGAGCGGTTGGCCTTGTCGTAGCTAGATTTGAAAATAAATGGAATGCCCAACTCTTTGGTAATTTCTTGCAGCGTACCGGCCGTATCCATTTGGAGTTGTTCGGATTCAACGACACAGGGACCCGCAATCAAAAAGAACGGCTGAGTCAGACCAGCTTTGAACCCGCATAAATCAATGGAGGGGTAATCGCTGCTCATGAGGGATGAGTTTGTTGAAACACTTGACATTAAGCGGCCACCTTTGCGTTAGCCGTAGGGGCAGCATTTTGGGTGTCACTTGGGTGATCGCTTTTGTGTTTAAGAGCTGCAGTGATGTAGGAGTTAAACAAAGGGTGACCGTCCCAGGGTGTGGATTTGAATTCAGGATGGAACTGAACCCCCATGTACCAAGGGTGCACCTCTTGCGATAACTCAACAATCTCCGTCAACTGTTCGCGCTGGGTGATGGCAGAAATCACAAGCCCAGAGGCGCGGAGTTGGTCGAGGAAGTTGACATTGGCCTCATAGCGGTGTCTGTGGCGCTCAGTCACGACGCTGCCGTAGATCTGGTGGGCAAGCGTGCCTGCTTTTACATCCGAACTTTGAGCCCCCAGGCGCATCGTGCCACCTAGATCCGAGTTGGCACTGCGCGTTTGAATGGAGCCGTCTTTGTTCTTCCACTCTGTGATCAAAGCAATGACCGGATTTTGTGTGTCCGGATCAAATTCAGTACTGTTGGCGTCGACCAAGTTCGCTTTGTGTCTTGCGTACTCAATCGTTGCAACTTGCATACCTAAGCAGATACCGAGATAAGGGATTTTGTTTTCTCTTGCAAAGCGAGCGGCGCAAATTTTTCCTTCGATACCGCGCTTGCCAAATCCGCCTGGTACCAGCACAGCGTCAAAAGCGCTGAGCTGAGATACATTCTCAGGGGTGATGGATTCAGAGTCCAGATACTCAATTTTGACACGTGCCTTGTTGTGAATGCCTGCGTGACGCAGCGCCTCGTTAAGGGACTTATAACTATCGGATAGGTCTACGTACTTGCCCACCATGGCGACTGTCACGTCAACAGCGGGGTGTTCAACGGCGTACACCAAATCGTCCCAGCGCTGAAGGTTGGCGCGCTGGGTGGAGAGTTTTAGTTTGTCGCAAATTAAATCATCCAAGCCTTGCTCGTTGAGCATTCGCGGAACTTTGTAAATAGTGTCCACATCCCACATGGAGATAACGCCGCTTTGTGCAACGTTTGAGAAGAGTGATATTTTTTCGCGCTCCTCATCCGGAATAGGACGGTCTGCGCGGCAGATTAAGGCGTCAGCTTGAATACCTATTTCACGCAGTTTTTGTGCAGTGTGCTGAGTGGGCTTTGTTTTGAGCTCCCCCGCGGCAGCGATCCAAGGCACATAACTTAAATGTACGAAAGCGGTTTGCGTGGGCCCCATTTTGAGACTCATTTGGCGGGCTGCCTCAAGGAAGGGGAGCGACTCGATGTCACCCACGGTGCCACCAATTTCTACTATGGCGACGTCCACCCCCTGTGGAGTAGCAAAACCAGCCCCGCGCTTAATAAAATCTTGGATTTCATTCGTGATATGCGGTATTACCTGGACGGTTTTACCCAAATAATCCCCTCTGCGTTCCTTTTCAAGAACCGATTTGTAGATTTGACCGGTCGTGAAATTATTGGTCCGGCGCATACGAGTCGTTATAAAACGCTCATAATGGCCTAAATCCAAATCGGTTTCAGCACCGTCATCCGTCACAAATACCTCACCGTGTTGGAACGGTGACATCGTGCCGGGATCTACGTTGATATAGGGGTCTAACTTGATGAGGGTGACTTTGAGGCCTCTGGACTCAAGAATCGCAGCAAGTGAGGCGGAAGCGATGCCCTTTCCAAGAGAGGACACCACGCCACCAGTGACGAAGACAAATTTGGTCATGTCGAGCTCGGGATTGTTAATGTCCCGGGAGGAGGAAAGAGAAATTATAGTTGTACTCTGGTACATTGCGGGTCATGACACAGTTGAAAAATAAACATTTTGTTTTGGGCCTCTCCGGTGGTATCGCTTGTTATAAAGCAGCCGAGCTTTGTCGCGCCCTCATCAAAGAGGGTGCAAGCGTTCAGGTCGTGATGAGCGAGGGGGCCACGCAGTTTATTACGCCGGTCACCATGCAGGCCCTATCTGGTCGCCCTGTTTACATCTCCCAATGGGACACCCGGGAGAGCAATAATATGGCGCATATCAACCTCTCAAGAGAGGCGGATGCCATTTTGATCGCCCCTGCTAGCGCAGATTTTGTAGCTAAATTACTACACGGCAGAGCTGATGATTTGCTCAGCCTGATGTGCTTGGCAAGACCGATCGAGCAAGTCCCCCTGATCGTAGCGCCTGCGATGAACCGGGAGATGTGGGCCAACCCAGCAACCCAGCGCAACTTTGCCCAGCTCCTAGCAGACGGCGCCCACGTGCTAGAAGTCGGAGCAGGTGATCAGGCCTGCGGGGAGGTGGGCGACGGGAGGATGCTTGAGCCCGACCAGATACTCGAGGCTTTAAGGGCTTACTTTACAGAAAAAGTGCTTGACGGTAAAAGAGTTCTCATCACCGCTGGGCCAACTTATGAGGCGATAGATCCTGTTCGCGGGATTACGAATTTATCTAGCGGGAAGATGGGATTTGCGCTCGCGCGGGCTTGCCGGCGTGCAGGCGCCCTGGTAACGCTCATCAGTGGTCCTGTGGCGCTTGCGACTCCAGACGGCGTGAGCCGCGTGAGCGTGATCAGTGCCCAGCAAATGTATGAGCAAACACTTGCCCATGTATTGGATTCGGATGTCTTTATTGCAACTGCCGCTGTGGCGGATTGGAGAGTCCATAGCGCGGGCGAGCAAAAAATCAAAAAGAGTATTGATCAACCCGTGCCCCAACTCAATTTGGTTGAAAACCAAGATATTCTAAAAACGGTTGCAAAAAGCCCGCGCGCCCTGAGTGGGGAGCTCTACTGTGTAGGCTTTGCAGCGGAGAGCGAAAACTTAGAGCAGCTCGCAGTTGCCAAAAGGGCATCCAAAGGGGTGCCTCTGTTGGTTGCTAATGTGGGGCCTCAAACATTTGGGCTTGATGAGAATGCGCTTTTACTCGTTGATGAGGCGGGTACACGTCAACTTGCCTGGGCGAGTAAGGACGATTTAAGCGCTGAGCTCGTGAGAGAGCTAGCCGCAAGACTTGCAAAATAGTTAAACGGCTTTCAATCCCGTTGATCCAAACCCCCCTGAGCGCTCACTCGTATGTGTGAACGTTTCAACTATTTTGAACGCGGGTCTGATCACGGGTAAAAAGACCATTTGCGCGATCCTCTCTCCCGGATTAATCACAATAGTTTGATGACTCGAGCTGGGGTTGCGGTTCCACACGCTGATAAAGCACTGCTCCCTGTAATCAGCATCTATGACGCCAGTGCCGTTGCCAAGTACGAGTCCTTTTTTATGGCCCAGTCCAGAGCGGGGAAGAATAAAGGAGCAAACACCGGCTGAGTTCATGTGAAATGCAATACCAGTTGGCACCAATACCGCCGCTTGTTGGGGGAGTAGGTGCAAAGGCTCATCAATACAGGCAATCAAATCGATACCCGCTGATTGAGGCGTTTGGTACTTGGGTAGCCCCCATTCGTTCAGTCGAGGATCAAGTACGGTTATTTCAAATTGATATTCTTGTGTCATCTGAGTTGTAGGGCTTTGTGGATAAGTTTGAGACAAAACTGTTTAGTGAAGTTGTGAACTGCCTGGGGCTTGGGGGATGATTTTAAAGAATCCACTGCCCATGCTTTTGCGTTCTAATTCTTCATCTGTTGGGGGGCGAACGCCCTCAATTTTGATACTAATCCTCAACGCAATGCCCGCAAGCGGGTGGTTACCGTCAAGCACAACGTGCTCGGGATAAATTTCTGTGACGGTGTAAAACAGATCTTTGGGCGCTTGTGGGTTGCAGGCCGCGGGCAATGCGTGTCCCTCTATCGTCATCCCTTCCTCAAGTTCTTTGGGGAACAAGGACCTTTTCTCTAAAAAGACGAGCATTTCGTCGTAATCCCCGAACGCCTCCTCAGGCTCTAAGTGAAGATCCAAGCTCGAACCTGCAGTGAAGCCCATCAGTGCTTCTTCTATTTTGACCAGCAAATCATCTCCGCCAACAAAAAATTCGACGGGCTCGTCAAGCTGATCTAACGTCTCGCCCAAAGTGTCCTTGAGTGTCCAAGTTAGAGCGACGATGCATTGAGATGATATTTCCATGATTTTGTCAATAAATGTAAAAAATGGGATTGATTAGACTACGAAGATCGCAAGAACTAAGCTAAGCTCTCGCTGGGCGACGAGTTCATCCCATTTTTAATAGTAAAAGATTTAAGAATATGCAAATTAATCAACCCCTTCCCATGCTTGCAGGTTTGAGTCCAACAGAGTTTATGGAGAAGTACTGGCATAAAAAACCATTGTTGATTAAAGGCGCTTTCAAGGATTTTAAGCCCGTATTGACGCGAGCTGAGTTGTTTCGGTTAGCTGAGAGTGATGAAGTTCAATCCAGACTCGTGGCGTATCTGGATCAAGGGGATTTGCCGGCTTGGAGCGTCAAACACGGCCCTATAAAAGGGAAAGAAAAACCCGCCTTCACCCGCGCGGCCTGGACCCTGCTCGTGCAAGGCGTGGATCTGATCAATAAGGACGCTGCAAATTTGCTGCGCCAGTTCCGCTTTATTCCGGATGCAAGGCTAGATGACTTAATGATCAGTTACGCAACCGATCAAGGCGGGGTGGGGCCCCATTTTGATAGCTACGATGTCTTTTTAATACAAGCCAGTGGCCAACGTTTATGGAGGATCGGGCATCAAAAAGATTTGAGCCTGCGAGAGGACACGCCACTCAAGATTTTGGCCAACTTTAAGCCTCAAAAAGAATATCTACTGAGTCCTGGTGACATGCTTTATTTGCCTCCAAGGTATGCACATGAGGGCATTGCAGTTGGGGAATGCATGACATATTCGGTAGGATTTAGAGCGCCTAAGAGTGATGAATTGGCAAGAGATCTACTTCAAAGAGTTGCAGATGAGGCGCAGGAATTGATTGGCTCCAAGGTCTACACCGATCCCAAGCAAACTGCGGTTGCCCAACCAGCCCAAATACCCGAGGCGTTGCAGTATTTTGCAATGCAGGCGTTGGCTAAAACGATTGAGCGCCCTAACGTATTTGCAAGACTTTTGGGGGAGTCTTTGAGTGAGCCCAAGGACCATGTATGGTTCCAGTCGAGTGCGGCTCCCTACCGTTCGAGCCCCTCAACTAAACACCCCTACCCAGCCGGTGTACGCTTGGATGATCAAACAAAAATGCTCTACGATGAGATGCACATCTTTATTAACGGCGAGAGTTGG
>CAIKNE010000055.1 GCA_903828695.1 uncultured Burkholderiales bacterium | reverse complement strand
GTACCACTAGGGCACGTGTACCCAGACACTGTGGCGGTAGAGGAAACATAAGGAACATTGAAGCTGCCCGCAATATTCCAACTAGCCCCGTTACAGCTTTGCCTTGTGTAATAAGTGTCCACAACACACGAGCTACCTGTACATGTAACGGAGTTGTATATAGGATAAGAACATCCTGAACCCGGGTTGCCAATTAAAGAAGATGAGGTTGTTTGACCATATGCTGCAGCAATGAACTTGGTTGGAATGTATGTCATATACGGCGTTCCAGGCGCATTCGTTGTAGATGAATAGACGGTTACGTTATATCCCCCGGCCGCACATGTGACGGTTGCGAAAACATAGGGGTCTAGATAGGGTCCCTGATATGCGGAGCTAACGCTGAGAACTGTCCCCGGTGTACACGTATTCGCTAAATAGACGCACTGTGTCCCGGATAGTGCCTGTCCTGTTGGACAACTATAGGTAGGCGTAGCGCTCGACGTAGTTACTGTATTGCATGTAGACGTTGCACCTGATCCTGTAAGCGTTGCCCCAGTTGGGCAACTGTACGATGCTGTTGCTGCCTGCGATAAAGTCTCTGAGCATGTTGTTCCGCTCAGCGTGTATCCTGAGGGACACACATAAGAACTAATGGATGCAGTGGTGGTTGTTTGACAAATACTCCCGAGTAAAACTGCCCCGCTTGGACATGAGTAATTAGGTGTAGCAGATTGAGTATTTGTTTTCGAACAAGACGTGCCACTTAGGGAGTAACCCGTTGTGCAGGCATAAGCGGGGGTACCGGGCTGATTAAGAGTCTGAGTACAGTTTGAGCCAGATACAAGGTAGTTGCTCGGACACGAGTAATTGGCGATTGACGCAGATTGAGTAAGTGTCTGTACACAACTTGCTCCGCTCACTGAAAAACCAGTAGGGCAACTATAGGAGACTAAAGTCGCAGGAGAAGTTGAGAAGCTTACTGTGGTGCAGCTTGATCCACTCAGCACCGATCCGGTTGGGCAAGTATAGTTAGCCGTCGCAACTTGTGAGATGACTTGCGAGCAAGAGTTCCCGCTCAGGGAGTAGCCGCTTGGGCATGAGTAATTTGGGGTCGCAACCAGGGTTTGTGTCTGCGTACACACCGAACCCGCCAATGCAAAACCCGAGGGGCATGAGTAGCTTGCAATGCTAGCGGATTGAGTTAAGGTCTCTACGCAGTTAGAACCGATAACGCTAAATCCTGTCGGACAAGTGAAATTGGCGATGCTTGCAAGAGTAGTAGAAATACAAGAGGAGCCACTTAGGACCTCTCCCCCAGGGCAAGCATAAATAGGAGTCGCCGCCTGCGTTAGTGTCTCACTGCAAGAAGTGCCGCTTAACGTAAATCCAACAGCACAAACGTAATCGGGAGAGGGTGGGCTACTCGTTGTAACTTGACAGTAACCCTCTACCAATACCCCTGAGCTGCAAGTGTCCGTTCGAGTTGCAGCACTCAATTGGCTTGTAATTGTTGTCGTTAAACTCTCAGAGCACGTATACGCGGTTCCTGAACTATTGATGACACAGGTATTTTGAGAGAATTCAGCTGGCGTTGTTATGACGTTAACAGTTGAACAACTACTCCCGTCGTTAGCTGCCAAAGTGCTGGGGGATACATGGCCGAATAAAGGGTCTGTTGTAGCGACTTGTATGTTGAATTGAGATTGCCCACCGCCATAGGTACCCACACAATTGTCTGACTGCGCACTTGTTGCTCCAGTGGACTTCATCACAGAGGCCTCTGCAGGGGTTGCGGTAGTGCACTGATTATTTAGAAAATTCACCGCAGCACACTGTTGATCAGATGCAGTTGTCGTCCCAGGTGCCCCCTTTACATAGTTTTGGCAATTTATCTGGGCTTGAACTCCCATATTCGTCAGCCCAATAGACTGAGCTGAACGCAGCACACCTTGGTCAGTTTGTGGTGTTGAAAATACTCCCAAATCATTGGGGGCAGTTGAAGGGGAGCTCGAACTGCTTGTCCAATTGACTGCACTTGCATTCACGAGTTGACCAGACGCGCCCGGTACGATTGCACGACCGTAGGCTGTGCCTGCTGATAAGCCCGTTGCCATGACTGGATTTGCAACGCTACTCGTCTGAGAAAATCCTAAAACCGGTTGCGTGACAATCAATGCGGTGGTTATAGATAAGCAAGTTTTGAAGAGCGTTTTAATCAGCATTAAACACGCAACTCCGAATGAATCATTTCGCTAATTTCTTGGGTGTTCAAGCCTGTCTCTCGCAGTAGGAAGAGCGCATCTGAAATCACATTTTTTTGAATACGTGTCTTGTCCCCAATAAAACCATCGATGATGTCTATAACAGAATCATTTGACGCGAGACTGTTATATCTGTCAAAAAACGCATCCCGCTGGGCTTGTTCACTACTAAATAATGCAGCAGTGAACTTATCCACATAAAGTCTAACCGCGTCGTAACTGTTCTCACCGATCACCAAAATCTCGGAGAATACGGGTTTAATGGTTTTGATGCTTGAGATCAGTTTTTGGAAATACGGGTCCTCTGAGTACTGCGTCAGGAGCTTTTCATCAAAGAGTTTATCGATCTCCTCTTTTTTCTGGCTCAAAATTAAACGCCATGCACTTTGGCTATAAATAAAACGCCCTGTCGGTGTTTCAAATAGTTTTAACAAACTCTGGATCACAATCCACATTGAGACCCCGTCTTTACGTCCTTTTTGATAGATTCCTGATAGAACCGATGCAGACATTGGATCGTGCAAAAGGTCGTGAGCCTCATCTGCAATCACTAACTTCTTCCCTCTCGTTTTCTTAATCTTGTTGTTTAAGATGTGCAATATAAAGAACATAACCACATTCTTTAAATGCGGATGCTCATTCAGTTGACCCAGTTCGAAAACGGTTAAATTGTTTGTTCTATCAAAATCTGACTTTCCCTTAAAGAATGCTGACTTGTAGGGGTCGTTCATAAAGAACTGGAGTTGTCCGTATAGTTCCTGAGATTTGAGTTCAATAGGACCAAGTTCAGAGGCGGGTTTACTTGTCGCTGAGGTCCTGAGTGCTTGAATCACAGTCTCAATCTCTGGCTCTACGGAATTGGACCTGGCTAATTTGACTGCTGCATCCATGACCAGAAGTGCTTCTTTGTCATCCTCGTGGGCGTTAGCCATGAGCAGAAATAATTTAGTAATAGTCGCTGATTCTTGAGAAAATTCATCATCAGTTAATCCAGAAAATGGATTTAAGCTAATGATATTTTTCTCGTTACCACTAAACTCAATGAATTGACCTCCAACCGCTCTGGCCATCTTCTCTGTGCTTCGTCCGTTGTCTAAAATAAAGACTTGTGTACCTTGAGCCAGTTGATCTATAGCCAATTGCTGGATGAGGAATGACTTGCCCGAACCGGATTGAGCAACAATGATTCCTGAGTAGTTGTTATTGGTTTTAAATGGATCCAGGAAGTAGGAGCCTCCTCGCCTGGAATAAAACAGGGATCCAGACTCATCGGAGTCGCCCCCATTGCCTGCGTAATCAGAGTAAATGGGTATTAAGCAACCCGCGCACGCCGATGGCATGAGCGACTCTGACTCTAAATCCTTGGCAATCACGCCAGAGAAATTGAGTGGTAATGATTGTGCCCACCGAACCATTGAGTTTGAGCCGGCAATTCGTGCATCAAACCGTAATTTGTTTAAGGTGCTTTTGACTCCCATAGCAGAGTCAATAGTGCCTTTACGGGACCGACCGAACACAAACACGGTGGTACTCACAAATACCAGTTTGTCTCCCTCAGGACCACACTGTGTATTTAAGTAATTAAGGTCATGTATTTTCTCGGCAACCGCCTCGTTACTGAATTTCCAGGTCTCGATCCATTTTGGAAGTACCGCCTGTCTTGACTTGAGAGATTTGGAAATCCTTCTAAGTTCTTTTTCTTGTGCTGCCACTCTAATTGTTGTGGAGATGACAAAGGGAGTCATGATCCTTTGACCGCCCCCGGCCAGCGTTTCACCCTCATTAAAGGGGGCACCAATCACCAGATTCATCAACCCTTGTGTGGCAGTGGGTGGAAAGCTTTTAATAGCTATCGTCGAGCAGAAAACACCGTCCCCAACATCCCCCAACTCATTACTGCTGAAATCTAACTGCGTGTCGGGACCAAACGCCTGGTACTTCAACTCTAGCATATCGTCTAAGTGGATTGAATTCTTGGGAGCATAGGGATTCGCGAATTTAGGATAGAGCCCTAGTATTTCATCGGGTGCAAGTCGCGCAGCATCGCTAAATCCACTTGATTTCAAGTTAACCAAGAAGTCATCCTGAATGATGATCGCTTGCTCCATTGCTGCTTGGTCTACTTTAGCCACAGGGTATAGCAGTGAGATAACCAATGATTTTTTATTGATGATGGGTAAATCTGTTTGCCAATCCGCTTGCAGCCCTTTTTTGAGTAACTGCACTCGTCGTTGAATGAGTTCTTGCACAACTGGCCCGCCGTGCGCTTTACCACGAACATAGTCGTGCTCTGCCCATAAATCGGGCTCGCACAGCAAGCTCACCTGGATGATCGATTCGTCTGGAGCAGTCTTAATCACGGAGGACATGAGCGTTGTGACCTCTTGTCCAGCACCTGAGAGCGGGGTCATTAAATACGTGCAACCAAGGTAATCACTGTCTCCACTAGGCTTGGTCACAATAATGTTGTTGTGAGCTTCAAAGGAATCTAGATGGATGATGCTACTGATTTTCTGAGCTTTAGTACTATTTTTAAAATCAAACATCGAAGCCTTTGAAACTGTTAACTAAAAAACCGCGAGAAATGCCACACAAGGCGAACCCCTTTGTGCAGCGTTAGCTATGTACTGCGCATGCAAGGTTTAAGCTGATCCAGTCCGCGGCGAAGAAGCAAGCGTAGAGGGTGCAGTTAATGCGCTCGGAGTTGAGAGAGGATCGCGCACTGTTGTTGACAATGTAGAGATGAAGGGGATACCTAACTCTGACAACATCAAAACAATAATTGGAACTCCAATCGTTGAGAGTCCTTTGCCGTGCGCAAAAGACCAGACCGCCATGATGACTGCAACAATTGCTCCGTAAATACCAATGGAAGGAGCGTACTCGGTGATCGTTGCAATGGGGATTGCAAAGGGTCCCTGAACTACTGCAGTGCCTCCGTTGAAGGCACCCAAGGCGGCTACAG
>CAIKNE010000054.1 GCA_903828695.1 uncultured Burkholderiales bacterium | reverse complement strand
ATGGCTGAGCCTCTTGCTAAAAGTAAAAGGGCATTGAAGTGGTGACGTGGAATTTAGCTTATTCCAAATATGCCATTAAAGATGCAAAGAAACTATCTGCCGCAGGCCTTAAAGATAAAGCACAGGCTTTATTGGATATTTTAGAAGTAGACCCCCTCCAAAATCCGCCGCCCTGTGAGGTGTTAGTTGGTGATCTAAAAGGGGCTTACTCACGCAGAATTAATATTCAACATCGGTTAGCTTATGAAATCTTGCGCAAGGAAAAGACGGTTCGAATCTTAAGAATGTGGACTCACTACGAATAAAGTTGGCATTTGTGTAGACGCAGATGTAGGCGGCCTCAGCCCTGATCAATTCCACCCGCGGCCCCCTTTGTTTCTAGCAATCTCTCTAGAAATGGTCGAGGTACTGCGGCCAAGATTCTTGGCAATTTCGGTGCAATTCAATCCTTCCTTCATAAGGCAAAAAATCTGATATCGTTCGTTCTGGCTGAGGTGTTTATAGGTCATGGCAACTTAACGGTCAAGGTCAAGAAGCTATGAATACTAAATCATTCTCATCCTCTTAACTTTTAGTCAACGTTGCACTTCGTTTTTGAATTCATCTTTATTAGATATTTTGCAGTAAGAATTAAACCATGTCTGTACATACCCTCCCCACACAAATAAACCATGACCCCATTCGGCAAACCAAGATCCATTTAGCTGCTGCTCTTCGACTGGCTGTTCATGACGGATTTGATGAAGGCATAGACAACCATTTCACAGTGTGTGTGCCAGGTCGTGAGGACCAATACATGGTTTTGCCGTTTGGCTTGCATTGGTCAGAGGCGCGTGCCAGCGACATCATGGTTTTCAACGAAGCGGGAAAAACGCTAGAAGGCCAAGGCGTAGTTGAACTTTCTGCCCAAAGTATCCATGCACCTTTGCACAGACTCACAGGTGCCAAAGTGGTGTTGCATACCCATCAACCTTGGGCACTCGCTTTAAATATGCTCGAGGACAACCGTTTGCTACCGGCCACGCAAACCGCTGCTTTTTTTGATGGTCGAATTGCTTATGACGACACCTATACGGGCTTGGCTGCATCATTAAACGAAGGCGAACGTCTTGCGGGATTGATGAAAAACAAATCGGTTATGTTTCTTAAAAACCATGGCGTGATCTCGGTGGGTGACACCATCGCACAGGCTTATCGGTTGCTCTACAATCTAGAGCGTGCTTGTAAAACCCAGGTCTTAGCGATGAGTACGGGTAAACCAATTCATGTTTTAGAGCAAGCCGTCATCGACAAGGTACGTACACCAAATGTGAATGATCGTCACCCCAGATCAGAACGAGAGCGACTGTATTTCGAGGCGATGATGCGCGTGATAGATCGGGTTAATCCTGGATATGCGGATTAACTATTCTTAAGCGCTTCGTGGAAGTTCGATAACTTACAACTCTTCGCTCAGCCCGTCGAATTAACTGGTAATTTCTGGGAATCTACGTGTCAATGTTCTACCCAAAAAAAAGGGAAAAACCATGACAAATTCCGTGAAACACCAAACTTAAAACGACCTAGCCAACAGATAGAACAAATCAAGGGGAGTGACATGTTTGGCAAGAAGCGCAAAAACGTATGTAACTTCAATGAAACAGCCTACATGCCAGTCGTTGCCACACTATTTACGCCTCCACTAAGGGGGTGCCACAGCGCATCTTGCGGATGAGCTGCAAGCTGGCCGTGTCTATCGGCGTGAATGAGCGGTTTGGATTTGAACCCGCGTCCACATTTTTTTGCACCAACCTAGCGCCACAACACCTCTGGACTCCCATGCGCCGTGAAACTCACTGAGACAACAAGGTGATATAGGCTGAGTAGCTGAAACTCCGGTTCTTTTTATTCCCTTTGTCTCACCAATGAGTCCCAACGCTTCCAGAGTTTTGACCGCCGCTTTGACTTTGGGCGACTCAAGCAACTTGCGACGGTCATCGGCAACTAAGGTGGCAATCTGAACAATGCTTTTCTCCGCATCGGCTGCAACAACGATGAGACTTCCCGGTTGCCCCGCAAGATCTCCAATTCAATCCCCATATGGCCTGACACTTAGGTGACGAACTTAAAGGTCGGGCTCGCAATTGCGGACGCGGGTTCGATTCCGAATTTCACACTTAAATTGCTATCACCTTGGATTTCTACTTGCATATTTGTTCATAGCAATCCCCTCGGATCCGTCTCGAAAAGCAAGTTCAATCGCCTTCAAAATTGCGTCCCAAACGCCAGGCTCATCAAGGATTGGAATTTCCTTGGCCAAAAGATTGGAGAGTTTTCCCTGATTGCTTTTTGCAGATCGAATGATT
>CAIKNE010000053.1 GCA_903828695.1 uncultured Burkholderiales bacterium | reverse complement strand
CCCCGACTACAGCGCCGAAAGGCGTTTAGTCGCGGGTATTTCACACACAGCTAACACTATGCGCTATCACAAAACATTTGTCATAACCGTTTTTGGTCTTCTAGCCTTGTGGCCCTTTGTCGTGGGCTCATACGGAGTGGATTTAGTGGCTAAGATTATGATTTATGCCCTGTTTGCACTCAGTCTGGAACTCTTGGTGGGTAGCACTGGGTTGGTATGTTTTGGGCAAGCAGCTTTTTTCGGCATCGGCGCCTATACAGCAGTCCTATTAGCGCCCTCTGACGGCAGCACCCCTAGCCTTTGGTTGTCCGTCATTGAATCGGTTGCAATGGCCGGCGTTTTTGCTATGGCCGTAGGCTCCCTTGCACTGAGGACTCAGGGCGTTTATTTTATTATGGTCACCTTGGCATTCTCGCAAATGGCCTATTTCATCGTTCACGATACATCTCTGGGCGGTGGAACCGACGGCATTTATATGTACGTAAAACCCACCTGGGGTTGGGTGGATTTGGACCGACCCCTACAGATGTACGGTCTCATTTGGTTAAGCTTACTTGTTGGCTTTCTTTTTCTTTCCCAACTACTGCGCTCGCCTTTTGGGCGTGCGTTGTCGGGTATTAAAGTCAATGAGCAACGAATGATTGCGACTGGCTTTTCAGTCTACCCTTATAAACTTGCAGCATTCACGGTCTCGGGCGCACTCGCTGGAGCCGCAGGTTACTTGTTCGCCGTTAAGGACGGCTTCGTTAATCCTGAGCTACTTGGATGGCACTTAAGCGGAACAGTCTTGGTGATGATCATTTTGGGAGGACTCGGACGTATGCACGGAGCAATCATCGGTGCATTTGCATTTGTGTTGTTACAAGAATTTTTTCAGTCTGAGATGATCTTTGGTAGTTTTGCTAAGCACTGGCACCTTGGACTGGGTTTGAGCATCATTGCCTGCGTTGCTTTGATGCCAATGGGATTGACTGAGCTTCCTCGACGATTTTTGACCCGACTGTGGGGCAACTCCAACCACCATGCAAAACTCCCTCAAGAGGAGCACGTATGAGCGGCGAAATTTATATGAAGTGCGAACACCTCACTCGAAACTTTGAGGGATTAGTAGCTGTCAACGATGTTTCTATCGAATTAGAAAGAGGCATTGTGCACGCCGTCATTGGCACCAACGGTGCAGGCAAATCAACACTCATTAATTTGCTGTCGGGTGAGCTGAAACCATCACTAGGTCGAGTCGAACTACTAGGTCAAGATGTCTCAAACTGGGCACAGTCTCGACGTGCCCAGGTCGGCTTAGGGCGGAGCTACCAACGCAATACTATTTATCCAAATTTTAGTGTTTTAGAGAACTGTAGGCTCTCTGCACAGGCACAAATTCAAACACCGTGGGCCTTTTGGCGAGTGGCCCAGAGCGACCCTAAAACACTTGAAATCGGACTTGAAGCCGCTCAGCTTGTTGGACTCAGTGATGTGCTTGATCGCCAAGCCGGTTTTTTGAGTCATGGACAAAAACGTCAACTCGAAATAGCGATGTGCTTGTCCACTGCGCCCAAAATATTATTACTAGATGAGCCCTTGGCTGGCATGGGTGCAGAGGAGACCGAGCGCATGCTGCTCCTTTTACAAAAACTAAAACCGCATCATGCTATTTTGCTCGTTGAGCATGATATGGACGCTGTTTTTCGAATAGCAGAACGCATCACAGTGATGGTCAACGGCAGTGTGATTGCCACAGGATCAGCAAACGATGTCCGTAACAATTCACTCGTGCGCGCGGCCTATTTGGGGGAGCACTGATGTCCTCAAGCAATGAGATCATTTTGAACGCTGAAAGCCTGCATGCCTGGTACGGCACTAGCCACGTTTTGAACGGGGTGGATATCAGTATTCGCAGCGGGGAGACTGTTGGACTACTGGGTCGAAACGGCATGGGCAAAACCACCCTTATACGCACCCTGCTGGGACACATTACCGAGCGCGATGGCCGTATCAGTCTTTTGGGACATGACATCTCTAAAGCTCGTCCCCACGAAGTAGCTCGCCTTGGTGTTGCCTATGTCCCCGAAGGACGAGGTATCTTTGGCAATTTAAGCGTTCGAGAAAACCTCATCATGGCCTCGCGAAAAGGACGAGATGAGCGAGAGGACTGGACACTTGAGCGTGTACTGTCCACATTTCCTAGACTCGCGCAGCGCCTCAATCATCAGGGCAATCAACTCTCCGGCGGGGAGCAGCAAATGCTGTCCATTGGACGTGCATTAATGACTCATCCAGATTTAATCATCCTTGATGAAGCAACAGAGGGACTCGCTCCCTTAATTGTGGCAGAGGTCTGGCGCGTCATAGATGAAATTAAGAAATGCGGCTTAGCCGTATTAATAGTAGATAGGGATTGGCACAAGGTTTTGTCAAAAAGTAACCGAGCTCTGGTTTTACAAAAAGGGCTCGTCGCCCTCCAGGGAGAGTCCACTCGCTTGATTGAGAACCCAGAACTTACCCAGTACTTAGGCGTCTAGATCTGCACGGCTTTAAAACGAGACTGTACCCTTGACACAACCCGCGACGTGTCCACCCACCCATATGTCGCCTCCCATTTTTTGAATAAATACCCTGCCTCGTCTCCCCAGTGCAGTGCCCTGAGAAACGGTGTAGTTATCCATGGACAGGCGAGAGCT
>CAIKNE010000052.1 GCA_903828695.1 uncultured Burkholderiales bacterium | reverse complement strand
TCTCAGGCTCAACCCAGCAACACCAACCGCGCCCAAGCTCTGCGCGTGAGTGCTTACTTGAACCAGACTTACCTTCCCTAAACCGGGATGATCAACTCACTTTGTTTGGCACATTTCAATTGCACTTAAAGGGAATCGGACTACTTTTGCCGGCAAGCGCCGCTTAAAGTGGCAACAATCATCACACAAATACATAGAGAAGAAGGGGAATATTTAAGACTCTCTAAGCTCACCGGCAAAATGGCCAATTAGTCGCCGCACAAAATACGCGGTGAGTGCCGCCTGAGGGGTAAAGCGGCAAAAGTTTGCCACCACCCTTGAACTCAAAATAAAACGGGTTTACAGAGGAGAAATATTGCCACTGTAGCCATTTCCTCCCTATTGATTAGCATTTAAATCACTGCATAAGTGGGTGGCACACAACTTGCAGATGTCGTACCGAGGTCTTAAAACTTTAGGGCCGGGTGTCGTGAATACGACGATAAATGTAGTTAGTTAATTGGAGCGGTGATGGATCTTTCCTCTGCTTTTGGTATCAACGAGCAAGCCCTGCAGGTCAGGAGCCAGCGGCTCGAGGTTTTGTCGCGCAACATCGCTAACGCGGATACCCCTAATTACAAAGCCCAAGATTTAGATTTCAAAGCGATGCTCAAAGAGTCTGAGAAGCAGTATCTCAGTGCAACTCACCCAGAGCATTTTGCTGCAATTGCTGATGCACCCGACAACGGTATGCGTTATAGAACACCTTTTAACAGCTCCTTTGACGGGAACACAGTGGAGATCAGTGTGGAGCAAGCAACTTTTGGTAAGGCTGCAGCTGATTATCAGGCGACTGCCAGTTTCTTAGAAAACCGAATCGGCGCGATCAGAAAGGCCCTTAAAGGGGAGTAATAAGTCATGAAATCCTTAGACAGTGTATTTGGAATTGCGGGCACAGCGCTTAACGCGCAGATGGTTCGTATGAATACGACAGCCTCCAACTTGGCGAATGCGACAACGGTTGCGAACACCGAACAAGATGCATTTAGAGCCAAGAGAACCGTTTTTAAAGCATTGGTGAAGGATGAGTACACCAACGCTGGCGCGCCCTACTTGGGTGGTGTGAAGGTAGACCATGTGGTCGATGATCCAACTCCTATTAGAAGTTTGTACGACCCCGGAAACCCATTGGCTGACAAGGACGGTAATGTCTACCTGTCCAATGTGAACGAGATGCAAGAGATGGTGGAGATGATGGCTGCGTCCCGCTCTTACCAAAATAACGTTGAAGTGGTGAACACCGCGCGTCAACTCATGATGAGAACGCTGGACATCACCAAATCTTAATTAATTTTGAATCAATACTTTATCAAACCAAATTACTTCGTTGAAAGACTAAAACCATGACTATCTCCTCTACACCTTCATCTTCAAGTTCATTGCCATCATCCGTGTCATCGACGCTGCCGGACGGCATTACAACGATGGCACAGCTGAAAGCGGCTCAAGCAGCGACGCAGGTATCAACGTCATCGGCTCAAACAGCGATGGGTGAGAATGATTTTTTGACTCTTTTTACAACTCAGTTACAGAATCAAGATCCATCTCAACCTGAGGATAACTCCACCTTTGTGTCCCAACTCGCTCAGTTCTCGCAATTGACCGCGACCACCAACATGGAGAGCAGCATGAACTCGCTCGTATCAAGCCTGCAAAATAACCAAATGGCCTCTGGTACAGCTTTGATTGGTAAGCAGGTGCTAGTCCCCGGAGGATCAGCCGCGCTTGTCAGTAGTCAGCCTGTAAATACATCTGTTAATTTGCCCAACGGTGCGCAGACGATCACGATGACCGTGACAGACAGTTCAGGAAACATCGTAGATACGCAGTCATTTGGATCACAACTTGCAGGCAACATGACTGCAACTTGGAACGGTTTGTCAACCAATGGAACGCAAGAACCGGACGGTATGTACAACATTTCGTTCTCTGCTGTGGACAGCAAGGGTCAACAAATTACACCAACAACCAGTACTTACGCAACAGTACTCAGTGTGAGTAACCCCAATGCAGGAACAGCGGGCAGTGGCTGGATGCTCAACTTCCCTGGTGGCAACTCGATGAGCTTGGCTAACGTCACCTCCATTGCCAACTAATCCAAACTCATTCATTCGATACCAAGACATAAACCCAGGAGCACTTCAAAATGGCTTTCTTTACAGCACTAACAGGTATTAATGCCTCTAACGCACAGTTAGCAACCACCTCAAACAATATTGCCAACGCTGCAACGACTGGTTTTAAGAGGTCAACGACAAACTTTGGCGACATTTTTGCCTCCTCACCGCTGCAGAAAAGTAGTTCAACCATCGGTCAAGGTGTATCGTTAAAAGGCGTGACTCAAGACTTTAGTCAGGGTAACCTGACTTTCTCGTCCGATACGCTCAATTTAGCAATCTCAGGGGACGGTTTCTTTCCGATGAAATCCTCGGACGGACTTCAAAACATCTTTACACGTAACGGTACGTTCTTAATGAACGACCAAAATAACGTGGTGAACTCAGCAGGACAGACTTTAATGGCGGCGTCTGTGGATAGTGCGGGTAATGCAGATATCAGCAATATGAATCCGCTCAATATTCCCTTGAGCACCAAGGGTGAAGCCAAGCAAACAACCAGCATCCAGATGGGTCTTAATTTCCCAGCCAATGCAAACATTATTACCAAGGCCTTTAGCAGAAACGATCCAACCACATACAACGAAAGTACGGCGATGAACGTTTATGACGGCGCAGGTAACAGCTACTTGGCGACCGTTTACTATGCAAAAACACAAAATGCGAGTGAAGCTTCACCTGCTAATAAATGGCAGACCTATGTGTACGTGGGAGATACGTTGGTTAGCTCCGCACTGCAACAAGCTACTGATTCCTCTGGCTCACAGCAATATGTTAATCAATACGGACAAATTGAAAACGCTGCTCAGGTCGGAGATCAATTAACTAACAGTAAAACAGAAATGTTTAACTTGGATGATTTAACCAATACTCAGTCCTCCACTGCTGCAACAGTATCAGGTACTTTAGCTCCGAATCTTGGGACACTGAGTTCGGACGTCGTGGACTTTACGTCACCCGCTACTCAAACTGGAATTACTGCAGGCCCACTCTTTGATATTGCTGTTGATGGATCTAAGACCGTCCCTATCAGCATTGCCGATTTGGCGGGACAAAACTTAAAGCTTCACGGTGCTGATATAGCCACTGAATTGACAAATCGTATCAACCAGGCATTTGGATCACAGAAATACTTTAATTTCACTGGAACAGATACCAGCTCCGTCAATTTGCAAGTTGCTACTGGTTCTGGACCTGGCTCTTCTACACAAAACATCCCTTTAAACTTAGGTTCTGGTAATGAAACTTATCAAACTGTTGTTCAAAATATCAACTCCCAGCTCCAAGCGGCAGCAGCTTCAACCCCAGCGCCTGTCTCAACGTTGAGTGGAATCAGTTTTAATCCCAACGCTGGGCAGGCGATGATCGTAAACGTCACGACCCCCAACAACGGAGTAGAGACCCTATCGATCCCAGCTAGTGCGAATGTGACCTCAATGGATCAACTCGCAAACTACATTAATAACGGTGTGACAAATTATCCGCTCACAACCGGACAGGTTTCAACACCAATGTTGCCTGGATTGACCGCTGTCAAATTAGACCCAGCCGCTTCGGGTGCAACGACGGCAATTTCATTTGTTTCTACAGAGACCAATGCCGCTGCGAACGCGCCTACTTTTGCCAGTCTGAGCGTCACCAACGGAACAACAAGCTCAACCTATAACTCAAGAACCATATCACTCGGATTGGGGCCCGTATTTCCCATGGCTGGTCCAATCACACTGGAGGTCTCCAGCGGTACTTCTCCAAGCCTGCCATATCCAGTTAATATTCCAGCAACAGATTCTGCTGGCAACCCCATTACCTTTGCAAATGCACAGACTTTGGTCAACTATCTGAACACAGGTGATCCTACTTTGACCCCGGGTATGGGGGGCAAGTCTCAACTGCCAACCAATATCGTAGCCTCGGTTGGCTTGGACGGAAATACGATTAACTTTGGCGCAAGTGAGACATCAACGACTGTCCCCTCATTGGTCACTTTGGCTGAGAATGGAAATACCTATTCAACAGCGGTTTCCTCTGTTGCCGTTCCTGACAATTCATTAACGACAACAGTGCCTACGCTGGTGAACCTAACAATGCCCGCAGGTGGTACAACGGCGAATCCAATTCCTGCGCAAATAGTGCCTATCACTATCCTACCCGGTCAAAACCTCATAACTGCTTTAAACGCCTCTGGTGGCGTTTTAGCAGGTATGGGCTTGGTAGCTTCACTGGGCCAAGATGGTCAGACCATCAATTTTGGAACAACACAGGCGGCTGCAGTTTTACCGACTACAGTGACAATTCAAAATACGGACTCAACTGGAAATCCAACAGGCACACTTTACAGCTCTGCAGCAACTGCTATCAATCAGATTCAATTTGTGGGTACCAGCTCGAGTACAGTGACCGTGACAACCGCCTCGGGTATATCTTCCATTGTTATCCCTTCACAAGCTTCAGACAAAATTGCAGACGTGGTTGCTTACCTAAATACTGGCAAGGCTCCTGGGGCCCAAACGGCTTCAACCAACGCCGATTACTTAGCTTGGAAGAACTTGGGATTGACGGCAGTTGCTGGGGCTAACGGTACTACCCTTACTTTTGAGGCAAGTGCGAGTACGGACCCCAAAAATCCAGCTGTACCCCCTAGCTCTGCATCTATCGTGACAGGTAGTGGAACCTACTCCTCTTCAGTTACTGCGTCTTATGATCCCGTTGCCCAGCAGTTTAATTTCACGCCGACCAATTCCAATCAATCCTTGACTTTGAACGGTGCTATTGTGAACGGATCACCAATAGCAAACCCGCTATTTGGACTCTCTACTGGATCTTTAAGCCAGAGTTCTACCTCTACGAGTCTGGGCGTAAGTGCCTCTGCTGAGGGCAGTTACATCATGGATCAAAAAGACCAGAGGTACGGAATAACTGTGACCTACGATAGTGTGAATCAAAAGTTTGATTTTGCATCCGGTACTACGGGAGACCAGTCCAGTATTACTTTGTCTAATGCAAGTTCCTGGGCCCAGAGTGTCCTAGGCTTAGCGCCAGCAGATAGTAATGGAAATGCTATCAACTATAGTGTTGGGACGTCATCGACTGCAATCAGAGGCCTGGCATCACAAAGCGCTGTAATGCTGGGCGGGGACATCGGCGTCAATGTCAACAACTCATTCTCGGTCGATACAACAAACAATACCTTTGTGGTTGATGTTGGAAGTGTCCAAGGAACAGTTACTTTACCACCCTCTAGTAATTACACCTTAGGAAGCTTCATGCAGGCACTCCAAGACGGAATTAACCATTTGTCTGCAGCGCCAGCTCAACCAGGTTTAACAGGTCAATCCGTATCCGGGGTGGTGGTCGGGTATGACCCTACAACCAATGCTTTGAAGTTTACCACCGGAACAACAGGTTCTCAGTCCTACATCAAGGTGTCAGGTAATGCGACCTGGGGCTTGGCAAATACGACAGGCGCTAGGGGAGTTGACTCCACTTGGATCAAGCCAACACAAGCAACTGTGGCCACGGGCGGAGTTGCAGTTCCACAGTATATCGATCAGTTCGGTAACGAGACATCCAGTCCCGACGGATTCACAACTCTACCTGCTTGGTCACCCATTTATTTGGGCAAGGGTGAGTTGACCTTTGATACGAGTGGTTCTTTAGTCTCACCAAAGGTTGGAACGCAGTTGAATACGGTTTACTTGCCAAACGGTGCGGGTTCTTTGACGATGAATATCAACTACTCTAAGTCCACCCAAAACTCAACTCCCTACGCTGTGCTCTCGGAGTCACAGGACGGTGCGCCGGAGGGGAGTTTAACGGGTGTGTCCATCGGCAGTGATGGACTCGTGACCGCCAGTTACTCCAATAGCACGCAAGCAAAGCTTGGCAAGATTGTGCTAGCTAACTTCTCCAACCCATCTGGTTTAACGCAGATTGGTAACACCAACTACTACTCCTCCTCTGCTTCAGGAACAGTTAAATACGCTGAAGCAGGATCCGCAGGTTACGGAACGGTTCAGTCGGGTGCGACCGAGAATGCGAACGTGGATATGACAAAGGAGTTGGTCAGTTTAATCACTGAACAGCGTAACTTCCAGGCTAACGCTAAAGCGATCTCAACGGATACGACTTTGACGCAGACCATCATTCAAATTCAGGCTTAATTTAGGCCTCATAAAAAGTATTAGAGATACATCATGGATCGCCTTGGTTTTAACTCAGTTGCAACGTTTGATGAGGATAGGCTTGCTCGTCAAAATATCACCAATAACGTTGCAAACGTTAGTACAACTGGGTTTAAAAAATCTTTTGATGTCGCGCTAAAAGCTTTTAAAGCCGACGGAGACGGATTTGATTCCAGGTTTCAACCCCAAGCAGTCTATACCAACAGGGTTCAAATGTCCCCAGGCCCATTGATTGCTACGGGGCGGGACTTAGACATTTCCATGAATCACTCCACCGTCCTTGGGGTCACTGCGCCAAACGGTGAGTTAGCCTTTACCCGTAGGGGAGATCTGAAGGTCAACACCAACGGAACCCTTGAAACGGGAGACGGCTTTATCGTCCGCGGTCAAAACGGCGGTCCCATCACAGTTCCCCAGGGTTTCAAAATTGGCATTGCCAACGACGGCGCCATTTATGCCTCCGATCCAGCCCAACCCGCGACCACACCGCCTGTGCTCGTTGCTAATTTATTCTTAAAGGACGCCAGTAATACCCCCCTTGAGAGACGCCATGACGGACTTTTTCAAGTCGAGAACCAAGCACCTGGCGCGGATTTTGCAAATGGTCCAGAGCAGGTGTCGGTTACCAGTCAAGCTTTGGAGGGAAGCAACGTTAATCCGATCGATGCAATGGTCAAGATGATCGAACAAAGTCGCTCCTTTGAGCACCAGGTTCAAATGATCAAGGAAGGTAAGTCCAACGATGAGTCGGGAGCAACGATGCTCAAGCTGCCAAGTTAAGGCTATACCGCCGGCAGCGAACAATGAAACAAATAAGAGGTAAGAGATGGATGCAACACTTTGGGTCGCCAAAACGGGCTTAGATGCCCAACAAACGCGGATGAACGTCATCTCTAATAACTTGGCCAACGTTACAACGACTGGTTTTAAGGCAGATCGCCCTGTATTTGAGGACTTGCTGTATCAAAATCTTCGCCAAGCTGGGGGGCAAACAACTGTCAATACACAAAACCCAACCGGTATGATGGTGGGTACGGGTGTCAAAATTCTGTCAACTGAGAAAATCTATGCTCAGGGAAATATGTCAAATACCAATAATCCATTGGATTTGGCCATCTCTGGCAATGGATTCTTTCAAATCCAACAACCTGATGGCACGATTGCCTATACCAGGGACGGCACTTTCACGGTCTCTAATACAGGCCAGGTCGTCAATTCAAGCGGCATGCCGCTTATCCCCAATATCACCATCCCCAACAACGCAGCCAGCGTAACGGTTGGAATTGACGGTACCGTCTCTATTGAGTTGGTGGCCGGTGGGGGATCACAAAATTTAGGCAACATCCAAGTTGCAAATTTCATTAATCCAAGTGGTTTGACCCCAATTGGTAACAACATGATTGTTGCAACCTCGGCCAGTGGACCGCCTCAGCTCCTTCAACCAGGCACAAATGGTGCTGGTACCCTTTTACAAGGCAATTTGGAGACTTCAAACGTCAATGTTGTATCCGAGATGGTCAACATGATTGAGACTCAACGCGCTTATGAGATGAACTCTAAGGCCATCGAAGCTGTCGACGGCATGTTGAAGTACATCAACACTAATCTGGAATAAATCATGAAACAGTTTCGCCTTAGTTTGCTGAATCTTGTTGCCTTAGCGGCGCTTGCGGCGGCGGGTTGCAGCACTTTGAAGCCCGAGCCAGAGGCGTTGACACCTTCGCCAGACTTCGAGCCTGTTTACCCCAGTGTCAACGATCGCCCCAAACTTGCGACGGGCGGTATCTACGGTAACAGTAGATCGGACGCTTGGTTTGGTCGCGGAAGAAACTTCCAAGTGGGTGACATCATTACGGTCCTTTTGAATGAATCTACTCAGGCTAATCGCTCACAAAACAGTGAAGTAAACAGAGATACCAGCAACACGATTATTCCCTCTGGCATGAACACAAAGCTTGGCGGTATGTCGGGTTATTTGGGAGGTCTTAACTTAAACAGTTCTACCAATGATAGTAAGAGCAAGGGGACAGCGGACCACAATGCGAGTTTGACGGGATCGATTGCTGTGACGGTGACTGAAGTGTTGTCCAACGGTAATTTAGTAGTTCGAGGTGAGAAAAAACTTGGACTCTCTGAGGGTACTGAAGTGATTCAAGTCTCAGGGGTGATCAGACCACAAGACATTGGTCCTAACGGCACGGTTCAGTCTTTGAGATTGGCCAACGCTCAAATCGCTTACCGTGGAACTGGTGATTTGGCTAACGCTGCAAAGGTGGGCTGGGGTACTGATTTATTAAATAGATGGTGGCCATTTTGATGAAGAACTGCACTCCTATGACTAAATTAATTTCCAAACTAATCATCGGTTTGGTCTTGCCGTTTGCACTTCAAAGTGCATGGGCTGACAGGGTTAAAGATCTCGCTGCTGTTGCTGCGCAACGCTCAAATCAATTAATCGGCTTTGGTTTGGTAGTTGGTTTGCAAGGTACAGGTGACGATGCGTCAGTGCCTTTCACAACCCAAAGCATGAAAGCAATGCTCTCCCAAATGGGTGTTCGTATTGATGGTCCTTTGTCTGATTTCGAGCAAGCTGCAACTACAAGCCGTATCAGTATTAACAACTCTGCTGCGGTGATGGTTACTGCTGACTTACCCGGTTTTGCAAAGCCTGGTCAACGTATTGACGTCAACGTCTCTGCCATAGGTAAGGCATCTAACTTGAGGGGAGGTAGTTTGGTCATGACAGCACTGAGGGGCGTAGACGGCGAGATTTATGCGATTGCTCAAGGTGCGCTGACAGCAACAGGCATTGACGCCTCTGCTGCGGGCTCTAAAGTTGCGATTGGAGTTCCAACCTCTGCGAGGATCCCATCCGGTGCGCTTGTAGAGCGAATTGTAGATACCCCCTTTGATAAAGCAGAGAGTATTGTTTTTAATTTGCGCGACAACGATTATTCAACGATGAATACGATAGTGAGCGCTATTAACACAAAATTCGGTGAGGGACTAGCGCAGGCCTTAGACGGTACTTCGATCTCTGTTCGAGCACCCATGGATATGAACCAAAGAATTGCATTTATGAGTGAGTTGGAAAATATTGAGGTCCAACCCAGCGAACCCCCAGCCAGAGTTGTTATCAATTCCAGGACAGGAACGGTTGTTATCAACCGGGCAGTAAGGGTGACAGCTGCCGCGGTCTCTCACGGGACGATATCAGTTGCGATATCTGCGACTAACGAAGTCTCCCAACCTAATGCTTTGGCGGGTGGTCAAACACAGGCGGTCCAAAACGCTCAGGTCAATGTAAGCGAGCCTAACAAGCCCATGTTTTTGTTTAAACCAGGCGTTGATTTAAGAGAGATAGTAGACGCAGTAAATCAAGTCGGTGCATCTCCCTCTGCGCTAATTGCGATTATGGAAGCGCTCAAGAGCTCGGGCAGTCTTAGGGCCGACTTAATTATTATCTAGGTGAATTCAAATGGCTGAAGCTTCGACTGTTTCCAACCAACCCACGACGTCTTACTTAGACTTTAATGGGTTGGCGAACTTACGCGGGCAGGCCAATCAAAATAATCCCCAAGCGTTGAAACAAACTGCTCAGCAGTTTGAGGGTATTTTCATTCAAATGATGCTCAAATCCATGCGTGACGCCAACAGCGTTATGAAAAGTGATTTGAACAACTCGAGTGAGATGAATACGTTTCAAGATATGTATGACAAGGAGTTGTCTGTTGAGATGTCTAAGCGAAATTCAATGGGCTTTGCTGATATGATTGTGAAGCAATTGAGTCAAAAAACAACACCGCCCAACACCACTAAATTAGCTAGTTCCAGCACTGCAGCAGCTACGCCGAGCACCAATGATATTTTGCAGTCCAATAAGGGGGCTGGTATACCGCTCCAAAAGATCGCGACTCCAATGTCTTTGGTTGCGCCTGCACAGATGCCTATTCCTTTGACAACACAGGTCTTGAAACCTCTGAAGTTAAACATTAGCGGAGGTGCCAATTGAGTGATTTACTCTCCATTGGTGGTAATGCTGTCTCCGCCTATCAACAAGCTTTAAGTACGATTAGTAATAATATTGCTAACTCTAATACTGAAGGATATTCGCTTGAAACTACCAATATCCAACAAACAGCACCAGCGCATATGCCTGGCTACTTTGTGGGATTGGGTGCGGACGTGCAAAGCATAACCAGGTCTTATGATGCGTTTACTGCATCTAATTTGAGAAGCAGTACGAGTGAATTGCAGGCGCAACAACCTATGGTTAGTTATACCCAAAGTATTGTGAACGTCATGGGGGATGCAACCTCAGGGCTTAGCACAAGTTTGTCAGGTTATTTCTCTGCTGCACAAGCTTTATCTGCTGATCCTGGATCTACGGACCAAAGAAATAGCTTCTTGACTGCGTCCAACGCATTGGCTTCTCAGTTTTCTGAGGTGTCTGGTCAACTCACCTCGATTGGTGCGCAAGCGCAACAAGACTTAACAAGTTCAGTGCAGTCAGTGAATACATTGACCAGTCAACTAGCACTCATCAATGGACAGATGAGTGATTCGCCTAACGTGACTGGTCAGTCACCCATGTTACTTGACCAAAGGGATTTGTTGCTCCATCAACTATCGAGTTTGACCAATATATCCACCAGTTTCGCAGCAAACGGTTCTGTGACTGTGAGTATGAGTAATACGATTTCACAAAACGTGGTCGTGGACGGTCAAACCGCCCATCCGATTGGCCTCGCTCCAGGAACCAATAGTGCACAAGGATTGGTTATCGATCCATACGGAAATACTCAGCCACTCGCCGGTTCAAGTGGAGGTAAGATTGGAGGAATCCAAACGTTCCTAAGCCAAGTGCTGCAACCCGCTCAGGAAAACTTCAATAATCTAGCCAGTACTTTTGTAACGAGTGCAAATGCTATTCAAACCAGTGGAATAGATGCGAACGGGTTAAAGGGACTACCCTTATTCAATCTTGATTCAACCAATCCCAATCCAGCAGCTGGCATTACGGTTAACTTAAGTAACCCTGCGCAAATTGCAACGGGTGCTCAATTTGCTGCAATGCAAGGCGCTAGCAACGTAAGCAAAACAGCTGCCCAAGTAAGTTATGTGGACCCTGGGGTACCTGCTGCGGCACTTGGAAACACACAAATACAAAATAATATCAACCCAGCTTATGACAAAACGCTGTCCATTAACCCAACGCAGGGGTATGTGCCGGTGACTTCGGTCGCGGCAGGGGTCACTTCACCGACGTTTTACTTAGACAATGCCCAACCTGGACAGCAATTACAAATCCTTACAACAGATGGTCGCCAACTAATTGGTACACCTTTATCTCCTAACCAACAGGCGCAGATTATTACAGCTGCAAACGGATTCAATCAACCCGTCACTTACAGCAGTCAATATTTAAATCAATCGGGACAGCAAGGATATCAGGGTCTAAAAGTCTTTTACGGTGCCAAAGCAGATGTGTTGACTACAAATACGGGTTCTGCTACTGGCGCAAGCGTTAGCTCTGCAGTGATTGGTTCAAGTCGAATTGGTGCTATTGGGAGTACCAATAACCCAGTGATTGCGGCGGGCGCAATTACCTTAGACGGAGTTGCTCTCGGTGCGTTGACACCCTCGCCTGGTGGGCTCACTGCCAGTGATGTGCAAAATTGGCTCAGCAATCAGCCAAACACAATTGTGGTCCCTAGTAGTTCACTTAATTTCAATAATACACTCACCATTAATGGTGAGGAGATAAGCGGTTTTAACGATATAAAGACTCTGGCTCAATCTATTAACAATAGCTCTGAGAGTACCAATGTAACTGCAACCATCAGCACCACAGGTGACTTGGTTTTGCAGGGGACAACTAGTTCAGCAACATCTCCCATTCAAATTGGTGTGGCCAATAATGCTGTTCCTACATCTATCACTATCGACACGAGTGCGCTTAATTTTAATAATTCGCTAACAATCAATGGGCAGACTATTACGGCGGCTTATTCAGATCTCTCTAGTCTGACTGATGCGATCAATGCACAATCATCGATTACAAACGTCACAGCCTCTGTAAACAGATCGGGCCAATTGATTTTGACAGGTACTGGTGCAGGGTCTACAAACCCTATTCAGATCGGGGATAATTCAAGCAACGGGTCAGGTAACGCACTGGGAATACCAGATACTACCTATGCCAACTCATCCGGTAACACACTGGGTATTGCCAATAACACATACAGTTATACCCCAAATAGCGTTGCACCTAATGTGAGCGCTCAGACTTATAACGAAATAGATGTACCGGTTAATTCATTGAATTTTACAAAAACACTGAGCATCAACGGGGTTGAGATTTCAGGTTACTCAGACTTAACCAGTTTGATCCAAGCAATACAAAAGAAATCAGCTACTACGAACGTATCCGCTGCAATAGGGCCCTTGGGGGGATTGGTATTACAAGCTACCCCTTTAGCTTCTGGTTTACCTATTCAAATTGGAACAACGGATGGCACTAATACCAATGCTTTGGAAATTGGAAATGGAACCTATAACCCGATGATTCAACTCATCCAAAAACCTGTTGCTGACACGGGTGCACCTACTTTGAATACAACATTTAATTCAATTGATGCGTCACTTGGAAATTCGACCTCGTTCAATGTGAATATGACAATCGATGGTGGAGCTTCAAGTCTGGTTCAAGTACCCCAGTCTCCTGCAACTGTGAGAAATATCATTGATTCCATTAACAGTACTATTAATTCAACTTCTTCGCTGAGTGGATATTTGGCGGTTTACGATACCAACTCTAAGAAAATAGAGATCAAAAATTCCTCAGGAACGATCGTGCCAAGTACTTTGGGTAGTTATACAAATTATCCAGATTTAAATTCAACATTTATCAATCAATCCAATAGTTTAAATAACCCGAGTTCATTCAATGTCAACATTTCCGTCAGCGGCAATTTGCAGCAAGAGGTGAGTATTCCTCCTAATGCAACCACTGATGATGTGATCAACGCAATCAATTCTGCAGCTGCAATTCCTGGTTCCGATTTAAACGGAGACAGCGCAAGTATGGTCAACGTAGGTACTGCTACGAATCCGTCATATCAAATACAGATTAAAAATGCTTCAGGAATTGCTTTACCTAGCACTATTGGACTGTATCAGCCTAGTTTAGAGTTATCTTTTGGGGCAAATGGACAACCCTCAGATTTGAACAAAATAGGTATCAGAACTGGAGCTTATATTGAAGGACCTGTCCCTGATAATTTGGCCGTATTTGCAACAGGTACTGGTGGTCCTGTTCAAGTAGGTGCGACTTATACGGGAGCGCCAACTGATCCTGCGTTGAAACTGAAATCACAAACTTTGACAGTCAAAATCGAGCCAAACAATCAATACGCTGTTGTTGATTCAAAAACTGGAACCGAGCTGTCAGTTGGAACCTACGATCCCAATGTATCGCAACCCATGATCCACTATCAGGGCTTGAGTATTAATTTGACACAGCAACCCAGTGTGGGTGATACGTTTGGTATCAGTGAGAATCAAAATGCCGCAGGTGACAATACCAACATTTTACAGATGGTTGCGCTGAGCAAGGCTCAAACAATCGGTCAAAGTACCTTTGCGAGCGCATATGTTCAGCAAACCAATACGATTGGAAATCAAGCGCAGCAATCAGTTATGAGTCAACAAGCGCTTACTGCTGTTAACACACAGGCCCAAAACGCACAAGATAAGGTCTCTGGTGTCAACATGAACGATGAGGCGGCAGCGCTGATTCGTTTTCAACAAGCTTACCAGGCTGCGGCGAAGACGATTCAGATCGCATCACAAGATTTCACTACTATTAACGGTCTCACAGCAGGATAAACATCATGGGTATGACTATTTCAACCAGTAATTTTTATCAAACAACAACAAATCAGTTAGATACTGTTCAAGGTAATCTTACGAAAATTGAGGGTCAGTTATCGTCTGGAACACAAAACACCCAGCCCAGTGATGACCCCAACAAAGCCGCACTGATTTTGAATATTCAGACAAATATTGCACGGCAAACGGGTTATCAAAGTACGATCACAACGGTTTCAAGCCGTTTGCAAACTCAAGATACTGCCCTGCAAAACGTGAGCACTCTGCTCTCGCAGTTTAATCAATTGGCGGTTCAAGCAGCATCTGCAACGGTCAGCCCCTCCGACCGTCAGACAATTGCCCAGCAAATGACGCAACTCAAGGCGCAGATCGTGAGCGATGCTAATACTCAAGATGGAACAGGTAATTACGTTTTTGCAGGAGGGCGTAGTAATCAACCCGCCTATACCAGCGATGCCAATGGTAATGTTACCTATCAGGGCGACCAAAATACGATGCAAGTCAGTGTAGGTGACAGTTTAAAGATCACCATGAATACGCCGGGCACGACTGCATTCACGAATGTGGTCAGAACTGATCCCAAGACCGGTACAACTGGCGTGAGCTTTTTTCAATCATTGAATGATTTAATTGGTGCTGTGAGTAACTCAGACACGACCAATATCCAACGCGGAATCGGTGAATTGAGTACGCTGAGTCAAGGTGTTAATAATGCGCTTGCTAATGTTGGCTCGAATGAATCTCTTGCTACCAATCAAGCCAGCGTGCTCAACGAAGCAACTTTAAGGCTGAATACAACTTTGTCGACAGTCCAGGACTTAAACTACACCCAGGCCATTACCAAGATGAATCAAGATCAATTGGCACTGCAGGCTGCGCAAAGTGCATTTGCTCAGATTACGAAAAATTCTTTATTTAACTATATCAATGGTTAATTTAAAAAGGTTAAAAATTGATTAAAGAATACATGCTTAGTGTCGATTCGGATTATGTTCAACTATCTAGTTCATTTTAATTGGATGGTGTTTAACTGTGAGTGAGATTTAAATGACAACAAGTTCTGTTAGTTCCTCTAGTTCTGCAAGTACACCTAGTACATCAAGTACAGCTTCGACTAGTAATTCTTCAAGTACGAACACGAGTACCGGGACTAACTCAAGTACGGCTACCACGAGTAATCAGGCTTTAGGTCAAACAATCCTGACGGCACTGGGTGCGGGATCTGGCGTTAACGTAGCATCGTTGGCGCAGAGCCTGGTGAATGCAACTGAGGTTCCGCAGGCTAACATCATCAACACTCAGATTACGCAAGATCAATCCAAGATTTCTGGTTTAAGTGCGGTTTCCTATGTGGTGCAAGAAGTTCAGACAGCCATGACCAAGTTGGCTGATCAAAGTAATTTTAATAATTTGACTGTCTCAAACACCGGGACGGGGATGTTTTCGATCACCACTACTACGGCAGCACAAGCCGGAACCCATACCGTAGCTATTAATTCAATTGCGAGCGCCCAATCGGTGCTTAGTAACTCCTTTGCATCTGGCTCCGTGAGTTTGAATGCTGGGAATGCATTTACAGTCCAAATTCAGTCAGGATCAAGTACCTTACCAAGTGTCATTGCTGTACCCGCAGGGAGTGATACCCCTCTGGGCATCGTCAATGCCATCAATTCATCTCCGAACAGCAAAGGAATTCAGGCCCAGTTAATTAATACTGGAAATGTCTCCAATCCTTATCAAATACAGTTAACAGGTGCTACAGGTGCTTCAAATAGCTTCACGCTAACTACCGACACCAGCAACTCGGCTCCTCCTTTGGACGGAACTTTTGCGTCAATTAATCAGGTAGTGAGCACGGGTAGTCCCATTAATCTGAATTTGTCTATCAATTTTGGTGCCTCTAGCCTGGTTCATATACCTACTGATTCCAACGGCAACGTCACAGTGAGTGACGCACTGACAGCTATTAACAATAGCATAGGAGCCCAAGGTTATACCGCCTCACTCAATAGCAAAACAAATAGCATTCAGATCTCAGATAACAAGGGGAATGTGCAACCGGTTTCCATGACGAGTTATCAATACGATCCGGACCTAAGTTCTGCGTTTTTGAATAGTCCCGCTAGTTTAAATAATGCAAGTGCGTTTAATGTTGCATTGACAGTGGGGGGGAGCTCCCCTGTGCAAGTTAATATTCCCGCCAATGCAACTACTGCGTCAGTGGTTGCTAATATTCAAAGCGCGTTAACAGCAAGCGGTAATACCAGCATTAGTGGAGATAAGGTGAGTTTTGTTAATACGGGAACTGCAAGTGCTCCGGCTTATCAAATTCAAATTGTTGATCCAACATCAGGTGCTGCGCAGGCATTGACCTTTAGTGCGTATCAACCCGTTGCTTTAAGTGCCACACCGCCTTCAGTGAGTGGCACTTTTGCTTCCACCTCAGTTGTTGTTAATCCAAATTCACCATTTAGTTTAAATGTAGCGGTATCCGGGCAGGGATCTGCAATGGTGCAAATACCAGCTAATTCTTCCTTGAGCTCCATCGTTGCGAACATCAATACCTCGCTCACAGCAAACTCTTCTTTAACTGGAGATACGGCTTCGTTGGTTAACACTGGTACCGCTCTTGCGCCAGCATACCAAATACAAATTTCGAATTCCTCTAAAGTTGTGCAGTCCATTAACCTGAGTTCAGCGCTGGTTGCAAATACGCCACTAAGTTCACCTTTAAGCGGACTGAACTTAGCCGATACTACCGTTGTGAATGCATCTAACGCTAGTTTGACGGTTGACGGAGTCACTTACAGCAGAACAACAAACTCAATAAATGATGTCATATCTGGTACGACATTGACTTTGACGGGAACAACACCTGCTGGCAGCCCGTCGATGGTTTCATTGACTCAAAATACAGCAACAACTGTAACCAATATTCAAGCTTTGGTAACTGCATACAACGATTCAGTGACCATGATCGGGGATGTAACTAATCCAAAATCAACACTTGCGACCTACGGTGGAACTCTGGTAGGCAACTCGACGGTTATGTTGATTCAAGATCAACTGAGGGGGATGGTTACAGGTCAATCTTCTACGCCAGGCACTGCAGTTGGTTCTTTGTGGCAAATGGGTATAACACTTACATCTACTGGGAATTTGACCGTCAATACAACGACACTTAACACAGCCCTGCAAAATAATTACAGTGATGTTGTTAAAACCTTTACAGGTAATCTAGATAATTCTACTTATTACGGCACAGCATCAGGCGGAATTGCAGGGGATGCTGTTAAGACGTTGACAACAATACTGAGCTCATCAGGACCTATTCAATCTCAAACCAATGACGCCAATACCGATATTACGACACAGCAAACTAATTTGTCGGACTTGCAGTCTCGAATGGCTGCATTATTAACTCAGTACACCAATCAATTTGCTGCCATGGATAGCTTTGTAGGTGAGATGAATGCTGAGAGAACCAGCTTGACGTCCACATTTAATGGGATGATGGCGATGTATACCAATAAATAATTAAAAATCTCCAAAAGCTGCTCAAGTTTTACAACTTAGTGTCGATTACTTGTACTCTATCTTCAAATTATCTCTTCATAACAAGGGTCTAGCCCTTACTTATTAAAGTTTTTCGTCCTCGAGCCGATACGCTCTACAAGGTTGGTTTTTAATCCTTGTTGGCTCTAATTATCATGCGGAGCCTGATTACGGCGAGAAAGGACGGTACAAAATGGTAAATGCTATCAATAGTGGAGTTGCTGCGCCGCAGGCAGCCATTGCTGACGCGCCTGTTGTATCTGCAGGGAGCGCAGGTAGTTCCACTACAAATTCAGCAAGTGCGCTCGCAGCGCCAATAGAGAAAGTTCCGTCAGGATTTGTTGCAGTAATACCCAAGTCAGGTGTCAATGTAAATTTAGATCAAGTGCATCAAAATGTTCAAGACGCAATTGGTAGATTGAATGATATGCTGCAACAAAACGGAACGGGATTGAGTTTTGCAATGGATAAGTCTGTTGGAATTCCAATCATTACGGTAACCAGCAGTGTATCGGGTGAGGTGATTAGACAAATACCTAACGAGGCTGTGCTTAATGTTGCTCACAATATTGACGCTATTAAGGGGCTGCTTTATAACTCAATTGCATAAATATTTGAAGGATCGCTTAAGTTTTTCTTAAAGCGGTCGAATCATCAGTCATCAGGAATTATTCTGAAATTTTTTTTAACCCTGTGGTGGACTTTTAGGAGAAACATCATGACAGTAATTAACACAAACCTTAACGCGCTTTTTTCACAAAATTCGATAGCGCAAGTTAGCAAATCACAATCTGCCGCAATGGAGCAGTTGTCAACAGGATCGCGCATCAACTCTGCTAAAGACGACGCAGCGGGTTTGGCGATTGCTACTCGTATGACATCTGATATCAATGGATACGGCGTAGCTGTTCAAAACTCCAACCAGGGTATGAACATGGCTCAAACTGCTGATGGTGCTCTTAATAACGTCAGCAGCATTTTGCAAACAATGCGCGAACTAGCTGTTCAGTCAAGTAACGGAACAATGACTGCTGCTAACAGACAAGCTACCCAAGCTGAGTACAAACAGTTGTCCAACCAGATCGACTCCATTGCACAAACTACAACCTCCAACGGTATTAATTTGCTCAACGGAACTGCTGGCAACATCGTTCTTCAAACGGGTGTGAACCAAGGTAACACGATGACAATGTCAATTGGCTCTGTTCAGACAAAGGACATCGGTATCGGAAGCTTGGCATCGTTGACATCGATTCAAACTCCAATTAATCCTACAGCTGCAACTCCAGTAGTACCTAAGGCTATGACAGCTGGTGACTTGCTCATCAACGGTGTACAAGTTGGTCCATCATTAGCATCTAATGATTCTTCATCATTCGCATTGGCGAGTGCTAGTAGTATTGCTAAGGCAGCTGCAATCAACTTGGTATCTGCACAGTCAGGCGTAACGGCAACTGTTGATCCTACAGTTGTTCAAGGTAGCGCAATGACTGCAGGAACATCCGCTGGTACTATCAGTATCAACGGTGTTACAACAGCCTCAGTTACAACAGGTGCTGATACGACGATCAACCGTCAGAACTTTGTGACTGCAATTAATGAAATCTCTAAACAAACTGGCGTTACTGCCATCAATACAGGTGATGCGACGCACGGCATTCAATTGGTTGCAAGTGACGGTCGAAACATCAGTGTTACTTTGAACGGTCTGTCTGCATCTGATACTGGTTTGAATGCCCAAACAAGTGCAACTCAAGCTGACTTTACAGGCCAAATTGAACTGCACAGCACAACTAATTCAGCTATCAACTTGTCTACAACGGCAACTGGTAATATCGCAAACAGTGGTTTTGCTGTAGGAACTTTCCAGCCTAACATTGCTCAGGTAACTACAAATGCAAGGGCGGTAGTAACTGGTGGTGCTAGTATGACTCAATCAGCAATCCAAGCTACGGTTGGAACTTTTGATGGCGGGACGCTGAGCTTAAACGGCGTTACCATTGGTGCATCTTTGGCAACTGATGATACATCCTCAGATACAACTGCTTACTCTTCAATGAAGCAAAATAGTGGAATTGCGATTGCCGCTGCCATTAACCGTAGCTCTGGATTGACAGGCGTTAGCGCAACTGCAGCCCCAACTACTGTCATTGGGTCTAGTTATTCAGCGGGCGCACTGACTGCTGGTTTCGAGATCAACGGTGTAACTATTGCGGCGGTTGGTGATTTGTCAAAAGCGCCCTCCAAAACAGCAGTCATCAATGCAATTAACGAATATACCGGTCAAACTGGTGTGACCGCAAGTGACAATGGGTACGGTATTACATACACAGCACAAGACGGTAGAAATATCTCCTTGTGGGCTGGAACCGCAACGGCAGCGGCATCGGTCGGTTTGGGAGGTACAAACTCTTCAGCGCTTGGTGTTGGTGCTGCAGGTTCATACGCTACTACTGCTGTTACAACTTACTCTCAAGTTCAGTTGCAATCTAACAGTAAGTTCACCGTTACAAGTGGAAACGATGGTAACGTAGATGCACAGTTGAACGGATCCAAAGTTGCGGGTGAAGGGTTCACACAACTCGGATTCCAGAGTGGAAGCTACGGCGGTGCTAACAACGGTTTGAAAATTTCCCAAATTGATCTATCAACACAATCTGGTGCACAAGCTGCGATTACTGCGATTGACGCTGCAATCTCTACAGTCTCTGCAATCCAGTCTAATGTTGGTGCGTATCAGAACCGTTTGTCAAGCACTGTAACGAACTTACAGACAATGACCACAAACATGACTGACTCTAGAAGTACGATTAAAGACACGAACTACAACACAGCAACAACTGCATTGGCTCGGTCACAGATCATATCTCAAGCAGCTACAGCTATGTTGGCTCAGGCTAACCAGTCTGGTCAAACTGTTCTCTCTTTACTCAAGTAATAGAGTTAACGTTTGAATAAAAACCCGGGTTCGCCCGGGTTTTTTTATGGCATACTTAAAATCCTATTTACTCATTACGCGTTTGGATGAGCTCGCTTAATCATGGTTAAGCCTTTAAAAACAAAGGCTGTTTCACACCAATCTAGCAAAAGAGTCACTGAATTATTGGCTCAGGCTAGGGCGTTAGTTTCCAACGATCGCCTTCTTCAAGCCACACATATATATAAAGCTCTTTTAGAGCTTGATTCCAATTGTTTGGAAGCACTTCACGTACTGGCTTCAATTGAGTTTCATTTCAACAATTTCGAAAATTCTTTGAAACTTTTAACCAGGGCAACTGCCGTTCAGTCAAAGCATTCAAAGAATGGTCAACTACAACTTTTATTGGGTAAGTGCGCAAAACAGTTAGGACAACTTGAATTGGCAAAGAAGAGTCTCGACGAGGCAATTCATGTAGATACACATTTAACTGAGGCTTATGTTGAGTTGGGGCTCCTATTCTTTGAGTCGGGAGATTTAGACTCAGCTACTGAAAAGCTAATGCGTGCGCTAAAGATCGCCCCTGAAAACTTTGATGCCTTGAATAATTTAGGTATTGTTCTAAAAGAAAAGGGTGACTTTGCCCAATCGCTTAGTTGTTACGATCAAGCAATTTTGTTAGATTCGACCAGCCCAAGTCCATACGTTAACCGCGGTGTTCTATTTCATATGCTTGGACGATTTGAGGAAGCAAGAATAGATTTAGATCGTGCAATTGAGTTGGCTCCCCAAAATGCAACAGCACATGTTAGTAAGGGGCAGCTCCTGCTGACATTGGGTGAGTACAGCCAAGGTTGGGAGGAGTTTGAGTGGCGCTGGGAGTTCTTAAAGAACAACCAGCGGAGTACTGCAAACTATCATAATCATCCGCTTTGGAGTGGACGTGAGTCCCTCGTGGGTAAAAGAATTCTTCTCTTCGCTGAGCAAGGACTTGGCGATTCATTGCAGTTTTGTCGATATGTGAGCCTCGTTGCTCAACTTGGGGGTAAGGTAACACTAGAGTGCCAAGCTCCATTGCTTGAGCTCTTTAAATCCTTGGATGGAGTCCATGAATTGAGGGTTCAACAGATCCTCCCCCAGACTGAAATTCAAGAAGACATTGATTTTCAGTGTCCTCTTATGAGTTTGCCCAGAGTCTTTAGTACAACGCTTGAGTCAATACCCAACAACGTTCCGTATTTACAGGCTGATCCACACAAGGTTGCTGATTGGAAAATCAAACTTGGCCCTAAATTTAAGCCCAGAGTAGGTTTGGTTTGGTCTGGGGGTGTGCGAACTGGTCAATCCGAATCCTGGGCTGTACCTGAGCGGCGAAATATTGCCCTTTCTGCGTTTGAATTGCTTGCAGATTTGCCAGTGGAATTTTTTAGCCTTCAAAAGGGCGCCTCCGCGGAGGCGGAGCTGACTAATTTGGTGGCTGCAAAGTGGGGGGGACCCTTGATTGCAAATAATTCGAAGGAATTGGCTGATTTCTCCGATACCGCGGCCTTGATAGCAAACCTGGATCTTGTGATATCAGTAGATACATCTACAGCGCATTTGTCTGCGGCTCTTGGCAAGTCAACATGGATATTAAATAGATACGATACTTGTTGGCGTTGGCTGTTAATCCGAGGTGATAGTCCTTGGTACCCCAGCGTTACCCTTTATCGTCAAGCAGAACTTGGGAACTGGGCCCCAGTCATTGAGCAAGTACGTGCTGATTTGCTGCAGTTGTGATTTGATCAGGGGCTAGTTATTTGCAGCTCGTGGTTGGTAGGGCAGGCTTAATGTTTAAACCTCATGGATCGTGTAATATTGGTTTAAGACTCAATTGTGATAATTTTTATAATATAAGAAATTCGCTAAAAAACTACTTCTACGCTCGTTAAAACGCTTGTAAGATTTCGCAGTAAATCCTAAAATTGAAATCTGTTGAATATTATTTTGATTAAAGTTGGAATAGTTTTTGCTTAATACGCCTGCAAATCCGGGTTCAAACGGCAACTATTTGACGGTTGCCATTTGAATGAAGGGGTTAAAACCCTAATCAATTAACACTTTTAGTTTATTTTCTCAAAAAAATCCATTTTCTTAAAAAAATAAACTAAAGTTTCTTGAACAAACGCCGATATTAGACGATAGACAGAAATAAGAATTTTCGTATCGACGATTAAGAACACAGTTGCGCTCTCCACCAAGGAATTCCAAATGGCCACATCCATACTTGCCTCAACACTAAATGCCCTGTCGGCAGTTGGTACCTCTGAAGTACAAGCCCTAGGGACTACAGTTCCTGGATTCTTGAGCGTCGCAGATATTGCTAGTCTGACCACCACAACAGTATCTAGCCTCTCAACCTCACAGCTAAACGCCATTCAGGGCGCTGAGATTGCAGTTTTAACGACGGACCAAATTGCGTCATTGACCACATCCGAGGTTGTTGCGTTCTCAACTTCTTTGGTTAGTTACTTAACAAGTGCTCAAATCGGGGCTCTCACTACTTCAGATGTCGCGGTACTCACCACCGCTGAGGCATCGCAGTTGAGTTCCAAGCAAATCGCTGGTTTGACGACGAGTGGCGTTACCGCCTTGTCAACAAGCATTGCAAGTACGCTCACCAATGCCCAAGTAGCAGGACTGAGTACAGCGCTGATGGCACAGTTGACTACAGGTCAGGTAAGTGTTTTAGGGACAAGTGCTGTATTGGCATTAACTAGTGCTCAGATTGGTGCGCTGTCTACAAGCGGTGCAGCAGCACTTACAACTACACAAATCGGAGTCATTACAAGCTCGCAGCTCGCTGGTCTAACAACTGCGGAAGTAGCGTCATTGACCACATCACAAGCTGGTGCTCTCACTGGAGTGCAAGTTGTTGGCTTGTCCTCTGCGAACATTGCTGCATTGACGACATCTGACGCAAAATCGCTGTCAACCAGTGCGGTGTCAGGGTTAACAAGTGCACAGATTAGTGCCTTGACCACCAGTGATGTTGCAGTTCTTTCCACGGCAGGGCTTGCGGTGCTCACTGCTGCCCAGGTGATAGGTTTGGGCACAGCGCAAATTGCAGCACTGACGACATCTCAGGCTTCAAACTTAAGTACAAATGCTGTATTTGGCCTAACCAGCGCCCAAATCAGTGCCTTCACCACATCAGATGTGGCAGTGCTGACAACAGCACAAGTTGCGCAGTTGGGCTCTAAACAGATTACTGGTTTGACAACAAGCCAAGTATCGGTATTGACCACAAGCGTGGCAAGCACCTTGACGGCAACGCAAGTGGCTGGACTGAGCACAGCGCTGATGGCGCAGTTGACGACAGGACAGGTCAATGTACTGAATACATCAGCTGTTCAAGCGTTGACCAGTGCACAGATCGGTGGCTTGTCTACAAGCGGCGTAGCAGCACTGACAACGACACAGATTGGTGTGATCACCAGCAAACAATTGGCTGGATTGACAACTGCGGATGTAGCAGCGCTCACGACCTCACAGGTTGGTGCGTTGACAGGAGCGCAGGTTGTTGGTTTGTCAACAGCGAACATAGCTGCATTCACGACAGCTGGAGCAGCGGCGCTCTCGACCAGCGCAGTCTCTGGACTGACCAGTGCGCAGATTGGTGCTTTGACAACCAGTGATGTAGCGGCTTTGAACACATCAGGACTTGCGATACTGACAGGTGTACAAGCAACGGGTCTGGGTACAGCGCAAATTGCTGCGTTGACGACCTCAGAAGTATCGAATTTCAATACAACTGCACTCATGTCACTGAGCAGTGCGCAAATCGCTAACTTGAACACAAGTGATGCAGCAGCGCTGACAACGACAGAGATCAGTTTGTTGAC
>CAIKNE010000051.1 GCA_903828695.1 uncultured Burkholderiales bacterium | reverse complement strand
ATGGCGTTATCTTCAATCTAATGGGTCCATATACCATGAGTTAAGTGCAGACTGACGTATTAATTCAACTGATTTATAGTAAGGAGTTTTATTACTATGTAAACCCCATCTCCAATCTGGAACGAAGGAGAGTAGTATCCGAGTTTTTTTGTTCATCGCTGCACTTAAATGGGGAACACTGGTGCAGGTGCTGATCACCTCGTCACAAGACTCAATAAGGGCGGCAGTATCCGTGAAGTCCTGGATATCGTTACCGACAAAAAGAATATCCGCTCTGGATGCTAGAGTTTCAATGTCTTCGGATTTGATCTCCTTTTGAAGACAAACATATTCAATTTCCCCGGTACCTGTTACGGGTAATAACTTGATGAATTCACTCAGTTTCATACTTCGCTTACCGTCAAATCTGAAGGGCGAAGTACTGCTCCAGCAAATTCCAATTCGGCGTTTTGATGTCTGACCTAGTTTGCTCTTCCAATAAGCAACTTTCTCTGGTTGAGCAAAAAGGTATGGCGTAGGATCAGGAACTGTCGCATAAGTAGTATTGAACGCAAGAGGCAAACTAAGCATCGGGCAATGAAAGTCAAAACGTGGGAGAGGATCCCCGAACACTATAAATTCACCAACACCTTCTAAATTCTTAAATAAATTTTGGAGAGGCTTTTGATCCTCTAAGATGACTCGAGCTCCTAAATTCGCTACGTCCTTGATATACCGACAAAACTGAATAGAGTCCCCAAGTCCCTGTTCACCATGTATTAAGATTGTTTTACCCTTGATATCTTCCTTGCCAAGCCATAGGGGAGCATTGAACGCTCGAACGGGAGAGGATGTGTTCTCTCTTCTCCAACGCCACTCGTAAAGAGGTAAGCCGCTCTTGTAATCACCTAATAAAAGTAATAATAGAGATTTATTCCAATTGGCTTCTGCGTTGAGAGGATTAATAGTTATAGCTGAGCAATAACTCTCGAGGGCCTCTTGAAACTGGGCCAATTCTTGAAAAATATTACCTCTATTTGTATAAGCTTCATCATAGCGAGGGTGCAGTTTTACTGCTTCATTAAAGTCATCTAGTGCATGATCAAACTCACCTAACTCTTGGAATATGTTGCCTCGATTATTGAAGGCTTGTGGATAATTCGGATTCAGTCTAATCGCCTCATTAAAGTGAGTTAAAGCCTCCGTGAAGTCATTTAACACTGTAAAAGAATTACCTAAATTAAAAAAAGCTTCAGGATTATTGTTTTTAAGTTCAATTGATTTCTTAAAAACTGCAATGGATGCAGGAATTTCCCTAAGTATCTGCAGTGCAAGACCTAAATTATTGTAAGCAACGAAAGCGTTTGGGCTAATCTTAAGCGCTTGACTAATCAATTGAACGCTTTTGCGAGGATCTTGCATTTGATAGGCGATCACTCCCAGCAAATGCAGTGAATCAAAGTGTCTGTTATCGATGGATAATACTTGCTCGTATAACTGCTTGGCTTGAATAAGATTACCTTGTTGATGAGCTGCAAGTGCAATTTGAAAGAAAGTATTGGCCTGAGAGTTTTTTTGATTCACAGTGATATTTGAATTCTTATCTATAATTAGGTACTTACTACCCGACATTTCTGATTGAAGAGTTTTCAAGAAAATAGCAATATTCTATAAGCTCGCAAAGTGACTTAGTTTTTACACGAGATACTGAGGTGAGCGCCCTTGGAGCGAGGTAGCGCAGTCATTTCAAAGTGATGTAGTCGGAATATGGCACGCGCAATTCCAAGACCCAGTCCAAACCCTTTTCCTAGGCCTGCGCTCAATTCTAATTGATTGATGGATTGAGTGGATGCCGAACGATTGCTGTAATTGAATTGTGTTGTTGTCAGTGAGTTTTGGTTGGATGCCTCTAATCCTGACTGTAAACTATGCTTAAACTTTGCTGCATTCAGAGTCTCCTGATTGAATGTATTAAAGACATCCTCTGATATTCCAATCCCAGAATCAATAATATCAATTACAGGATACGAGTCAACTGTTTTTAACCGAATAATGACAGAGAGGTGATTAAAAGTTGAGATTTCGAGAGAACATTTAACGAAATCTGTATTTGCTTTTGAATCGGGGCTATCTTTGTCTGAGTCAGGGGTTGGAGAGTATTTTATGGCGTTATCTACTAAATTACTGACTGCCTCTAGTAATAGGTCTGGATCCGCATAAACAGGCGCTGTAGGCTCAAGTTCCAATATTAGCTTGAGCCCTTTGTCCTCTGCAATAGGCTCAAACATTTCATAGATTTGCTGAAGCACGTCCTCTAAGCGTGTATTTTTGAATCCAGCTTTTCGCATATGATTCTCAATTTCTGCGATTCTCAGTATTGCTGTAAAACGAGCCAGTAGGTGATCTGATTCTTCAATTGACTTAATAAATAACTCATGCGCTAAAAGTGATCTTTGAGTAGCATCAAAATTAGAGTTTTCAGTAAGTAAGATTCCCTTGCTTAGCATAAGTCGAACCCTAGTAAGGGGTGTACGCAGGTCATGAGCAATGGTTGCAGTAACCCCGCGAATCTCTGAAATTAGCTCTTCGATCTCAGTCATCACTGAGTTGATTGTAGTGGCCAGTATATCAATTTCATCATTGCGTTTTGAAATCGGTAAACGAAGCGTGAAGTCTCCAAGCATAATTTTCTTGGAGAGTAGTTGGATATATTGAATGCGTCTTAGAGCGGGTACAGCAAGCGTAATGCCGATTAAAAATCCCATTGTAAGAATGATTGAGCTACCTGTTATTAAACCGTTTAATAAAATTTTTCTAATAGCTTCAAACTCACTTACGTTGCGTCCAATAACAAGAACCGTATTTGAATCGATGTTAAAAGATTTAGCTCTTGCAGGGAAGCTGCGCAACTCATCGGATATTTGCAAATCATTTTTAAAAAACTCAGAACTGTCTTTATATTCAAACTCTGCTGTCTCACCGTTTAGAGTAATTTCATTTGGTAAATAATTAAGGTTCCCGCTTAGTCTCACACCTTGGTTGGTGAACACGCCGTAGAGTTCAATTTTTCTAGAGTCACGTCGTACAGACTCATCTACAGTCTTAATAACTTCATGTAGCGCTAGATTCTCAAAATTCTTAGCATATAAATCAATGATGTGATCTACCCGGTGCTCCATAAAGATTGAGACTTGCCAATACACAAGGGCAATGGTTATCCATATTCCGATTACAAAAAAAAAGGAATTCAAAAGGGCAAGGCGTACAGTGGTGATTCTGAACCTTGCTTTGATTTGGGTTAAGACATTTGGGAAAATGGATTTCTCAATTTGTCGATGCATATCTTGCCTTAAATCCTCATTCGGTAGTCTACTCAAGGTTTTAGACCAAAGACATAACCAACTCCTCGCACTGTATGTATCAACGGCGCAAAGCTTGGCTTATCAATCTTTTTACGAAGCCGTGCAATATGTACCTCAATAAAATTAGTAGAAGGATCAAAATTTAAATTCCAAAGCGATTCTAGAATCATTTTTTTTGTCAAAACTTGACCAGAATAACGAACAAAATATTCTAGTAATCGAAACTCCTTAGCCATCAACTGGATGGGAAGTCCCCTTCGTTTTGCTGTTCTTTGTAACAAATCAAGTTCAAGATCTTCGTACTTCAAGAAATTGACTTGCCCTAAATTTTGTTGACTTTGATTACGTCTTCTAATCAGTGCTTCTATTCTGGCTAGTAACTCTTCGCTGGCAAATGGCTTTACTATGTAGTCGTCTCCGCCTGCTTTTAGGCCTTGAACACGATCATCGACCAAGCCAAGTGCGCTAATTAGTAATACAGGTACATGATTACCTATTTTACGCAGGCTTTGCAGTATTTCAATACCACTGAGATTGGGTAACATTCGGTCCAATGTAATAGCGTCAAAACTCTCGTTTAGAGCTCTTTTTAGTCCATTTGCACCGTCGGTTTCGCTAACTACTTCATAACCACGGGTGACCAATAGTGAGATAATTTCTCCGGAGGTCGGAGTGTCGTCTTCAATAACCAGTACTTTTGGCATTTTTCCTAAAATTGAGTAAAAGAGTAAATAAGTAAAGTGTTAGCGGTAGGAGAGAGAGTTCACTTAGAGCTAGTAAAAATTAGTTAAATCTAAAAAGCCTCGCCCAAGATTTAACTCCATTTAGAGTTCAGCCTCAGTTATTTGGTTTGTAATTGGAGTGTATGAATATTATTTATTTCATTCAATTTTGAGACTCTCTTTGTTCCAGCCCCCGCCCAGGGCCTTGATAAGTTGAATACTAGTGAGTTGACGTGTGGTATCAAGGGCAATAAAGGAGCGCTCAGCTTGAAGAGCCGCTGTTTGAGCGGTTACTACTTCTAAATAATTCACTGCTCCCTCCCTATACCTAGAAGTTGCGAGCTGCATCGCTTTTAGGGCCGCGTTTGCTGCATTCGCTCTGTTGTTAATTTCGTCTTTGTATTCGCGTAATTTATTCACCGAGTCCTCTACCTGTTGAAAGGCTGTGAGAACGGCAAGTCTGTACTCGGCAGCAGCCTGGTCTAGAGCAGCCTTAGCCTGTATGAGTTGAGCTTCTCGAAGTCCACCGTCAAAAAAATTAAACGCCCCAGTTGGTCCGATTGACCAAAAACTGTTGGGCTGGGACATCCAATCTGGTCCCCCCGTGTTTTGATATCCAGCAGATGCGCCAATACTAAAGGACGGATAAAAAGCCGCCTTAGCAACCCCAATTCTTTTGTTGGCCGCAGCCATTTTACGCTCCGCCGCCGCTACGTCCGGTCTGCGTTCTAAGAGTGTTGACGGCAAATTCACTGGCACCTCTGGTGTATTCGACGGATTGATAAGCGCAGTTGCTGTCATTGCCGCAAAAGATTGGGATGAACGAGTTGCAGTAGAGTTTGGTCCTGAGTCAGGGGTTAAAAATGCATTTATATTTCGCGGTTCAGTATTAAGTGGTTTTATCCGAAAGGTCTGGGGTACTTCACCAAGTAAAACTGCAATTGCATGTTCAAAAACGACTCTTTGAATTCTTAGCTCAGAAGCCTCCGCTTGGATGGTGCTAAGCTGAGTCTGGGCTCGCGCCATATCAATCCCGGAGGCAACCCCTACATCATAGCGATTAGCGATTAAATCATAGGCTCTCATGTAAGCTTGTACAGCGTCGTCAAGCATTGCAATTTGTTTATCAACACCGCGAAGCTCAAAATACAGCTCGGCAACTTTGCTTTGAAGGCTTAGCCTCTCGGTTTGTAAATCCGCAGCAGACCCTTGAGCTTGAGCTTGGGCTGCGTTGACTAAATTTCTAACGCGACCCCAGAAATCTAATTCGTAGTTGGTTGACAACATATCGGTGTAGGCGTTGTAGTAATTGGGCTGATTAGAGCCCCTCAAGGGTCTATTTAGGGACTGCCGGTTCTGGGTTGTACTCTCTGAGGCGTCAATGCTCGGGAGCTCTGCAGACTGGGCTTGTTTTAAATATGCGCTCGCTTGATCATAGCGGGCTAATGCAATTGCGAGAGAAGGACTTTGTTTAATTAAAGTGCTTTCTAAATCGTTAAGCGCCTCGTCCCTAAAAACTCTCCACCATTGCCCTTTGTCAAGCTGGTCGCTTGGCTGAGCCTGCGTCCAAGGATTACTTGACCAACTATTATTAGTATTATTCACAATATTCGGTATCTCATACTTTGGTGCAAAAGAACACCCAGACAGAAAAAGTACCGCTGCACTGATGGTGGGCCCTATAAAAAAGAAGCTTTTGTTTTTAGTAGCCATATCGAAGAGTAAGTGTCGTGTTCGCATTAAGAGCAATATTTTGATGGTTCAAATTTAAGAAAAAATCGTGGATTCAAGTCTTAATGAAGGTCAGAGTTTTTCAAATCTTACTTTGTGCAAGTGTCCTCAGTTGTTAAGAACTTCAAATCAGAATTAAACTCAAAATTTGGAGTGATGGACGACGCAGGAAATTGTTCGTATTTTGTGTAAAAGTTCAAATTTCTCTAAACGTATAAACCGAGTTAATTCTTTGAATTGGCAGCTACTGGGCGAACGATTTCTCCGTTTTCTAAGGAGTCTGGCGGTACATCGATAATTTCATCATCTGGACTTATACCAGATGCAATCTGGACTAAATTGCCCATATCGCGGGCAATCTCTACTTTTTTCAATACAACCTTGTTCTCAGCTCCAAGTGTTGCAATGAATTGCCCTTCTTTTCTGTAAATCAAGACACTCGAGGGAACAACCACTGCGTTTTCGCTTGCAGGCATAGTGAGCGCAACGTTTGCAAAGTCCCCTGGTCTAAGTGTTAAATCCTTGTTGTCCACAAGAAGTTGGATGAGCACAGTACCAGAACTTTCATTCACAGCCTTTGATTCACCAACAAATTTAGCTGTATATTTAAGCCCAGGATGCTCCGGCACATCTAAGCTTGCTTGCATACCGTTTTTCAACTTACCCATGAATATTTGAGGGACACTTACATATAGTCGCAGTTTGCTTTGATCAGCTACTGTGAATAGCTCCTTTCCAGATTGTTGACCCGCATTAATTAAAGCGCCGATATCAGTGTTACGAGTAGTTACGATTCCATCAAAGGGGGCTGTGATACGTTTAAAGCCCTCCAAGGCTTTGAGACGATCAACGTTGGCCTGAGCTGCGGTGACAATTGAGCGTTTTGCAACAAAATCTCCGTTCTTCTCATCCGCTTCCTGAGGGGAGACAGAATCTGTAAGTAAGAGTTTTTTCCACCGCTTAGCAGTAATTTCAGCTAAATTAGCATGCGCTTTAGCTGTCTCCAAGTCAGCAAGTGCTTGCTCTAGTTGTTGGTCCAAATCGGGAGTCTCGATCTCTGCCAGTATTTGATTGGCGCGTACCTTGTCCCCAATATCAAACAGCCAGCGTTTTACGTAACCATTCACCCGAGAATAGATGGGGGCGTTGTTAAAAGCTTGAAGGGTGCCTGGTAGCCTCAGGATCTCACCCTCTTTCAGTGTGGTTAGGTGAATCGTTTTGACGCTTGGCGTAGAGTAGGCTTTTGCAACCTCTGTTAGGGCTTTCTCATCACTTAGTCGACCCGTTAGACCGCCAATGACGAGACCCAGTGCGCCAGCCCCTGCAGCCCAGCCTAGAGTTTTAAGAAAGTGTGGAGTCTCTACTTTATCAGGGACATTAATGGAATCAGAGCTCAAGTGCTACTCCTGTTAAGAGAAATATGATAATTGGATTTGTTTCAAGTCTTAGAGTGACGGACGTTGGTCTACTTTGCTGGGCGCTATTCATCATCGTAAATCTCTGGTTCAACATAGTTTTCATGAATTAAGCTAAAAAGAACGGGCACAAAAAGCAGTGTTGCAATGGTGGCCAATATTAACCCTCCAATCACCGCCCGTCCAAGTGGGGCGTTTTGCTCCCCCCCCTCGCCAAGTCCTAGGGCCATTGGACCCATACCAATAATCATGGCCAAAGCTGTCATGATCACTGGTCTAAAGCGAGTAAAGCCAGCTTCCAGCGCCGCGCGAACAGATTCTTTTGTGTACATGATCCTCTCTCTGGCAAAGCTGACCACCAAGATACTGTTGGCGGTTGCAACGCCCATACACATAATAGCCCCAGTGAGCGCAGGGACAGAAAGAGTCGTGTGCGTAGCAAAAAGCATCCAAATGATTCCCGCCAGCGCTGCTGGCAACGCGCTCACAATGACGAATGGATCGCTCCAGGACTGAAAGTTAACAACGATTAGAAAGTAGATTAGAACAATCGCAGCTATTAATCCATAAAGTAGACCAGAGAACGCTGTATTCATGGTCTGAACTTGGCCCCTTATCGATATCGTTGCTCCTTTGGGGCGGGAGTCTTGGTGTGCATCGATAACGCGTTGTATATCTCGTGCTACCCCGCCTAAGTCTCTGCGCTCAGGCGTAGCGTAGATATCAATGACTGGTTGCACAGCGTAGTGTGAGATAACTGCATCGGTGGTTGTGCGTTTGACCGTAGCAAGTCCACCTAAGATTTGTGAGTCTTTGGTACTACTTGTAGCAGGCGAATCAATAGCCAAATTCTCCAGATCAGATAGCGAGTTAAATCTGTAATCAGGCGACTGGGCAACGATGGGGTAGGAGACACCGTTAGCCCTGTTTAGCCAGTAAGAGGGTGCGACTTGTCCACTGCCGGCCATGTTGGTTACCAAACTGTTGGTAACGTCTCGCTCTGTGATGCCCACTTTTTTTGCTCTTGATCGGTCCACTTCTATGCTAAGTTGTGGGTAATTATCAGCCTGTTGAATACGCACATCTGCTAGCCCGCCAATTTGTTGAATCTCCTTTAATAATTTTTGAGCATACAGCTTGTTGGCCACACGGTCGGGTCCCATAACCTGCAGATCGATTGGAGCCGGCGAGCCAAAGTTTAGAATTTGACTGATGATGTCAGCGGGCAAGAACGCAAATGTAACACCAGGGAACTCAGACGATAGATGCGTTCTAAGGTTGTGTAAGATTGGCTCAGTGGGCGGGTGATCCTCGTTTAGCGTAATTAAGATGTCTCCGTCTTGAGGTCCGATAGTGCCGGTATTACTGTAAACGGTATTAATACCGCTCACCGTCAGTCCAATATTATCAACAACACTTCCTAAATCCTCTTTGGGGATGATCTCACGGATTCGAGACTCTACTTGATCAAAGAGTTTTGCAGTCTCCTCAATACGAGTGCCCACTTGTGCTCGAACGTGAATTTTGATTTGTCCAGAGTCTACAGGTGGAAAGAAGTCGCGCCCCAAAAACGGCGCTAAGCAAAATGTAATAACCACAAATAATCCATAACCCACAATGAAGGCCTTTCTGTGTTGCATGGTTAAGCTAAGTACAGAATAATAAGACTTTCGGATGCTGTTGAAAATTACTTCGAAGCTTTGTTGAACAGCAAGGAAAGGATTGCCTGTTTTAGTGTGAGTTTTATGTTTCACACTCATCACTTCTGCTAGATGTGCAGTAGGATGACCAAGTGTCCCGTGTGGCTTTAAGAGATAAGCTGCCATGGTAGGAACCAGGGTTCTTGATAAAAAGAAAGATGCAATCATCGCAAACACTACAGCCTCAGCCATCGGTACAAACAAGTACCTAGCTACCCCGTTTAGCATGAACATGGGGATGAAAACGATACAGATGCAAAGTAAAGATACAAACGCGGGTGTCACGATTTGATGGGCTCCGTCCATGATAGCCTTCCTGACGGGTTTGCCTTGCTCAAGGTGCCAGTTAATATTTTCAATCGTAACTGTTGCGTCATCCACCAAAATACCTACAGCCAGTGCAAGTCCTCCGAGCGTCATGATGTTCATGGTCTCCCCCATCGCAGATAATAAAATGATGGATGACAAAATAGCCAAAGGGATGGAGATCGCTATGATTACCGTAGAACGCCAACTGCCGAGAAAGAGCAATATCATCAAAGACGTAAGCAAAGCAGCAATGACCGCCTCTTTTGCTACGCCTGAGACCGCTGCTTTAACAAAAATGGACTGATCCCCAAGTGTGTCTATCTTGACCTCGGAGGGGATGCTCTCGGCAATTTTAGGAATCAAAGCTTTGGCTTGTTTTACTATCTCAAGCGTTGAGGCTGCACCGCTTTTAAGAACCGTCATCAACACAGCTTTGCCCCCATCGACTCGAACAACATTGGTCTGCGGGGGACTGCCGTCTCTGACGCTTGCAACGTCGCGCATCAAAATTACTGTATTTCCGATGACTTTAATGGGTATGTTGTTTAGCTCATCGATGGCATTAGGCGAATTATTTAGTCTAAGGCTGTACTCAAATTTTCCAATCTTTTGTGTACCAACAGGAATAATTTGTGTTTGCTCATTGAGTGCGTTTTGTACGTCCTGCGCAGACAAATGTTTGGACAAAAGCGCTAGGGGGTTTAGATCAATTTGAATCTGTCGCACCTTGCCTCCGTAAGGGGAGGGGATGGAGCTTCCTGCAACAGTAGCGAGTTGGGGTCTGATAAAGTTTTGCCCGTAATCAAAGAGTCGCTGCTCTGGGACCGTTGGACTTGATAGCGCGATTTGGAGAATAGGTACAGTTGATGCGTTATAGTTTAAAATCAAAGGGGGAGTTATACCGGGCGGCATTTGCTTGAGGACGGTCTGAGAAATAGAGGTCACTTGAGCTGTGGCGGTTCGAATATCCACATTGGGTTGAAAGAATATCTTAACGATCCCGTAACCCGGTAATGAGGTGGACTCGATGTGCTCAATATCATTGACCGTTGAGCTTAATTGTCGTTCGTAATAGTAAACCACCCGTCCAGACATGTCCTCTGGGGATAGACCTGTGTAAGTCCATACGGCGCTGATAACCGGTATTTTGATATCTGGGAAAATATCCGTGGGTGAGCGTAAAGCGGCTATAGGACCAAAAATAAGTATAAGTACGGCCAGCACGACAAAAGTATAGGGCCGTCTGAGGGCAATGCGAACGAGCCAAATCATGAATCAGTCTCCAAAGGGAGTAACCATTTTAGGTAAAAAAAACTTCCTCAATATTAAATATTTTTTATCTTAATGCTCATAGCATTGAGATAAAAATCACGGTTTGAATTAAAGGTTGAAAAGTTATATTGATTTAACTGCCCAAACCATATATTTGAGTGACTGTGTACCAGGAATGTTCAGAACAGCAAGCCCTTGAAAAAGCCGTTGTGTCAAAAAAGTAAAGAGCCGTAATCTCAAAAGATCACGCTAAGAACTCGATTTTAGGATTCGTACTTTTTACCTAATTGCATTAAGTCAGGGGTGCCGATAAGCTCGTTGAGTTGATCAAAATCAAGCATCTCACCCTTTCTCATTTGGGTGCTTTGATGAAGATGAAGACTTGAGTAGTACTTACTTAGGTTGTGTGCAACAGAGCGAACCGTACCGCCTGGAAATATGACAATCCTAAATCCCATCTCCCCTAAATCATTAGCACTGTAAATTGGGGTCTTTCCACCTTCAACCATATTGGCAAGCATTGGGATAGTACCGGAGAGTAGATTACAAGCTTTTTGCATTTGCGCTGGTGTTTTTAATGCCTCAATGAATAAAGCGTCCACACCGCATTCAACATAAGCAAATGCCCGCTCAATCGCTGCCTCGAATCCTTCGACAGCTAGTGCGTCAGTTCGAGCAAGTATGAGTGTATTGACTGATGTTCTTGCATCGAGTGCAGCTTTTAACTTCCCCATCATCTCTTTAACAGGGATAACGCGTTTGCCGTCTAAATGGCCGCAGCGCTTCGGGAAATCTTGATCTTCAATTTGAATCATGTTGGCCCCCAACCTTTCAAAGTCTTTAACAGTTCTTTGGGTATTAAGCGCATTTCCAAAACCAGTATCCGCGTCAACAATGATAGGTATAGAGATCCTTTGTCTTATCTGTCCAAGTATTTGACCTACCTCAGTAGCTGTGGTGAGCCCAACATCTGAGCGTCCCAAGGCCGTGTAGGCAATGGAGGCACCTGATAAATAGACTGCATTAAAACCTGCTTGCTCAGCAATGAGGGCGCTTAAAGCGTCGTATACGCCTGGTGCGAGCAAAGCAGAGTCTTGATTGATTAATTTCTTAAGATTATTCATTTTGCATACATTATTTAATCTGTTATCAGTCCTATGTGTATTTCTCTTATTGATAAGCACCAGATAGCTATTACCTTGTAGCTAGCGTCTAACCTCGTTGATGGAGCACGCGGCTATGTAAGCGCCAGCAAAAGCGCTCAGAAGTCCATTACCCGACAGATAACCCCACACAGCGTTACCTGATACTCCTCTTGCAGCCCCGCCTGCAGCAAAGAGATTTGCAAAGGCTACACCATTCTTCCTAAGAACTCTTGCCTTGTCATCAATGCTCAGTCCGCCTTGTGTATGAAACAAGGCACCAGTTACTTTCACTGCGTAATAAGGTGCCAATATTGGCTTGGTAAAAACTCTGCCCGTATGAGTATCTAGACCAGAGTTGAAGCTCAAATCTGTCTGTATTTGACCGAGCGTCTCCTCAATTGACTCTTGTGAGCAATCGATGAAATCTGAAAGTGAAGCGGTATCAGTGAACCTCTTTATTGCTCCAATTTGTATCGCAGTTTGGAAGTCTGGAAACATGCACGCTAGCTGATAGGTTTTCTCGTCAAAAACACACCAAGCCACTCCCCCTGGTTGTTTAAGTACCTCTACCGCAGCTTCTGAATAACCAGTAGTCTCATTGTGAAAGCGCTTACCTAAGGAATTAACTTGTAAACCTCCATGCATCATGAGCGCCCACGTCATGAGTATGCCGTGAGGTATAGCCCATGAGCCGTGACCTTGGTAAGCGCCTAAATCAGCTAGCTCAGCGCCTAACTCTTCGCCCCAAAGAATAGCGCTACCGTCGTTTCCGGTGTGACCTGAAAATATTGCGTCCTTCATTTCTGGAATATATTGACGCACTAAGTCTGAGTTGCCTGCGTATCCGTTGCAACAAAGTACGAGTGAGTCGCAACTGTAATGCTCTCGGCCAGCGTTTGCGCGCTGAATTCCTATGCCTATAATTTTGTCATCTTGTATCCAAATTTCATTGACTAAACTCTTCGTTAAAACTGGAATCCCTAATGATTCAGCGCGACTCATGAGTCGAGCCATCAGGGCTTGCCCAGTTCTAGCGGGCAGAGCGTGCATCCTGTGAACGCTATGGCCCGGATATAAGAATTGATCCAGTATCTCCCAATCAAAGCCGTGACTCATCTCTAAAGCATCCAAAGCAGGTCCAATAGCCGAGGCATAAGCCCGCTCTAGAATCTGATTGCCCTTTCCTTTTGACTTATTCCTAATGTCTAAGACAAACAACTCAACACTATCATTGATGTTTAATCGGGTCTGTAATCGGGTGCAAGGAGCAGGAATAAAGCCAGACGATAGTGAAGTAGACCCACTTGGAGTGTCGTCCCGCTCAAACACAGCGCACTCTATTGCCCTATCATGCAAATGAAGTGCGCAGGACAACCCACTGGCGCCTGCGCCCACAATAGCAACCTCTATGTGACCAGATGGGGTAAATGGGTTGGATGGTGAGTTGATGACAACCCGGGGATTATTGACAGACATTGTTGGAATGGACTAAGGGAGGAGTCAATGATAGACATTTAATGAGTTAAAGGAAAATATTTACATGAATGAAGGTCAGTGTTTATTTAAACTTCGCAATGCTATATTCATCAGGAGGCTTTAAATCCAAGCGCTGCTCAAATAAGACTCACAAGTCGTTACAGTTGCAACAGAACTCAGATCTGCAAGCGAGGTTTCGTGTATTTGCTCGCTAAACGCAGCGCAACCATCACCAAGCACAGTGCATCTGTAGTCTCGCATGTGCGCGTCTCGAACAGAACTTGCAACCCCCCCATTAGTGACTATGCCACATACTACAAGCTCTTTTATCCCCGCGCGCGCGAGAATCCAATCGAGTTGGGTGTTAAAAAATGCTGAGTATGCAACCTTACTGACCGAGAAATCAATTAAATCATTGAGCAAGTCAACACTTTGTTGACCCCAGCTCATGGGTTGAAAATCGCCTTTTTTGAGAAATGGTCTCAGCTTCTTTAGATGTTCCGAAATAAGGGGCTCGCCCCCAATACCAGGCCAAAGTGTGAATTGGCTCGAAACAACCAAGCCTGCTTTTTCCTTAACCCTCCTGGCGACTCTCTCAACTTTGGCTGGTAACGCTCTGGCTGCATCGATGACTGCCCCGCCTCTGGCGTATGCGCCGTTTGGATGCAAGAAATCATTTTGAAGATCAACGATCAACAGGGCAACTGCGTTGCCCTGTCCTGCAGGGGAGGTATGAGTGTGGCTTTGCATCTCAGTCCTCCTCGCCCGCGTTTTGCGTGAGTATCAAGTTACCAAGTTTGTCAACAACCGCTGTAAAACCGGGCTCTAACCAAAGCGTTGTGTCACTTTGCTCTAAGACAGCAGGACCTTCAATGCTTGAGCCTACGGGGAGTTCTAGCCTCGCGTATCGAACCGCTTTATGCTGGATACCGTTATGGAATACATTTTGGTAACCAAGCGGAGCCGGCATATCGCGGCTGGTCGGAGCAAGTACCCCAAGGTCAAATTTAGGACGAACACCAATGACTGAGAACCTTAAGTTGAGGACTTTAATTGCAATGTCCCCCAAGGTTCTTCCAAAAGCGATTTGATAGGCGCTCTCAAATGCATCTTTGATCTCTTGAATACTTAATTTTCCCCAATCACGCTTAGCGCTTGTTAAGGGAGCTGCGCTTCCTGCTTTAAGCGTTACGTTCAAAGTATGTGTTTGCCCAACATACAGCATATCAAAACTTAATATTTCTTGAACTTCTTTGAACTTCAAACCGCTTTGTTCAAGTCTTTTGTGGCAAGTATCAGAAATTGACTGAATCAGCTGAGTTACTTTGCTAACTTCGAGGATGCTGAGTAATGAATTTAGCGTCTGTACGCCGTCGTGACGCATATCCGCGATCACACAACCAAGAGCCGAGGTAACCCCTGGATAGCGTGGGATTAAACCGCTTTTCACCCCCACCTCTCGCATCATCGCGCAAACGTGAAGCGCGCCTCCACCCCCAAAGGGCATATAAGCAAAGTCTCTGGGGTCATAACCCTTCTCAATAGAGACCAGCCGCATCGCCCCTGCCATCTTAGAGTTAGCTACTTTTAAGATTGCCTCAGCTGCGCTCATCACATCAATACCAAGCGGATCAGCAACGTGTACTTTAATTGCTTCTATTGCAAGCCCAAGATCTAAGGGCTTCAAAAGCCCCCCGCCAAGAGGTCTGTCTGAGGCTATACGCCCGAGGACTACGTTTGCGTCGGTCACCGTTGGGCGAAGATTTCCCCTTGCATAACATGCAGGTCCCGGATTACTCCCTGCGGACTCGGGACCTACACTGAGCATATCACTTGAGTCGACACTTGCAATCGAGCCCCCGCCAGCACCAATGGTCTCAATTTGAATCATGGGTGAGCGAATCACTAATCCAAATTCAATTGCAGTTTGCGACGCTAGACTTGCTCCCCGCTCATCGATAAGGGAGACATCAAAGGACGTCCCCCCCATATCCCCAGTTATAACGCGCATAAAGCCAGCTGCTTTTGCGATCTCGGCGCAGGCGATTACACCCGCTGCTGGCCCGGAGAGGGCTGTTTTAAAGGGCATATCTGACGCAGTTTCCCTAGACATCACGCCGCCGTTACTTTGCACAATCAGGAAGTCACCCTTAAACCCCGCGTTTCTCAAGGAGCCATCAAGCTTATTTAAATACTCACCCACAACCGGCTGTAAGACCGCATTTAGGGCAGCCGTTGAGCACCGTTCAAACTCCCTAATCTCAGGGAGCACCAATACAGCACTCGTGATGAATTGACTTGGCCAAAGCGACTTTACAACCTCTAGTGCTTGGAGCTCGTTGGTTTTATTTGCAAAAGCATTGATAAAGAAAATACAAATCGCCTCGCACCCTTCGGACAAAAGCTGCATGACTGCATTCTTTATCTGATCTTTATCCAGGGCTGTGTGCAAAGTTCCGTCTGCTAGTACTCGCTCATCGACTTCGAGTCTTAGGTGTCTGGGTATCACGGGGCTGAATGCACCCCTTAGTCCCCATGTCTGCGGCCTGTCCCTGCGGCGCATCTCAAGCACGTCTTTAAAGCCACGGGTAGTGATCATGCCTGTCTTAGCGACCTTGCGCTCTAAAAGCGCATTGGTACCCACTGTCGTACCGTGAACAATGGTTTTTATGCGCTGAACGGGACTTTGTGCATTTGAGGTGCCAATTTGCTCAAGTGCTTTCATGAACCCTTCTGATTCATTTCCCCTGGTTGATGGCACTTTAACAATACTGGCTTTACCGCTTGATTCGTCTAAGATGAATAGATCCGTGAATGTTCCGCCCACATCCACGCCAACCACTAGGTTAGCGTCCAGAGTTTGAGGAGTACTTGTGTTCATCACTTAGATTCTCCAAAATTTTGTTTCGCACTCATCGCGTTGT
>CAIKNE010000050.1 GCA_903828695.1 uncultured Burkholderiales bacterium | reverse complement strand
GTAATAATCGCCTTGACCGCTGATTTTTGTTGAACAGTACAAACACCCTGTTTTGTCTGGGCATGGGCCGGTGAGTAGCTAGCAGCAAGTGCTATCGCAAGAATTACAGCTGCAAACTTGCTTTGTTTTTTCACGACAGGAGTGTAGCAGCCACTTCCTTAATTATCGGCACGACCAATTCCCTAGCAACGTATTAATATTTATTTGATTTTGTCCTGTTGCACTTCCAACAAAGTGTTTGAAGATTAGTTTCAATTGAAAGTCCACCTTTAGAAACTGGCATTATGTGGTCTACTTCGAGAAGCAGATGTGCTTCGTCTTTTATTGAGACTTTACAACTTTTACAGGCGTACTTATCTCTGTTTTTGATAAATTCACGAAGAGCAGCCGTCATCAGTGAACGCTGGCCCGCTGCGGACTTTTTCCATTTAATTTTTTCTGAAAGAGTCTCGATTAATGAATCGATGGCTGAGGAATTTAGCTCTATCCGACTTTCTTGCGAGCTATTTCCCCCGGCGCTCACATATTGAAAAACATACTCCGGATACGGGATCGTGAGCCTTGGAACAGACAGGCCAACCTGGGTTCGAAATTCCTCTAAATAATGCTTCAAAATAAAGCCAGGAGGTGCGATGGCAGTGGAAATACTTGCTTCACGGAGTTGCAAATTTTCAATGGCATCTTCAAGACGTGATATGGATTCACCCATACTTTCTATGTCTGCAAGTTTCTCTTCATCTGCGGGGATGTCAAAGTATTTAATGAGGTATTTGATTGGATCTGATGAAGCATTTCTTACGACTTGAAGGCTGGAATTGTGTACGTTGCTCGAAGCATAATCCGCTACGTTTCTATCTCTTTTGTATTTGAATTTGCTTGTATTGTCATATGAAGCCAGCTGAGCTTGGCTACCTGTTGAAGAATGTCCAATACTGAACTTGCCGCTATCCCTAATTTCAGCAACGTAGCCAGAAACGTCATTGTGTTCCGCAACAACCGCAGCGACCTCCTGCTTTTGAGCTATGAATTCAGGGCTGGCAAAATATCTCTTCATGCGCAGATAACGCACGAGTCGGTATGCTGGGTAAACGAGTATAAAAATCCAAGCTATCGCAGCGCTCATGACTTGACTCTGTCACGATTTTTAACAAATAGAAAGGGGTATCCATATAAAGTCTCTCGAAGGCCAACCGCAGAAGCGCAATTCGGACATTTCTTTCTCATACGGTGACAGTAGCAACATCCACTGACAACGCTCCTTCCTCAGACTATTTAACGAGTCCGAATCTTTCACCCCACGAAGTCAAGCGCCCAAAACTCCCAGGAGTACTCAGGGTAATAAGTACCCAGCCAGCAATAGCGTATGGGATAGCAAATGAAAATGTTTGACCCCAATCAGCAGGACCAGTCACTCCTTTAGTAAAAGAAGCAGCGCTCTCTAGCTGCATAGGAAAATCTACTAATCCATGAAATAGCACAGGAACCCAAATGGTTTTGGTGTAAACCATGAGACCCACGCATAGATACCCAAATGCCATAGCTCCTACAACTTGAGAAGAGGTGAAGGAGAGTGATTGACCGCCCCAAATGACATTGCCAAAGTGAAGTAGCCCAAAATGAACAGAAGAAATAATTGCTGCAGTTTGAATTCCATAAGATTCAAATGCGCCGAAGATTAACCCTCTGCTAAAGAAGTCCTCATCCACTCCAATACCCAATGAGAAAAGGAAGCCAATAACCACATCGAATATTGAGCTGTGCGCAAAGTCAGAGTGAAATACAAGCCCGGAGGCAAAGAAAAGCACAACCAGAAGCCCAATAAGTAATCTCTTACTTAAATGAACTTTAAATCGAGACAAGGCTTGTGGATACAAATACCAGATTGCAGCAAACCACATGGAACCTGAGCAGGTTCTGTAGATAATTCCGATCCAATGCCCAGGTAGAGGCAACGCATCAAAGGGTATAAACCCAATGCCCCAATCACAGAGAATGGTGCCGCCAACTAAAGCCGCAATGACTTTAGTCAGGCGGTGTTTAGTTGGATCAGGTCTGTGGAACAAATATGTACTTTCCACTCAGCCACTCATTTGAAGCAGTTGTTGCTGTACTAGCGATGTAGTCATATGTGCTCTGGTATGAACCTTTGTAATTGATTGTCCACCAGCCAGTAAAAGCTGCTGTTGCAGTAGACGTTCCCACTCTGAATTTTATTCCTCCATTGGGTTGGAGAGTATTCCACCTGGCATTCAAGTAGAAGGAAGTCAGAGAGTTACCATTGCTATACCTAGCAATATATGGCTTGGCAGTTGGGTCATATGTTTTGCCACTTACTCCTGGATCTGGATTATCAGTTGCTCCAATTGAAATGACATTGGGTAGACAAGCGATTGACATCATAGAAGTCCTGTTTGAGTCATTACCTGAAGCTGCGATAACAGGGACATTGGCTGCTTTAAGTGCATCAACATCTGCTTGTGTTCCTGCAGGCACGCCGCAGTTAGGAAAAATCTTTCCTTGTGAGACATTCACAGCAACTATGTTGTATTTGGCTCTATTGGCAACTACCCAGTCAAGGGCTGATTTAACTGCATTATTTGAGTAGATAAATGGGTTACCGTTAGATGTAATTCCAATAATTCTTAT
>CAIKNE010000049.1 GCA_903828695.1 uncultured Burkholderiales bacterium | reverse complement strand
TCTCGGCTGAGCCGGATTGGCCCACAAAGCCAATCACCCTCATCATTCCTTTTGCTACGGGGGGGACGACAGACATTATTGGACGTGAGGTAGGCCAAAAGTTGAGTGAAGCCTTAAAGCAGCCTGTACTCATTGATAACAAGCCAGGGGCTGGCGGCAATTTGGCGGCTGGCTTGGTCTCTAAAGCCGCACCAGACGGGTACACCTTGTTACTGTCTACAGTTGCACATGCAATGGCTCCTGGCTTGTACAAATCTTTGTCTTACAACTTTATGCAAGATTTTGAGCCCGTCGGGATGGTCGCAACGACTCCTAATATTTTGATCGTGAACCCAAAGCTTCCCGTTAAAACAGTTCCTGAACTGATCGCCTACATCAAAGCAAACCCCAACACTGTTAACTTTGGCTCTGCGGGCTCAGGCAGTACTGAGCATCTGTCAGGTGAACTCTTCAAATCCATGACGAATCTTCAAATCACTCACATTCCCTACAAAGGCGGTGCACCGATGATGACAGATTTGATGGGTGGACAAATCCAAATGGCAATTGAGACCAGCCCATCTGCTACACCCCACATTCAGTCAGGAAAGGTGAGAGCGCTTGGCGTGACCAGCATGTCCCGTTCGCCCGTGTTTCCCGATGTCCCAACGGTCAACGAATCAGGCGTTAAAGGTTATGAGGTCATTACTTGGTTTGCTTTAATGGCGCCCAAGGGCCTCAGTCCAAATGTAGAAGCTCGTTTGTCCCTTGAACTTGCTAAAGTCCTTAAGAATCCTGAATTACTCAAGCATTTTGCAGAGCAGGGCGTAACTGCAGGCAACATGAAGTCCGCTCAGCTCGGTGAGTTTATTAAAACAGAGACAACAAAATGGACCAAAGTCGTTAAAGAGTCCGGAGCCGTCGTAGATTGACTGACTGACTGATCGATCGATCGAGTTATCAAGTTAAGGATTGTGGGCGACTTACACTGTCGTCTCCAATTCCTGAGATATCGAACCTTAGCTGTTGAAGCGGGACCGTAAAGTTTAAAAAGAATCCACTTAACAAGGCATTGGTCTGTAGTTAGTGGTTTCTCATCGCTGAGAAGTCCTTCAACCGGTCACTGGTGATTAGCCTTCAGCACAACTTGTTCTGGCAAAGGGCCCTGGTTCTTGCCCTTGATCGGAGCCCGGGGTAAGTTTGCGACCCCACGATCAATCGTAAATGTATGTTCTAGGGAATACCAAGTGCCTTGAATACTGGGGTCTGGTGCGTTGCCTTCGCGGCGAACATAGTGGGCTAAGAGGGAGTTGGTAACGCCGAACTGAACATCGGAATGAACGTTGGGGTCATCGGCGGAATAGACTTGTGAGAACTGGGTTTTGAAGCCTTCTTTGTGAATGAGAAAATGGATATGAGCTGGCCTCATATTGTGTCGACCTTGCATTCTTAATAAATCCCCAACCGGTCCATTAACTGGTATGGGGTAGCCGCCAGGTTTAACACTCCTAAACTCGATCAGTCCTTTATCGTCCGTTTTAAAACGGCCCCGAAGGTTCATATCAACCTGGGAGGGATCTTGGTTTTCATAAAAACCCTCTGCAGAGGTATGCCAAACATCCACCATAGCCCCGCTCACTGCTTCTCCGTGTGTATCTTTAACCCAAGCTTTCACGAAAATGGGATCTCCCTGGGTCTGTCCTCTAGCCAAGTTATCCCCGTTCTGACTGGGTGGAGACTCGTCTCTCCAAAAGGGCCCAAGCATATTGGCTGTTGTCCTGACCTCATCCTCGCTCGTTGGCAGTGCGTTGTTCAGGAGACAAACCAATGCCGATACACCAAGCGAGCCTCCCGCTAAAACCACTTCATTGTGAAACTCGTTGGTCATTTGACCCAGTTTGGCGATCACAGCGCAGGCCTTTTGGTATTCAGACTCGCTCAGCTTGGTTTCACTCACAAATGCGTGAAGGTGCTTGACCGCAGAGCGCATAATTTCTTTAAAGCGCTCGTCCTGTGAACCCCCTAGCTCATGGAGCACAGACGCAGTAATGTCCTTGGGATGTTTAATAATCATTTCGAGACGACAGTTATTTCAAGCAAATGATGGCAGGATTAAACGGGCTTTTTGCCTCTGGGGATGATCGTGGTTGTAATGGCTCTTGGGCGCTCAGTATCTAAAGCCACTGGCTTGGGCGCAGAGGTATCTTTTTTCGGCTTTTTAGACTCTTTGTTTGATTTTTGTTGACCTTTAGCCATTCGTAGCCCCTTGTTAATTGTTGAGTCATCAGTGTAACGGTTTGTTGTTGCAGCTTTGAAATATAGTTGGTTTGAAGGTGTTTGTGTCTTAATTTCGCAGTCTTGCTCAATCAGCCACGGGTACTCAGCAATCATCCATAGCGAAGCACATTGAGCGGCTCCGGTCCCCGGTCGCAAACCCTTACGACTGGTTCATAATCAAAAGGTATATTTGACGTAAATTTAAATTGACCGATTTTTACTCCCTCAACTCTGAGGTTAATGCAATGTATCTGAAACAAATTACCCAGTATTTACGGGCCCCAGTGCAAATTAAACCCAATCATTCTTTGACTGAATTGCCAAAGTTAGAGCGAAGGGGCTTTTTGAAAGCCACGGGCGCTATCGCCTCCGTTGCCTCCTTCGCCGGCGTCAAAGCCTCCAACGCAATCAAGGCCACGGCGGGGACGCTTGGACTGGGCGCAGTGCTTGGGCGCGCGGAGAACGCCTTCAGCGCCTACAGCGGCGCAGAGCCCAATGCCCCAGGCAAAGAGCTCAGCGCTCGTTTTTCTTACGACCCTAGCGCGCAGTATCCCGTTAAGGTCTTTGAGGTGCCCTTTCGCACCAACGCTGCTGGACGTCAACTCATGGCCCGCATTTACCGGCCCGTGTTGCCCGACTCCATGTCAAGCTACCAGACTCCGACTGTTTTGGATTTGCACGGAGGGGCTTGGAACGCCAAGAACCGGACCGCTGAGGAGCCCATGGACCGCGCACTTGCGGCCAGTGGCATTTTAGTAGTAGCCATTGACTTGACATTGGCCGGGGAGGCTCCTTACCCAGCCAATGTGCAAGACGCTAATTACGGAGTACGCTGGCTTAAGAAAAATGCGCCACTGTGGGGCGGTAGCCCAAAGCGGGTTGGCGTTTACGGAAGTTCCTCGGGCGGGCATGTGGCAGAGTTACTGGGGATGCGCCCTCATGACCCTCGCTACAACGCTTATCCCTTAGAGGGTGATAGGGAAGGGTTGGACGCAAGAATTGCCTATATCGCTACACGCTCACCCATTAGCAATCCGTTTGCACGGTATCAAAATGCGCTCAACTTAAAGCGGGAGAAGATGATGCTCAACCACACAACATACTTTAAGCCCTGGGAGTCGATTCACGAGAGCAATCCACAGGAAATTTTGGAGCGAGGTGAGCCCGTTGATTTGACGCCCCTATTGGTGATGCAAGGAGCGCTAGACGACAATGTGTTGCCATCGATTCAAGAAAGGTTTATCAATACCTACAAAAGTGTTGGTGGAACATGTGAATACCGAGTATTTCCAGACTCCGAACATGAATGGGTTGCGAAGGAGGGTGAGCAAACCAATTTAGCCCGCGAGTGTGTTAAGGCATTTATTGCTAAACAATTAGCTTAACAATTGGCTTAACAATCGACTTAACAATTGACTTAATCATTTCGTGCACCGATAACGTATGTCAACGATAAATTGCACATCCTCTATCGTATAAGGGTAAGTCCTGATTTTTTCGTGAACGTAAGGTAAAGTTTTAGCCTTGTTCGGTGAGGGTTTCAGTTACGGTTCGTACATACAGATCTTGTCTTTTTAAGGCACAATTACGGGTTCAGTGGCACAGTGTCGTGCCCACTACTTTAGGCTCAATAAATTGAGCCTTTTCTAATCAAGAGAGTTTCCTAGATGTGGATTGTCAATATCGCACTTCGCAAGCCCTACACATTCATTGTGATGGCGTTGTTGATTATTCTTGCTACGCCGCTCACCTTGATGCGCATGGCGACCGACATCTTCCCTGAAATCAATATACCCATCATCAGCATTGTTTGGACGTACACGGGACTCTCAGCTGAGGAGATGTCCTCTCGGTTTACCAGTGTGAACGAACGCGGTATCACCACCATCGTGAACGATCTTGAGCATATCGAGTCCCAGACCCTTGCAGGCGTTGCGGTGATTAAACTTTTCTTCCAACCCAACGTCAATATTCAAACCGCCATAGCGCAGGTGACTGCTGTTGAGCAATCGGTGCTTCGCAATTTACCCCCGGGCTCTACACCACCCAACATTCTGAAATACTCTGCGTCCAGTATTCCTGTGATCCAGCTCGGGCTCTCGTCCCCAACGATGTCCGAGCAAAGTCTATTTGATACTGCTATCAATTTTTTGCGCCCAAGGCTCATTACTGTTCGTGGTGCTGCGATCCCGTTCCCTTACGGGGGTAAGCAGCGTGTCATCTCAGTCGATTTGGACACCAGCGCCCTGCAGTCCAAAGGACTTACGCCCTCGGACGTTATAAGTGCCATCAGCGCGCAAAACTTGATTCTCCCGGGCGGCACAGCAAAGATAGGTGAGACAGAGTACACGGTCAACTTAAACGGCTCCCCCTCAACGATTGAGGGGTTGAATAAACTCCCCATCAGGACCTCAAACGGAGCCAACATTTATTTGAGCGATGTTGGAAATGTGAGAGACGGATTTACGCCTCAAACCAATGTGTCAAGACAAGACGGGCGGCGTGGGGTTTTGGTCTCTGTGCTTAAAAACGGAGGTGCCTCAACCCTTGAGATTGTGGATAAGCTCAAAGCCATGCTACCGGTCGTGTCACAGTCCCTCCCGCCCGATCTCAAAATCACCCCCCTCTTTGATCAGTCCTTATTCGTTAAATCTGCCATTGAAGGTGTTTTGCGCGAGGCTTTAATTGCGGCTTGTTTAACGGCTGCGATGATTTTGCTCTTCTTGGGCAATTGGCGCAGTACGGTGATCATTGCGGTCTCGATTCCGTTGTCCGTTTTGTCAGCTATTTTGATGCTGTCGGCAATGGGGGAGACGATCAATTTAATGACATTGGGTGGTTTAGCGTTAGCGGTCGGTATTTTGGTGGATGATGCAACCGTTACGATTGAGAACATTGAGCGTCACATGCAAATGGGTAAACAACTGGACTTGGCCATCTTAGAGGGTGCCGGTGAGATTGCCATTCCAGCTTTTGTGTCCACGCTTTGTATTTGTATTGTGTTCGTTCCCATGTTCTTCTTAGCAGGCGTTGCCAGGTACCTCTTTGTACCTTTGGCCGAGTCCGTTGTGTTTGCCATGATGGCGTCCTACATCCTCTCAAGAACCCTGGTGCCGACTATGGTGCTCTTGATGATGAGGGGGCATGACCACGGAGCGCCTCGCCCAGATGATCCACATTTATTCCAACGCTTTTACTACTCGTTTGATACTGCGTTTGAGCGTTTCAGAAGTGGCTATGTTGTTATCCTTAGTGCACTGCTGCCAAGACGCAAGAACTTTATCATCGGCTTTTTATCGTTTTGTATCTTATCTTGCGGCTTGTTTACGGTTGTAGGTCAAGACTTTTTCCCCTCCGTCGACGCAGGCCTGATTCGCTTGCATTTCAGGGGGCCAACGGGGACCCGAATCGAGGAGACGGCACGTTACGCTGATGAGATTGAGCGCGAGATTAGAAAGATCATTCCCGAAGAGGATTTGGGGACAATTTTGGATAATCTTGGCTTACCTTACAGCGGTATTAACTTGGCTTACAGCAACGCAGGCTCGATTGGAACCTTTGATGGTGAAATCCAGATTGCATTGAACGCAGATCACGCCCCCACTGAGGATTACGTGGATCGCTTGCGTTTGGAGTTGCCAAAGCTTTTCCCGGGTCTTGAGATTTACTTTCAACCCGCGGACATCATCACCCAAATTTTGAACTTTGGACAACCCGCTGCAATTGACATTCAGTTCAGCGGTGCTAATGTAAAAGAGAATTACCGATTGGCCAGTGAACTCCAAACGAAGGTGAAACAAATCCACGGCGCTGTGGACGTTCATATTTGGCAGCGTATCGATCAACCCACAAAAAAACTAACGGTTGACCGCGATCAACTCTTGCAACTGGGTTTGTCACCCAGCAATGTTGCCCAAAACATGTTGGTCTCACTGTCGGGTAGTTTCCAAACCGCACCTGCGTTTTGGCTAGATCCCAAGAACGGTGTTGTGTACAACATTGCCGTTCAAACCCCTCAGTACAAAGTGGATTCGTTGGATGGTTTGTTGTCAACGCCCGTTAACGCAGTCGCGGGCGATGCATCCAAGGCGCAAATTTTGGGAAATTTGGTTGAAGTACAACCCGACCACCAACAAGCGATTTCAACCCACTACAACATCACGCCTTCGGTTGACCTCTTTGTGAGCGTATCTGGACGGGACCTGGGCGGAGTTGCCTCCGAGGTGAACAAAGCGATTGACGAGATCAGGCCCAAATTGCCCAAGGGGACCACGATTAATTTGCGTGGTCAAGTTGAGACGATGCAAACCTCCTATATTGGTTTGGGTGTTGGGTTGGCGATGGCTATTGTTCTCGTGTACTTACTCATTGTGGTGAATTTTCAGTCCTGGCTTGATCCGTTCATCATTATCACAGCCCTACCAGCTGCGCTGGCAGGTATCGCATGGATGTTGTTCCTCACCCGCACCCCGCTCAGTGTGCCTGCATTGACTGGGGCAATCATGACCATGGGGGTTGCGACGGCAAACAGTATTTTGGTGATCTCATTCGCTAGGGAGAGGCTACTCGCGGGCGAGCCTCCGTTGTCTGCGGCGCTTGAGGCGGGGATGACTCGTCTGCGCCCGGTGATGATGACTGCGCTTGCCATGATCATTGGTATGCTCCCCATGGCACTTGGCATCGGTGAGGGCGCTGAGCAAAATGCACCGCTTGGCCGAGCAACGATTGGGGGGCTCATTTTTGCGACCTTCTCAACTCTATTCTTCGTGCCCGTTGTGTTTGCAGGCATACACCGTTGGTTGGCTCATAAAAAGTCAAAGAGCACTAGCAGCATTAGTAGTGGTGGAACGGATGGTGGCGACGATTCAGGCCACAGCGCCCCTCAGAGCGCAAGCCCCCCGCACAGTGTTGGTTCGTCTGCTGGCACTGCGCCAGTTGCGCCTTTGTCTACGGGCGGTGCGGCGTTTACGACCCATAAAACTTTAAATCCAAATTCACCTCCAGGGAAAGCTTGAAATGTCCAATAATTCGCGTCACGCCACTATCGCTATGCACGGTTTGCACGAACACGAAGCAGCCCATAACGTTCACCGAATTGGGATGCTGAGGCAGTTAAAGAAAGTTGCTTTCTTGATTGGTGTTTGTTTGTTTTTGGGAAGCTTTGCCATTATTGGTCTTAGGTATCTGCACGGCAACGCTCTTGCTGCAACGAACATTGAGAATTCAAAGTTATATGTTTATTATGTAAGTCCTAAGCCGGGTAATGCCTCCAAAAAACTAGTTCTACCTGGAACCTTGCAGGGGTACGCAGAAACGCCCATCTACGCCCGTATCAGCGGCTATGTGCAGCGCTGGTACAAAGATATCGGAGACCACGTTAACAAAGGTGATCTCCTTGCACAAATTGACACACCTGAGGTGATGCAACAACTTGCTGAGGCTAAGGCCTCTAGGGCGCAAACGGAGGCGAACTTGCAGCTCGCAAAAAGCTCCTTCGAGCGGTGGAAAGCGCTTAGGCAGCGTG
>CAIKNE010000048.1 GCA_903828695.1 uncultured Burkholderiales bacterium | reverse complement strand
TGCACCAAGGACTAAACATGACTAACAACATTAAATCTCCCCTCTACGCTTTAACAACCCGCATAGCTCTGTATTCATTGTCAGCTAGCATTGTTTTTTTGAGCGTAGGCTGCTCTACTACTTCCAATTCTTATGACCAAAAAGTCCGGTTTGAGCAAGAGCGTTCTGAAAAGCTGGCGACTAAAACTGTGAATGAAATGCCGAATTGGATGATTACTCTCCCCCAAAGTGGAAATGCTATTTACGAAAACGGTACTGCAGTCAGTACTGATTTGGCTATGGCCGATTTAAAGGCAAAAACAATTGCATACTCAAAACTTTGTATGTCCGCTGGAGGCAAAGTTAGCTCTCAAGTCAAGATCTATAGATTGGACGGTGATGCAAGTTCGTCTGAGCACTCAGAGATGGCCTCACGCAGTTCCTGCCCCGGTGTAGATATAAGCGGAGTTGAGACCGTATCCGTAAAACACATTCCCGAGGGAGGCCGGTACCGTAGCTACGTATTGGTCAGTTTACCAACCGGCTCAGCAAATACGGTTAAAAGTGCTCGCGCTGCTCGTGACTTGCAAGAGGAGGCTAAGGTTCGTGCTCCCAATGCTTTTAATGAACTCAATTCGCAAGCGAAGAGCAATAACCAGTAAGAAATCCATTAACTCCAAAAGTCCAACGGCTTTTTGGGTTAATCCTTCAGAGAACAATTTAACTAAAGGGAGAATCCAGATGATACGAACCTTCGTGTACGCAATCGTTATATTTAGCGCATACAAATACGGTATTTTGCAGGATATGATGCACTTGACTGCACATATCGCCGATCAAATTGCAGATGTCAGACCGAACCTTTAAGGCCTTTTTAGTCCAAACAATCGGCTTGTTAAAGTCTTGGCTAATTAATGTTGATGATTTTTGGTGCTGTCCTCTAATTGGTTTTAATCGGCTGTGAGGTTCTCTTTGCCCCTGCCTCTCCTTTCTTTTCTGTTTTTCAAAAATTAAAGTGGCCATAATAAGTTGGTCTAATTTCAAAGGAAGTTCGAATGACTCGCCTCTCCAAATCCAAGTTGACAATGGCTGCCCAGTGCCCAAGGAAACTATGGCTTCATACCCATAACCGAGTGGTTGCAACCGAAAACCCTCAACTTATGCGCATAGCTGAGCGGGGAACCGAGTTTGGGGACAGATGTAGAACTCTATTTCCTGGCGGCATCTTAATTGATACTCTAGATTCAGATGAGGCAGCTAGCCGTACACGCAAATTGATGGACTCCATGAACGCCTTTAATGCAAGGCCCATTTACGAGGCCGCGTTCATTTATAAGGATGTGGTTGTCCGTGTAGACATCATGACTCCAGTCGTCCAAGGCGAGGAATTGGCTTGGAAACTCATAGAAATCAAAAGCGGTAACAGTCGAGAATCAAATGGTCGACTAAAGCACAAATACATACTGGACGCCGCTATTCAACAGTACGTTGTGACTAACTGCGATATCCCAGTCGTTGAGACACACCTTGGGACCCCAAATCCTGATTTTGTCTACCAATCCATGGGTTCCTATGAAGGCGTTTTAGTAACGGAGAAAATTAACAGCGTTATCGAGCCCTTACTTCCAAGCATTCCCCCGCTCATTGGACTAGCGAGTCCTTTGGTAGAGTGCTCTCCCGCCCCTGCAGCCTCAATCAACTCACATTGCAGTGGATGTGAGTTCGTCAAGCACTGTACGAACGCTGAATTAACCCCTGATGAACAATTTCGCGTACCGACTTGGTTTCTTGCAAGCAGTCCCAACGCTGTGCGTGTCCAATCATTGATGCCTGTTTCGCGAAATTTAGCCGACATACCAGAGGCCAAGCTTACCGCTCCTATGCATAAGGCGATGCGCCGTATCGCTCTTGGAGAAATGGATACGTATATTGATCCAGATTTGCGAGTATTTCTGGCGGAGCAACCACCCGTTCGCTGGTTTATTGATTTTGAATTCATGGGCTCTCCCCTGCCCCTGTGGCAAGGCACATCCCCCAATCAAGTCATCCCCTTTCAGTTCTCAATGCACAAATGGCATGCAGGAGTGGTGGACACTATCACCCATAGTGAATTTATTAGTGACACCTCAGAAGATCCAAGACCGAGTTTGATCAAACACCTGATTGCAGCTTATGATGAAAGTGGCCCCATTTATTCCTGGCATGGAAAGGCGATTGAAGGCCCTATTCTTGAGCGCTTAGCCGATTTAGTCGGTGGTCTAGAGCGCAAAATCTTGCTTGAAATGGCTAGTAATTGCAAAAGAGATGACTTGCTACCGCATTTCAATAATCACTTTTACACCCTTGGCATGGAAGGTTGGAGCTTAAAACAAGTTGCCAAACATTTTTTAAATCCAAATCCTTACGATATTCTTGAGACTCAAAACGGTGTGGATGCGATGAACGATTACGAGGAGCTTTTAAGCGCCCAAGATTTAGAAAAAAGAGCAGTAATCAAGAAAAATTTGCTTAAATACTGCGAAGTCGATACTTTCACCTTAATAGCTATTTGGAAAAAATTAGAAGTCACAAGAACAGAAACTACACTTTAAACTGCAATTCAGGTTGCCCGTCTAGCGATTATTTCTTTTTTGCTCCTGATCCTCATAAGCCTTGAGAAATTTCATGCAGACCCTGTTGTCTGCTATCAGTAATTTGTCCTTCTCAACTTCTTTACCCGAGGCGATAATTTTTGCAAGATGCTCATCATAGCGGCGCGTCACATTTTCCATATGCGCTATTTCTTGTTTGGAGGCAGATTCGGGGTCCGAAGTGTTATTCTTAATTGACTCAATGGTCAATACAGTGAATGCCACATATCCTTCATTCATAAGGTGCTCAAAGTTCAACGCCTTATAGCGATAAAGCTTTTGAGCGTATATCAAGCCCAAAATCATCGCAGAACACCTGTCGTAGGTGTACAACTGGACGGACGGTATTTGTTCAGGATTTAATTTCACGTACTCATCTAACGGCATTAATTCCTGCGCTTCGCAGCATTCAGTGAGGACAAATAACGCCAAGACTAACGCAAAATTTCTAAACCCATTAATCATCATTCATACTCCAAGGGAACAACTTCGCCCCAATTAGCGGGTGCTTGACCATCCTTGGTCAAAACCCAAAGCACAGGATACCCTGGAGCATCCTGCATAACCTCGCCAAACCCATCGGTTAAATAAATCAAAGCATCTGGCCTGTCCAGGTCTGCATGTTTGAAAGGGGGTCGTAAGTCTGTACCTCCGCCCCCTTTGATACCCTTTTGATTGAGATCACTTAAATCATCCCAACTATGAAAATGTCGAATCCTAGTTATTTCTACATCACATTCAATTAATGTAAGTTCACAACGATCAAATTCACCCAACAATTCGACCACTTCGGCAATGAATTTACCCCAAACCCTGGAGGTACTCCCTGAGGTATCTACTGCAACGACAACCTTTATTGCCCCTCCTCGTAACCCGGGTAACCATAGGCCTCTGTGCAAGTGACGTCTTGAACACTTCTTCCAATCGCGTTGTTCGCCTGCATATGAGTTTCGCATAAATTTTCGCAGCACTTGGTTCCAGGGAACCTGCGGAGTAAGGAATCGATCAATTAAATGACTTAATCCCTTAGCAAGCGTACCGTGATTTTTCATCTGCTGATGTACCTGAACCAAGCGCTCCGTCCATTCCCGAGCTAAGTTGGTGTCCCCAAAAACTGGATTGAAGTCCGGGTCTATCACCTCAGGCTCCCCCTTCCCTTTATCCCTACTCTTAAGGCCTGCGCTTGGGTCGTGATCGTCAAACTGAAATTGATCAACAAAAGGTTGGATAGTTTTGTCCACGAGTGCGTTGTATACCCGCTCGGCTGAATGTCCATCATATTCTTTAAAATAGACTGCATCAAAGGGCATGCCAAATCCGTCCTTTGAAAGAATTGAATTCACTTCGTGATCTGCTGCGAGATTCCACAGTCTTGGATCTCTCTGATAGCGACGAATAAAATGTCCCGCTACCGCATGCCAAATTTCGTGTGCAAAGACAAATAAACGATCGCTTTCACTAAGACAGGACAGGAATTCAATACTAAAGAAAATACTACGTCCATCCGTTGCAGCCGTTGACAAACGGGAATCCAACACTGGGCGAAGCTCAAGTTGATAGCTTAGATTTGCAGTGAAAGGCTGCATAAAAAGCATTCTTGCTCTATCCCCCTCAAGCACTTTGAGCCAGCGGGCTTTTTCCAGTTGATCGTTTGTACTTGGCGCCCTTGCTAGTTCTTCCCTTGACTTCGTTGTGCCTAATTCAAAGAGGCCTAAATTGGTATCAGCCAACTTGGCTGTAAACGTCTTTATACCGACAGCGTTCATATAACGCCTGCCGATCCATTTAAGGAGCTTGATAGATGCCCGCCAGACAATGCACCCCGAATTCCGCCTAGCGAATTTGAATTTTTGCTTTTTGGCACCTTGCGGTTTAGCCCGTTGGTCATTTGATTCGATTTTTGGACTGAACCGCTCTCGTGGTGTGCCCACACATCCCCGTGTTTATCCACCCAACAAGAAAACTTGGGATTTGCGAATAAGGCGGAACCCATTCCTGTTTTAACGCGCTCGGTAAGTTTTTCAGTTGGTGAAGTGAATTTTGCAATCGCATTGGTAATGCTCATCACCGCAAAGTCTGAGGAGAGTTGAATGCCAATTCTTAGGAAGTTAGTCATCCTAACTTCCTGCTCCTGAGCAGTACCTTTATAAACATAATATGCTAGTCCTGTAGAGAGTGCGTAAAGCTGATCTGCTCGTTGTGGCATTTTGAATTCAACTTCTCCCAGCAAAAGTGCATTTATGTCTTGCAACTCAGCAGCGTTTTTCCTAAAGGCTAGAAACTCTATACCAGCGCCAACACCTACCAATCCGTGCACGATGATGGCCAGTGCGTCGGGGGACAACCCTCCAGCGTGTTCTACTGCAATAGCCACTCGGTCCCATGACCTAGGGCTGGGCCATCCGCGTTCTAGGTTTCCGTTCATGTTAAAAAAGCATTCGGGTTTATATTTCAAGAATGCAATAACATCTGGATTTAAACCCTTGTTAACTGCCCAGTGCACCCACTGGTTCAGATCTGCCTGCAACTCAATATGACAAAACCTGTTGGCCAAGGCGCTTGATATCGGCATAGATACCGCTTTATCTGTAGATTTATTACCGGCACCGACAATCAACCATCCATCCGGTAATTTATATTCTTGTCCTAATTTGCGGTCCAAAATGAACTCATACGCAGCAGTCTGAATACTGCGGTCACACGAGCTTAGTTCATCAAACAAAATGATGCCCCTCCCCTGTCTTGGCCATTCACTTGAGAGTAGCCAACGGACTTCATTCCCTGCAGGCAGGGGAACAGGTATGCCTGAGAAATCCACAGGCTCCTTTTGGGAAAGTCTTATGTCTATGAACCCAATGCCCATTTCGCTACATAAGTCTTTAATTAAAGTTGACTTTCCTATGCCGGGGCTTCCCCAAAGTAGACAGGGTCCAATTTCTTTTGCAAGAGTGGGTTTATCCCACAATAACTGAAGTTGGAACTTTAAGATTTGGGTTGCTTGTGAAATGGTTGCCGTTTTCTCGTTCATTGTGCTCACTTATTAAATTTGTTTAATTAAATTGATATTTGCTGAAAAAGTTCATTAACGAACCGCCTGAAATACATAAACTGCCTTACTTAAGAGTTACGCTACACTGAGTTCGTTTTGTAACTGATTACTAGTTAAGCGCCCGCCGAGTACGAGAGCCATTGCAGCCCTTTTAAACTCCGCTTTTGACATCCTTTGTTCACAATCACACTCAGGTGGATTTGCCGCCAATCGCACAAGTTGAGTCCTCGCTTCAACCGGATTAATTAACAACTCAGCAGCAAAGTATTTCAAAACATCTTCATAACTGCTGTGCTGCGTGATGACCTTTTGCGCTTGCCCGAGCACAGCAGTAACATCTAACTTTCTTGAGCGCTCCAAGCGAAGTATCCAATGAGAGATATCGATCATGTACCCAGACAGATGAGCCATCTTAAACTTGAAATAGATTCTGTAAATATCACTCAAAAAAGCAAGTATTGACTCATGATTGCGTAGGTTGTTTTCAGACAACTGAACACCAATTAGCCAATTTGCATCTAATATTGCGCTGTAGCCAGAGGTTGGCTTGGTCAGCTCATCCGTCATGGCTAAGACGCAGTTTTTCTGCCCCTCTAGCATCCAACATGCTCTCCAGATTTCAAAATCCGCTCTCCATCCGTCTTGCCCGAGATCGCTTGGGAACATCCAACGCCAAGTGCTGAGTGCTTGCTGAGTCACCGCGGGAGTCAAAGGCTTGCTCGCCTTAAAATGATGAGGGAGGTGATGACGCGTGTAGAGCTCACACCTTGCCTGCCAAATCTCGTTGAGGGGTATTTGTGAATCTAGCAAAGCTTTAAGAGTCATCAGAATTTGAGGGACATGTCTTGACCCAGCAGCGTAGGTGAGGATGGCTCGAAATTCAGGCCACGCTTCTACATCTGCAGCGAGAACTCGCTCTTGGAGTTGCTTTAATAGCCCCTCATTCATAATAATTCGGGACTTACCAATGAGTTGTTTTGGAATTCTTCCCTCACAAACCCAGGCACTGCCGGTTACGAACTCAACATCCTTCAGCGCGTTACACCGTATTAAACTGATATCCGAGGGTTGAGTAGTTTTTAATGTGTGAGTGGGTGAATCGACTAAAAACAACTCATCTACTCTGAGGTCAACAAAGACCCCCTGCTTGTCGCCGCTACGCTCTCGTAAATGTAGTGTCCCCAAGTTAGCCGCCCCAGTGAGTTGTTTAAGCTTTGGGGAACGACTCACGACTGTATTTTGTAGGTCTGTTTCAAAAATAATGCTCTCAAGATTCACTGCAGCAGAGATTTCCAGTACGGCTAAGCTCGCACCCTTAAGTGCTAGGGATCGCAAGTTGGTGATGTAAGGCAACAACATTACTTGAATAGGGTCGGGGAGTGACAAGTTCAATGATTGCAAACACGAGGTTTGATCTTCCAACAAAACACATAAGTTAGCCTGGGGTTTATCCTTTAGCGAGGTATATGTATTTACGGGTCCAATCCAGGCCCCATTTAGCTTGGATAATGTCTGAGTCTCATACTTAAAGGTCCTCAACTCATCATTTCTAGTCCAACACGCATCCAAAGATGCGACGATCCCCTCGCAAATCAATTGGGGGGGGACGTCCCCCGAATCGATATGTATATATGCATTGCATCCTGGTGGTAAGACAATTTTGCGTAAATCTGGGCATCCCAGAATACATATGTGTACATCAACAGCAGCACAGTCTAAATAGATTTCTTTTAGGCCTTTGCATTTGTATAAATCCAAAGCTTTAAGATCTGCGCATCCGGCACGGATTACAGATAAGTCTTGGCTTGTTAGGGTGATGCCCCCGCTTACACTAAGATGACTGCTAAACTCATGTGCGGTTGGATTTGAAGATAAATAAAGCATATTTCGTCAGAGGCTGTTAGAGTGAAATTTATTACACCATCTCCCTTAGACATTTGGTGACTATCCCATGTAAGCATTCAGCAAGCTAATTAAAAGCCAACGGCAGTAGTACTAAAGTTGCCTCTCTTGAATCAAATCTCCTTCAACGCGGATAGATATACAAAATATGTCGATCTATAGGTGCATACTTTAAAGAACTTACTGAGACGAAGCTCAGTTAAAAAAT
>CAIKNE010000047.1 GCA_903828695.1 uncultured Burkholderiales bacterium | reverse complement strand
GCGGAAGGTCGTCAGTTCAATCCTGACGGGGGGCTCCAAAATGGGCTTGATTTGTTGGCAATAAGTATAAGTTTGCCGAGATTTCAATTTTTTGGATGCAACCGATGGATGCAACTGCAAAATTCCTCGATGTCGCACATTAAATTCCACCAAAGTTTTTTGGAGTTTAGCAACATACAAGCCTTGAAAATTGAGACCTTTCACTCCTAAGACATACAACTCGAAGGAGAAACAAATGACGAAACGCCCCAATGGCGAAGGTACTGTGTATTACGATCACAAGGCAAAAAGATATCGAGCCCAATTTCCTGATCAGGACAGGAAGAGGAGATCACTCAGTTCTCCAACGCAAGAAGAGATCTGGAAGAAATTACGAGATGCAACCACGGCAAGAGATGCAGGCTTGCTATGCAAAAAGCCCTCTGAGATTGCGACACTCGGAGAATTTTTAGATTCATGGCATGAAATTCAGTCTCAATCTATTTGGGAGTTTAAGACTTCCGAGAATATTGCATTGGACATCAATCGCTATATCAAGCCCGTGATAGGTAATGTGAGACTTGATTTGTTGAACCCACAACTTATCACTAAGGCTTACGTGAAGATTAAGTCCACTCATAATTTAAGTGATGCATCGATAAATCATGTTCACCGAACATTGAAGACTGCACTTAAATTTGCGATAAAAATGAGAATAATTGTTGTGAATCCAATCGATGGCGTTGATGCGCCAAAAATTAGGAAAACTAAGATCAGAGTTCTGGAAGAAACCGAATTACTACGACTCCTTTCCAGTATTCAGGATGGCCCCATCGAATGGAATGCACTTTGGCGTATTACTTTGCTTACAGGTCTACGACAGGGAGAAGTACTTGGACTAACCTGGGAAAACGTGAACCTGAAGGACAATACAATCTATATAACCCAGCAACTACAACGCCAGACAGGAAATGGTCTAGTTCTAAAAAGACTTAAGACTGATATTGATGGGCGCTTTATACACTTAGACTTCGAAACCGCAGCAACTCTAAGAAGTTGGAAAATAGAACAGTCTGCACTCAAGTTACAATCACATACTTGGGGAGAAATTGATTTAGTTTTTACCAACTCTCTTGGAAAGCCTCTTGAACCTCGTAGGTCCGCACGTAAGTGGGCGCAATTGCTCAAAGATAATCGGATTGAACACATTAAATTGCATGGAGCAAGGCACTCTTTTGCGACTTGGGCGATAAAGAATGGCTTTGATATTAAAGTGGTTAGTCACTATTTAGGCCATACAGATATCAAAACCACAATCAGTATTTATCAACATATTACAGAATCTAGTTTGAGTTCTGCCGCAGCAAAAATGAGTGAATTGCTCACGAAAGGAGCATGAGATGGAAAAGCAACTTCTAACAATTGAAGAGACTGCCGAAGTCTTAAGTTTAGGCAAGACCAAGATTTACCAGTTTATCAAGGACAACGAATTGAGTACCGTAAAATTTGGAAAATCAAGACGAGTAATAGTGAAATCCATTGAGGATTTTATTGAAAGGGGGATCTGCGGCATAGATGGGACTTAAACCATTAGGTAGGAGTAAGGATTCATATTATATAAATATGGGGAATCTCAGCCATAAAGAAAAAAGTAGAGACACCGATTGGCCTATCGGGTGTAGTGAGAGCGAAAGCAAGAGTGGCTTAACGAGTAGGTACCCCATGCGTCAAGGAGAGCCCGTAGCATCATTAAAAGTCGTTGATATTAAGCAACGAGGAGGTACCTACATTTCCTGGCCCCTTTGGCAGAGTAATTCCCTGCCGAGATTTTGCCTTCCATTTGGAAGGAAGACGGTTCATACGGCATGTCAACAAAATTCCCCTTAATGTAGCGAATGCAAACTAGTGTTATGCATTTTTCGCTGCATTAGGGGGGATACCTCTAGTTCTCCGCCATCGCTATACAAAAGCCAAAAAATAATTTGATGCATTTAGGCAGACAATAGAAACCGCCCATGAGATTCTTTTCTCAGTAATGACTAATAGATAAAGGATAAACATGAGCGATATACCAGCACTATGGACCCCAGTACAAACAGCAAAAGTTCTAGGAATATCAAGAAGCAGTCTCTATAACTTGTTAAAGAGTGGGGACTTGGAGAGTGTGCACATAGGCCGAAGTCGCCGCATTGCCAAAACGCAGGTAGATGCCTATGTAAATAGATTGGTTCAGGGCTAACGCATGAAAAAACAACCACGGAATAGATCTGATAACAGTGAGTTACAGAAAATGCTCAATGACGGAATTTTGCTCAATTGGTCTGATAACACCAATTTGAACCAGGTCCAG
>CAIKNE010000046.1 GCA_903828695.1 uncultured Burkholderiales bacterium | reverse complement strand
TGTCTATGCTCAGCACATCGCCGAATCGCTTGGGCGAAAGCGTGGATGCCCCCGCGTCTTGATCCCGCAGAAAATCAATAAAGCCATCAAAGCCGTGGCTCAACGCAGTGGAAAATTGAAGCGTGGCTGTTTGCATATGTCCACTCCAGATAAATAGGAATGCACTAATTATGCACCTTTTTCGAGCTTTGTGTGCATCTGTATCTTATCCTTGTCGATAGTGGAACCACTCGCCATTTCTTCCCTTTGCCCAAAACGTCAAGCAGCCAAACATTTGAGTTTGTTGACATGGTTTTGCTTCGAGGATAAAACCCATAAGCCAATGGGTTAACTCGTGCAATATGGTCGACCCCCACCACACAACTACAAATACATAGACATTCTTATGGGCCATCCGAAGCAGAAGAACACCCCCCCCTATTGGACATATTGATTTACTCACATTTTCGCCCAATAACCCTGTGGATAATTGGTTTCAAAAGTATCTAGATTGGCCCTCTATGTGTCTTCGGACACATTGCCGTCTTTTGAGGCAAATGCCTTGCCTGACTCAATCGCTATCCGTTTTTCCTCGGCCTGAACATAGATAGAAGTTGTGGCAAGACTCACATGCCCGAGTATCTTTTGCAGGACATCGGTTGGGAGTCCATGGGCAACCATGGAGGTTCCAAAGGTATGACGCAAATCGTGAGCAGACGCGCCGAGTAGTTGCTGAACTTCTCGTGTGGTGAACCTATCATCTAAGGCGAGTTGTTTGAGGGAGTTAACGACCAGTGTGCCAAGAGCCCCGGGGTTGTAGCCCGGGGCGGTTTTATCCTGCGCGGTTTTGGTTTTAAGTCTTTTCCTGGGATGGAGCAGGGGAGGGGATTCGCCTTCCTCATCCTCGTCAATATCGAACCAATGTGCTTGAAGAGCTTCAACGGTTGACTGAGACACTGGCACATCCCGCCATTTGGAGCGTTTGCCGAGCACTCTCAGAATGAAGAGGTCAGCATGTGGACTCTCGCGAAGGTTCTTTTGCAGGGCTCCAGCCGCCTCACTACGTCTAAGACCAGTCTCGCCCATTAGCATGATGGCAGCTCTAGCAACCCGCCATTGTTGGCTGAGTTGGGCCTTTTCATGCAGGATTTCGACGGTTTTCTCCCAAAGAGAGGAGGGCAGAGCCTTGTCAATTTGCATCTCAAGCACCTGGATGTCTGTACTTGGGTCTTTGACGCCAATCCAGGGATTACCTCCTAAGTACCGCATTTTGACCAGCCACTCGAAGGCTGCGCGAATGATCTGAACCGCAAACTTTTGACTCTCAGGGGTCAGGGGAGACTTCTCCCAAGTTGGATCGTTCTTCTTTCTGAGCTTTTCTGCATCAGTTAAAAGGGGCTCGGCAAAGGGCCTCCACTTTGGGCTGTACCGCTTTTGACGTGGACCCATAAACTCAAGGGTGGGTTTGGCCAGGAAATCTTTGTAGGCTTCGCAGTCATGGACGAGGAGGCTTGAGAGGGCGGTTTTACGGACCAAGACACACCACAAAAGGAGGCGTTCTAACTCCTTTCTGTAAGCTTTGAAAGTAGGGGGCTTATCCCTAAACCGAAGCAAATAATCATGGATAGCTTGTAGGTCGTCTTTGGCCTGGATGAAGCAAAAGTCAGTAGCACGGTTGCGCCCTAAGGCGCCGCTAAGGGGGGAGGGTACTGCGCTGATAAGCTCTAAAGCGACTGGTTTTAATAAAAGCTCTCTTTTGGGGGCTTCATCGAATACAACGATCTGTGTTTTGGGGTCAATTCGGGTGGATTCTCTTGAATTGAGCCACTTCTCAATCGTTTGTGCTTTGCGTTTCCCAAGGCGGGGGAGGGTGCGGTGCCAGTTGGGGCCCCTGTGTTCAATCAATTTGACCAGGCTGAGAAGCGTTGTACAGCCCTCAGACGTCAAAATCTTAGTGATTGTGGGTCTAAACCACTGGGAAACGGGGTCGCTTGGAAGGGGGTCTTTGGTGGTTTTTTGCTGAGAAAGCTCGTAAATGACCTTGAGAGCCCCCTCGGTTAGGCGTCCTCCAGAATGTGCCTTCCTCAGAGAGTCGGCAATATGGGGGTTGGCGACCATTGCCCTGATGACCAAGTCGTCCAGCATCTTCTTAAAGTGCTTCTCAAGGCCGTAGACGACTTGGGGGGAGTCCTCGGAGTAGTAAAGGGACTCGATTTTAGTAACGGACACCCCCATCACCCAGGCGCGAAGCCCCACAAAGTCGAGCTTTGTGTAGGTTGCTGGCTCTAGGGTGACGTTGGTGATTTGGGGCATCCTGTCAGGAAACGTCCGCTGTTTTTAATCCGCAGTGATCGGCGGCACGTAGTTGACGGTGATCTGCGGAAACAAAAAGGTCAACGCCTAGGGTTTTAGCGCAGGCGATATGGATGGCGTCCATGGCTCGGAGTTGATTTCCCTCTAGCAACTCAATGGAGCTTAGTACCACCTCTGGCGTTATTTGGCCTACGGATATTGAATATTTTGCATGCTTCGAGGCCGTGGCCTGCGGAACAGGACTAACTTTAATTTTTGGTTGAGTGAGTAATAAGGCATTAAATTCGCCAAGATTTTTTTGCATATAAGGTATTTTAACTCAATAATCATTATGCGATAATAACGATTATCGCATAACAGATGTGGAAAGGGGGGTTAAATG
>CAIKNE010000045.1 GCA_903828695.1 uncultured Burkholderiales bacterium | reverse complement strand
CTGCATCCGATACTCATACCTATCGGGTCTGTACAACCCCGATAACCATTGAAGCGGGCGATCATGTTCGTCGTAAATCACTCGCTTGACCGCTAACAAAGCAGAGCCGACTTGGACGTCCAGGTGTTTGGCAACTACGGAGTCAGCCAGTTTTGCGGTGATGGCTTGCTCGGCTCTAGCCACATTAACGCCTGCTTCTTCGAGCAACAGTAGGATAGGTTTTTTTTCAAGCTCACTTTTGCCAAAATTTTTAGCAATATCTGCGGGCACCCAAGTTGTGATGTAAGAGAGTGGACCGTCCTCAGTTGAGCGAACTCGGACTGCTTTTTGCGCTGTCTCATAAGAAGCTATTTGCAAGCCGTTACAAACTTCTTCCGGGGGATTAAGGATTTGAACCGATAACACCTTTACCTGGGTGTTCAAACCCATGCTCACTAGGTTCTCAAGCAATCCGCTCAGCTTGGCTTGTTTGACCTGGACTTGTGATTTGGCTGAACTTTGATTTGATCTACTGGGTGTGACAGTTTTGGTTCCTTTTCCAGGCTCTCTGATGATGAGACCTTCATCAACAAGTTGAGAAAGTGCCTTTCTGACCGTGATCCGAGCCACCCCAAATTGACGCATTAAAGAGAAATCTCCAGGCAATCCGTCTCTATAAGCACCCTCGATCAATTGCTCTCGCAACACCAGATAAATTTGGTGGTATTTGGGCAGGGGTAGGTTTGCGTTCATTGACCGACATGTTGCAGATGTTATATTGTCCTGTCAATAGGACAAATATGGGACATTTCCTATATATTTAGATTACAAATTTATATGTTGAACACACATGTTTTTGACGTTTATACCTCTAAAGTAGTAATAAGTCTCCAGCTTCAACGCTTGGAACCACCTCAAAGAGTCAGTGCTTGTTGTTAAGAGATTAGACAATCTGGATTAATCAAAAAGGGGGTTGTGGATAGATTTACTGGTCTTGAATGCTTAGCATGCTAAGGTGGATTGGCAGTGCACCCTAACGTTAAATCAGCAGAACACATGTTAACTTCATGCATTACTAATAACGTGATTTAATAAAAACATCGCTGCATTTCACACATATTTAAGTCAACTGCTCTCACAATCCACTATAAAAACTACTGAAATGGTCTGTTAAGATTGTGCGCGTGTGAAACAAAATAACCCCGATCCTCTGGAGTAAATATGAAAAAGCATCTACTAGTTCCGCTTACGATGGCACTCTTATGTATGGGCATTTCCAATGCATCCGCTGAGAGCGCAGATACTTTGGAAAAGTCAAAAGCCAGTGGCTTTGTGACAATGGGCGTCCGCGACTCTTCTGGAGCACTATCCTACACACTAGGGGACGGTAACTACGCTGGATACCATTATGAAATTTGTCAGCGCATCATTGCCAATCTTGAGAAAGCAATCGGCAAAAAATTAGAAATCAAATATTTACCCGTCACTTCCCAAAACCGTCTTCCCCTAGTTCAAAACGGCACAGTTGATATTGAATGCGGCTCCACCACCAACAACCTTGCGCGTCAAAAGGACGTTGCCTTTGTCGTGACAACTTATGTTGAAGAAGTCCGTATGGCTGTAAAAGCCAATTCAGGTATTACCTCAATCGATCAGTTAAATGGTCGAAACGTGGTTACAACTACTGGCACGACTTCAGTGCAGCATCTGCGCAAGCACGAGCGCGCTGCCAATATTGACTTTAAAGAGATCTATGCCAAAGACCACGCTGAGAGCTTCCTTATGCTCGAATCAGGTCGTGCAGATGCATTTGTGATGGATGGCCAGATTCTGGCTGGTAATATTGCCAATGCTAAAAACCCTGCTGATTTCAAAATCGTAGGCGAAGTTCTCTCTGTTGAGCCAATCGCCATTATGGTCAGAAAAGATGATGTAGCATTTAAAAAGCTCGCAGATAACACCGTGCGTGATTTGGTCAAATCAGGTGATTTGGCCAAGCTCTACGATAAATGGTTCATGCAGCCTATTCCCCCTAAGAACACTCGCGTAGGACTGCCTTTGAGTGAGACAACTAAGGCAGCTTGGGCTAATTTGAATGACAAGCCGGCTGAAGATTACGCGAAAAAATAAAGTAAGCTTTTGCGAACCAGACTCACATCCGGTGTGGATTGTGAGTTTAGGTTGCGAGAGATGCTGGTAGAGCTGAACTTGAGTCAAAGGATTTTTCCTTTGACTTCTTTGAGCTAATTTTGTTATCCTTGCGGTAACCCTCGCTTTAATGCTTGCTGTTATCTTTGAGTAAGGACATTAAAAAATTCTTACTGGATCCAAATAATGCTGATGACCCTTATGATTGTATGGATTGGAGTTAAGGTATGAGTTGGGATTGGCAAGTCTTCTTAAACGATGACGGCAGTGGTCGCACTTACCTCGAGTGGATCATCCAGGCTTGGGGTTGGACACTGAGTGTCGCGGCCTGCGCCTGGGTGCTCTCAGTGAGCATTGGATTTGTTGTAGGAACGCTTCGCACTTTTACTAAATATCCATTGGCTGTAATGGCTGGTAATATTTGGGTCGAGGTATTTCGCAATATTCCTATCTTGGTTCAAGTATTTCTTTGGTACTTTGTACTCCCCAAGATCTTCAACTCCATGCAGCAATGGTCTGGGTTTGTCCTGGTTGTTTTGGCTCTGGGTTTTTTTACATCCTCTCGTATTGCGGAGCAAGTAAAAGCCGGTATCAACGCGCTTCCCAAAGGGCAGGGAATGGCGGCCCTTGCTATGGGGCTCACTCCTCTTCAGAGCTACCGCTACGTCATATTGCCCATGGCACTCAGAATTATTCTGCCCCCGCTCACCAGTGAGTCAATGAACTTACTTAAAAATTCATCGGTTGCTTTTGCTGTCTCTATCCCAGAGCTCACTATGTTTGCAATGCAAGCTCAGGAGGAAACCTCCAGGGGTATTGAGATTTATTTGGCTGTGACGATGCTTTATGCAGTATCTGCCTTCGCAGTTAACCGGCTCATGGCTGCTCTTGAGCGCCATCTGCAGATACCGGGTACCAGTTCTGCAAACTCCAAAGGTACTAACGGACCAGGGGCCCATGCCAACAATACCAACAATGCCAACACACTCCCTTCAATAGGCGGGGGACACTGATATGGGCGGCCTAGACCTTAGTTTTTTTAGTTCCGATATCATCAGTAAATTCGTATTGAAGGGGCTTTACTTCAGCACTGAGCTCACCATCGGATCCACGATTGGCGGGATAGTCCTTGGGACTTTGCTTGCTTTAATGCGGTTATCAAGCAGTAAAACACTATCTTGGATTGCTGTGGTGTATGTAAACGGTATGCGCTCCATACCGCTTGTCATGGTGATCTTGTGGTTCTTCCTCCTAATGCCGACTTTGATTGGTCACTCTATAGGGGCTGAGACCTCAGCGTTCATCACTTTCATTGCTTTTGAGGCGGCTTTCTTTAGTGAGATCATGCGCGCAGGTATTCAGTCCATCTCCAAAGGACAGGTCATGGCCGCTCAGGCACTGGGTATGACCTACGCTCAAAACATGAAGCTTGTTGTGCTCCCCCAGGCTTTTAGGAACATGCTGCCTGTGCTGCTAACCCAGACGATTGTGCTGTTTCAAGACACCTCCCTCGTCTACGCAATTGGTGCTTATGATCTCCTCAAAGGCTTTGTGACCGCAGGTAAGATTTACGGGCGTCCTGAGGAGGCCTATTTGCTTGCAACCATTGTGTACTTTGTCATTTGTTTCTCCCTGTCAACTTGGGTTAAGAGGATTCAAGCAAGAATCTCAATTATCAGGTGAGCATTAACCGGTCTTGTGTATAGATGGGTTGAATAACGTAATTCACTATTTCCATTAAGTATTTCAATAAGGTTAGAGATGATTGAACTTAAAAATGTTTCCAAGTGGTATGGACCCGTTCAAGTCCTGAACCAGTGCTCAACCACTATCAAGAAAGGCGAAGTTGTGGTGGTTTGTGGCCCGTCTGGTTCGGGGAAATCAACGCTCATAAAAACCATTAATGCACTGGAGCCAATCCAAGAAGGTGAGATTTTTGTGGAAGACGTGAGCGTTCACCATCCCAGCACTCAACTCCCTAAACTCAGGTCAAGAGTGGGTATGGTCTTTCAACACTTTGAGTTGTTTCCCCATCTAAGCGTCACTGAGAACCTAACCCTTGCACAGGTAAAGGTGCTGGGTAGGTCTGAGCAGGACGCATTGGCCCAGGGACTGCGTTATTTGGAGCGTGTTGGACTCACTGCACACAAGGATAAATTCCCTGGACAACTCTCAGGAGGTCAGCAACAGCGTGTTGCAATCGCAAGAGCTTTGTGTATGGATCCGGTCGTCATGCTCTTTGATGAGCCCACATCCGCTTTGGATCCCGAGATGGTGGGTGAGGTGCTCGATGTCATGGTCAGTCTGGCCAAAGAGGGGATGACTATGATCTGCGTGACTCATGAGATGGGTTTTGCAAGAAAAGTGAGCGACAGGGTGATCTTCATGGATGTTGGCGGAAAAATTTTGGAGGACTGCACAAGTGATGAGTTCTTCAATCACCCCGAGAACCGTCAGACGCGAACAAAAGAGTTTTTAGCGAAAATACTCCAGCATTAATCCGTCAATCCCTATAGTCACCTTAGAGCCAATACCGTTTATGTCTGCATCCCTTGACCAGAAGCCTTTTGAGATTACGATTACAAGACCAGACGACTGGCATGTGCATTTAAGGGACGGGGAGGCGCTTGAGCGAGTAGTAGCACACACGGCCTTCCAGTTCGGGCGCGCCGTTGTGATGCCTAATTTAAAACCCCCTGTCACAACTACGGAGCAGGCATTGGCTTACAAGGGACGAATCCTGAGTGCTTTGGCTGCGTCCAATCATCCTGATCAAAACAAGGTCTCTAGTTTTGAGCCCCTGATGACTCTGTACCTGACCGATACCACTGCCCCTCAAGAGTTGGAGCGGGCTCACGCTGCGGGCGTGGTGGCTGTCAAGCTTTACCCCTTTGGGGCCACTACCAATAGTGATTCAGGCGTCACCGATATTCGCAAAACCTATCCAGCGCTCGAGGCATTGCAGCGACTTGGCATGCCTCTTTTGATTCATGCAGAGGTCACCGACCCATCTGTAGACTTATTTGACAGGGAGGCTGTCTTTATTGATAAGCACTTGGTAGCGATCCGTAAAGATTTTCCTGAGCTCAAAATCGTGATTGAGCACATCACAACCCTGGAGGCTGCTCAGTACGTGCAGGACGGGGACTCACACCTTGCAGCGACTATTACCGCGCATCATTTGCTTTACAACCGTAACGCCATCTTTACGGGCGGTATTCGCCCGCACTATTACTGCCTACCTGTCTTAAAAAGAGAGACACACCGATTAGCGCTGGTGAAGGCCGCAACAAGTGGGAGCTCTAAATTCTTTTTAGGTACAGACAGCGCGCCTCACGCTGCTCATCTTAAAGAGCACGCCAGCGGGTGTGCAGGTTGCTATACAGCTTTTAGCGCTATGGAGCTTTACGCTGAGGCGTTTGACGCTGTAGGCGCAATGGATAAGCTTGAGGCATTTGCAAGTTTTAATGGAGCAGACTTTTACGGACTGCCTAGGAACGTGGGAAAAATTACCCTTCGCCGCGAGAGTTGTCAGATGCCTGAGTCACTCGCTTTTGGAAACGCCAAACTCATTCCACTTAGAGCGGGTGAGTCACTTCAGTGGCGATTCGTCGTTTAAAAATTCCATTTACATTAAACTTAAATTAATCAATTAAAAGTTTTCTGCACGTGGGTTGTGGTGCTCAACATAAAGACAGTCTAAAAGTTTTAAAGACTGGCAAGAGATTCGGTTTGACACTGATCCCGAAGTAAAACCAGATATTCACAGCTACTTAACGTTTAGTCAGCGATGCACTTCGTCCTTAAATTCACTAAATAATAATTTGTCTGATTCTGATTTCACCGCCCGAATAGATTGGAATAAGCCCTGGCTAGAGGGCTGGAGCCCGCTCGCTCGACCGCTTTGTAAAGCGATTAATGACTGCAGAGTTGCAGGTGAGACCACTTTAAATGAGGATCATGGACTTGTTCAATTACTCAATAAATTCAAGGGCGAGCTTGAATTCCAATTTGTTGATCAAAGTAAGTTAGAGGGGCACTTTACCTACGAAACTTTCATTGATCAAAGTAAAAGTATTCCGACCCGCCCAAACCTTCATGATTTCTTTAATGGCCTGAGTTGGATTAAGTTTCCTAAAACCAAAGCAGCTATGCTTTCCTTGCAGTCAGCTGAAGTCACTAGAAGTCAACTTGAGACTGGTTCAATAAATAAAGAAGAAACGCCTCGCAAAGAGTCACCCCCTATCAGAGGAGCAATAAGGGATGCATTAACTGTTTTTGATGAAAACGGTATCTTGCTCCAAGCGGACGGCAGAATCTGGGAGGCGCTCGAGCGCAAAGACTGGAAAGCTTTGTTTATAGAGCACAGAGCGCTTTGGAGTGATGCAAAAGTATGGATTTTTGGACACGCATTGCTAGAGAAACTCATCACGCCCCGCCCCAGCATCACTGGGCATGTCTTAAGATGGAAAGTGCCCCTAGACGCTACTGAATTGCAGCTTGATAGTTGGCTATCAAGCCGTATAGGGGAACTCAACTGGGCGCACAAGCCCTTTACGCCTATACAAGTGCTTGGCATACCAGGGTGGTGGGCAGATAATGAGAGAGCAGATTTTTACAACAACACAAATGTGTTTAGAGTAAGCAACCAGCCGAGCTAAATACCAAGCGCTGTTTTGTATTTTTTGGCTACAGCCTCAGCAACTTTGAGCCCGTCCACGCCTGCTGATAATATCCCGCCTGCGAATCCTGCTCCCTCACCTGCTGGGTATAAGCCCTCGAGCGCTGGGTTCTCAAAGTCAGCGTTTCGTTCAATACGAAGTGGAGAGGATGTTCTGGTTTCTACTCCGGTTAGCACGGCATCGGGCAAATCAAAACTTTTTACCTGTTGTGCAAATGCGGGTAAGGCTTCTCTGAGTGCCTGGGTTGCGTAAGGGGGAAGTGCAGGTCCAAGATCTGTGAGCGTAACTCCGGGTTGATAGGACGGGAGTACAGAGCCCAGATCCTTTGAGGGCGTGGCTTTTAAGAAATCATCTAAACGCTGAGCGGGTGCTTTGTAGGTGGATCCTCCGAGCACATAAGCGCGGGACTCGAGCTCTCTTTGTAAAACAATGCCTGCAAGTGGATGCGTGTATCCAGCCCTGTTGGTATGAGCCTTGTAGCCCGCGCCAAGGGTTGATTCAAACAGAGCAGGATCTGTGGGATAGTCACTAGGCTCAATACCTACCACGATCCCTGCATTCGCATTTCTCTCGTTTCTGGAGTACTGACTCATCCCGTTAGTGACAACCCGCCCCGCTTCAGATGTTGCTGCGACAACGGTGCCCCCAGGGCACATACAAAAGCTGTAGGCAGTACGAGAGTTGCTGGCGTGGTGCACGAGCCTGTAATCAGCTGCCCCGAGGAGCGGATTACCGGCGTGCTGGCCCCAGCGTGCTCGGTCAATCACGCCTTGTGGATGCTCGATCCTAAAGCCAACTGAGAACGGCTTAGCCTGCATAGCAACCCCTTGGTTGAAGAGCATCAGGAAGGTATCGCGTGCGCTGTGCCCCAAAGCCATGATGACTTGTGTTGCCAAAAGCTCTTTGCATGTGCCTGTTTGCAGGTCTTGGACTATGAGTCCTTTGACCGCTCTGATCGCTTTTCCATCTAAGTTTTGAGTGTCGACAATGAGATCACAGACGTGTTGTTGAAAGAGTACCTCTCCGCCCAGGGCCTCGATCTGCGCTCTCAAGTTCTCCACGACCTTCACCAGTTTGAAGGTGCCAATGTGGGGGTGAGCAGCGTACAAAATATCCTCGGGAGCGCCTGCTTTAACGAACTCTTCAATCACCTTTCGACCCAGGAACCTCGGATCTTTGATTTGACTGTAGAGCTTACCGTCTGAGAAAGTCCCAGCACCGCCTTCACCAAACTGAACGTTACTGTCAACATTCAAGACAGATTTGCGCCAAAGACCCCATGTGTCTTTTGTGCGTTCTCTGACCTTTTTGCCGCGCTCCAGCACAATGGGTCGCAGTCCCATCTGAGCCAAGGCCAGTGCAGCAAAAATGCCGCAAGGCCCAAAACCTACTACCACTGGACGCAAATGGTGAGAAGCTGCTTTGGGTCCGTGGTGAAGCTTCATCTCGAGACTGCTTGGTGAACTGTCCCCGTTGATCACTTTAGACTTTAGGCCCTCGGGGTTGGAGCTGTGGTCCGCTTCTATGGGCAAGGGCGGGAGCCAGCGCATATCAGGGGTGGCTTGAATGCGAAGAGGGTTTAAACGCTCTAGATTGAGACGGTGAATGAGCGCTGGCTCTTCACCTGGGTTTTTCAGGGCAACATCAAGAATGTAGACCACTGATATTTTTGATTTGCGTGCATCAAAGCTTCTTTTAAAAACGCGCCAATGATCAATATCAGTCTCTTGTAGGGACAGAGTCTTGCAGATGATAGGGACCAAGTAAGGCGGGCGTATGCCCTGGTCCGGGTGCTCTGCAAGCTCGTTAGGCGTGGTCTCTAGGGGTAGGCGAAGTTCGCTGATTCGAATCATGGCAACTGGCTCGTAGTGATCGAGCAAAGTGAAGAGTAGATGAATGCAAGGGCTCTATTATCGTTGTTGGAGGCCTAAGTTGATGCTGTTCGGTGCTTGAATTTGAACAATCCAAGTCAAGTGTGGAACTGTTGGTGGATAAAAGTGCTTAGATTGGCGATAATGCACAAGTGAAGTTCGCTAGGCCGTCGCTGGTGCAATGGGGGAAACGCCGCACTGGAGGAACGTCCGGACTGCAAAGGACAGCGCAGGAGGTAACGCCTCTCCACCGTGAGGTGAGGATTAGAGCAACAGAGACGAGTCGGCGTTTGAGGGTAACCTTAAACGGCGGGTGAAACGGGCAATCTCTGCGCGCAGCAATACCGAATAGGCCAACGATGATGTGGTCCGCGGAGTTGTCGGGTGGGTAGCATCGAGCCGTGTGGGCGACCCACGGCCCAGAGGAATGACGGTCACACGGG
>CAIKNE010000044.1 GCA_903828695.1 uncultured Burkholderiales bacterium | reverse complement strand
TGCTAAAGTTTTGGCGCCCACCCAAGCTCTCAAGATGCCAAGAGTTCAGGCCTCGCACATTACCCTCTTCAACCCTGAGACTAGGCATAAAGAGCTCCTTAGTTTGGGGGCGGCGTTGGATCCCGTGAGTTGCGCTGTCGTTCATCCTTGTGATGAGGATTCGCTAAGGGGCGCAATTGACTCCCACCGGGCGGGTTTGATAAAAGCAATTTTGGTGGGTCCGCAAAGGCGAGTGCAAGAACTTGCCGAGCAATTCGGGATTAACTTAGAGGGTGTTCAGTTCAAGGACACCCCCCACAGTCATGCCTCAGCCGCGTTGGCCGCAGAGTTGGCGTCAAGTGGTGAGGTGGAGTGCTTGATGAAGGGGAGCCTTCACACGGACGAGGTCATTCATGCTGTTTTAGTCCAAACCAAACTACGAACCGCTAGGCGGATGTCTCATGTGTTTAGGTTTGACGTGCCCATGTATTCAAAGCCTTTATTCATCACCGACGCGGCGTTGAATATTTCACCCAACCTCATGGAGAAAAAAGATATCGTTCAAAATGCCATATCTCTGTGTGAAATCCTTGGTGGAGCACTCCCACGCGTTGCAATTTTGGCGGCAGTTGAAACAGTAAATATGGGGATGCCCTCTACTTTAGACGCGGCTGCACTTTGTAAGATGGCTGACAGAGGGCAAATAACGGGTGCGATATTAGATGGCCCGCTTGCATTTGATAATGCAGTCTCACCTCATGCCTTACAAATCAAGCACATTCAGTCATCTGTAGCTGGTCAGGCTGATATCTTGCTTGCACCCGATTTGGAATCAGGCAACATGATGGCTAAGCAACTCGAGTATTTGGGGGGGGCGACAGCGTGCGGCATTGTATTGGGTTCACGCGTACCTATTGCTTTGACCAGTAGAGCTGATAGCGCAAATACCAGGATCGCTTCAGCGCTGTTGGCGAAACTGTGTGCCCATCATTACCGTAAGCATCCCCTTTAATTAATTATTTAATCGATTTATTTATCGTAAATTATGGCTGTTTTATCCGTCAATGCAGGCTCTTCAAGCCTGAAGTTTGCGCTTTATCCGCTTGACACAAAGCTTCTTGGTGACCCCTTATTGATAGGGCAGTTCGAGCGCCTTGAAGCTTGGGAAGGCACACAGGACTTAGCCCTTACTCATTCTAGAGTGGCAATTCTAAAATATACCTATCAAGGCGCGAAAGCTGTAACCCTTGAAATTGCTTTGCAGGCGGGAGCTGACCCCTTTGATGAAGCAATCAACGTGCTCAAAGGCTTGATAGACGAGAGTCTGGGGCAGCAGCTTAATTTAAAGAGATCATTGAGTGCAATCTCACACAGAGTCGTGCACGGTGGATCCTTATACAAATCTAGTGTGGTTGTGACCCCTGAGGTGCTCGCACAGCTTAGTACTTTAAACCCACTTGCTCCACTTCATCAGCCTCATAATATCGCAGGTATTAAGTCCTTTGTTCGCTCCTTCCCAAAGACGACACAAGTGGCATGTTTTGACACGAGTTTTCATACGACGCTTGGAAAGTTGGAAACAACCTTCGCTGTTGAGCAAAAATTAACGGATGCGGGGATAAAACGATACGGCTTTCACGGTCTGTCCTATCAATACATAACCCAAAGGTTGGGTGAATTAACGGGTAAATCCAAAGGTAAGGCGATTTTGGCGCATCTGGGTAACGGCGCCAGTCTTTGTGCAACAAATGCAGGAAAGAGTGTTGCAACGACAATGGGATTTTCTGCACTGGATGGACTAATGATGGGTACAAGAAGTGGATCTATAGATCCAGGTGTTCTTTTGTACCTGATGGATCAGGGCTGGAGTGCTAGAGAAATAGAAACTTCTTTGTACAAGAAAAGCGGCTTGTGTGGGGTTTCGGGTCTAAGTGCAGATGTCCGAACTTTAAGAGCAAGTCAAGACCCTAATGCGGTATTTGCGCTAGAGCTATTCACGCACCGTGTAGTTAAAGAGTTGGGTGCTTTATGCGCCGTATTGGGCGGTATTGATCTTATTTGCTTCTCTGGCGGGATAGGCGAGCATGATAGCGTTTTAAGGCGTGATGTGTGTCAACAGTTGGTTTGGCTTGGGGTCTTGATTGACGAAAAACTTAATCAACTTGCAACACAAGATCAGGCTTTGTTAATAAGTCAGCCCACCAGCGCGGTACAGATCTGGGTTGTCCCAACCGACGAGGGTAGGGTGGCAGCCCAGGAGGCGATTGTACTCACTGCCTAGGCAAAGTGGATGAGACGCCTGCAACTTCAAAACATTTGTAAAACGTTAGAACTATTGAGCTTGTTTGGAATTCTTACCGTAAGAACTTGCGTTGTACTGTTGAATGGTGATGTAGCTGTTTTTGTGCAAATCACCTAGTAAATGGTTAAATTGTAAGAAAGTCTCTTTTATAAACTCAGTTTTATCGGTCTCGTTTATGGTGTTGCTATCTGCTAAGAAGACGCTCATTAGCAAACAACTACTGGATTGATCGCTTAGCAAGGTGTTATGAGTAACCCAGTTACCTCTGTCTATGTATTCGACCAAAATAAGTGATGATTCGGGATCGCCCTTGAAATAACGAGCATCCAAAGCTCTTAGGATCTTGGCAATGGAGGATGTGGTTTTATGGGACTCTTTGCCGCTAATTTTTATGTTGAAAGTGGTCATGGCTCGCCTTTATCACAAGGAACAGGGATCTCAATTTACTGATGCTTATTCTCTCACGAAGTTTTATTTATTCGGGCCATCAAGAATTTTAAATTGTCCACAGACGCCTTGTTCATGGGGGTAAATTGGTCTATGTATGGACAAGAATTCTCCTCGTAACAAGCCCCCTGTATGATGCATTCTTCAAAGCTTTGCGCAGTATGAACGTACTTTTCAATTGCTGGGCAGTAAACGCTAGAGCTCTCGTTTTTCATAGTGTAGTAAATATTTTCCGAGCTTGTATCAAGAATTTCCAAAGCCAATAGGGGCTGGAGTAATCTGAGTGATATACGTAAACAATTGATCGTATTCGGATTTTCTGGGAGAGTCGGGTCCAAGTAGATCGAAATTGAGTGAAAATTCCTCATCCAAAATCGCCCATTCTTTTTCGCTGAGTACTTTTAATGCCTGCGGGAGGATAAGGTTCTCTTCAAGTTGCATATGCTGCATATAAAAATTAATATACTGATTTGAGAAGTGGTCGAATTCATCTCTCTTCTTATCGCCCAACATTTCCCAAGCGATGAGTAGGTGCTCAAGTTCTCTAATTTTGTATTCGCCGTATTTGTGGTCAATTTCTAACTTATCGATCAAATCCTTGATCTGGGGTGATCGCTCTCTTACAAATGGAAACAGTAGAGTTGATTCTTTGGGGTGGTGTTGCTTTTCGGGAAATTCATCAATATAGAACATCATCGCCCTCAGGACTTTGAAGAATAATTCCTCGTTATCCTCTGGACCCCGCTTGACCATTAAGCTCATGGATTGCAACATTGCTGAGAGCGAGGCATGTTCTTGTCTAATAATTTGTAGTGATTGGTGCATGAACTTATCTCCAAAGGGCTGATCTCCCTTGCCTAACTCTTTATGTAAGTCTTACTTTACAGATCTAAACTGGGTTGGGTTTGATCTAAGTCAAGGGTGATTAAGTTTCACAAATTTCAGCTTGATCAACATGCAAGTGGTTGTCCCGTCCCACATCATTGAATAAGAATAATCTTTAAAGGGGTCATTCATGCAACGTATAACTTGCATGTTCTAAGCACGAAATCCATTGCTCACACATATTTTTTGAGTGTTTAGATGAAGCTGAGTCTAAATTTCAGGTTCATTTGAACATGTAAGACCATTGTGGGTCCACGTCAAAGCATGACAGTTGACTCTGGCGAGTAGGGTAGCGCTGGTAAGAGAAATAGTATTTTTAAATACGGTTGACCCTTAAATAGCACGCATCGCGCGCAAAATACGCTCTGGCGTTGCGGGTGCTTGGAGCTCAATTCTTTTTTTCTCAAGCATCTTGTCCTCTAGTCCAGCGCTTACGGCCTCTTTCAAGGCCTCAAAAACGCTAATGGCAAGCATAAACGGAGGCTCTCCAACGGCCTTGCTACCAAAGACGTTATCCTCTAGATTCGGTTCTTGCCAAAGATTCACGACGAAATGCTTAGGTATGTCACCCGTTGTTGGAATCTTGTAGGTGCTGGGTGCGTGGGTGGTCAGCTTACCCTGAGCGTTCCAGACGAGCTCCTCATTTGTCAACCATCCCATACCCTGAATGAATCCTCCTTCAATCTGACCTAAGTCGATCGCGGGATTGATACTTTTGCCCACATCTTGCAAAATATCAACTGCAATCACACGGCTTTCACCCGTTAAGGTGTCCACTGCAACCTCTGTACAAGCAGCGCCATAGGTGAAATAGTAAAAAGGCCTGCCTGTTAAAGTGGTCTTGTCATAGTGAATTTTTGGAGTTCTGTAAAAGCCATCGCTCCAAAGTTGAATCCTGTTTGCATAGGCTAGTTGAACGACCTCCTTGAAGGGGCGATTGGTGTGGGGAGTTTTGATGAGCGAGTCCTCAAATACCACGGCACCTGCTCCGCATTGATCCAATCCGCTAACAAAAGCGGCTAGATTGTTTTTGATTTGACGCGCTGCGTACTGAGCAGCTCGCCCATTCAAATCAAAACCCGAGGACGCAGCTGTTGCAGAAGCATTGGGTATTTTGCTTGTATCCGTAGCTGTCACGCGAATCTGATCTAAATCAATGCCCAGTTCACCTGCTACTATTTGAGCAACTTTCGTGTGCAGACCTTGACCCATTTCAGTTCCGCCGTGATTGACTTGCACACTGCCGTCTGTATAGACGTTCACCAACGCTCCAGCTTGATTGAATAAGGTCGCTGTAAAGGATATTCCAAACTTAACAGGGGTGAGGGCGATGCCGCGTTTTATGAGCGCATTCACGGCGTTCCACTGCGTGATCTCTTCTCTGCGTCGCAGGTAATTGGAGCTTGCCACCAGCTTATCGATTAAGGGCTCAAGAATATTATCCTCAACGCTCATTTGGTAATGCGTTACGCAGCGCTTGCCAGCGGTACTAGGCTGATAAAGATTAATCATTCTGACCGCAAGCGGGTCTAGTTCCAGTTCCCGCGCAATCTCTCCCATGATGTGCTCAATCACGATCATGCCTTGTGGTCCACCAAATCCTCTAAAGGCGGTGTGACTTTGGGTATTGGTTTTGCACCGGTAGGAGGTGATATTGACATGTTCTAGAAAATAAGCATTGTCGGCGTGAAAGACTGCGCGGTCTGCAACTGGACCAGACAGGTCGGCACTGAAACCACAGTTAGACGCGAGCATCAATTCAAGCCCCTTCATCATTCCTGCGTCATTGAAGCCAACTGTGTATTCATAGTAAAAAGGATGGCGCTTGCCAGTGATGAGAAAATCCTCATCTCGGTCAAGCCTCATCTTGACGGGACGCTTGAATTTGTTGGCAGCAAGAGTGGCCCACACCGCCAGGTGGCCCCCCTGGGTTTCCTTACCCCCAAAACCGCCGCCCATCCTTTTGCACTCCACTCGCACAGCATTTAAATCGATACCGAGTGCGTGCGCGACCCAGTGCTGAACCTCACCGGGGTGCTGTGTACTTGAGTGAATCAACCACTGGGACTGCTCTAAGGGAATTGCATATGCAATTTGACCTTCCAAATAAAAGTGTTCTTGTCCCCCGACTTCTAATTTTCCGCTTAGCGTGTGTTCTGATTGCTTAATTGCCTCAAACGGTTCACCTCGTTTCACATGCACTGGGGGAAGGACAAAGCTTTTTAATGCAATAGCTTCTTGTATGGTGATCACCGGTGTTTGTTCTTCAATGTCGCACACAACCTTTTGGGCTGCGCTCCTGGCGTGCATCACAGAGTCTGCTACAACAAGTCCAATGACTTGTCCCACATGGCGCACATTATCAACAGCAAAGATGGGCTCATCATGGGCGAAGTTGGCCAACAGTTTATCGCCCCTTATATCGGCAGCGGTGACGACTCCAGTGACGCCGATTGAGCTAAGAGCTACTTTGGTATTTATGCTTTTAATTCGGCCATGTGCCACTTTACTCAAGATAGGAGCCGCGTAAAGAGTTCCCTTAATCTCCGTAATATCGTCAACGTAGATTGCGCTGCCACTGACTTGGGCTCTTGCGCTTTCATGAAAGTGAGATTTACCCATTGCACTCGTCTGCGATAGATTGGTAGAAGTGGACATATTTGTTACTAGCGCCTACTTGGGTTTTATTGATAAATAGATTTGAAAGGGCTTAAATTAGGGCGGTGGGCTATTCTTTCAGCACATAGCGTTATGGGTGAATGGGTGTGCGCAACTCAATTGCGCTAGCATTGACATTTGCCAAATCAACCCAGAAAGGGGTAACTTCATTTGAATGTTGCAAGGACTGCGTTGTGGTCTCTGGGTAAAGCGTCTCAATCGCAAATCGCTGCACAAGGCTCTCAAGTATGTGCTTTCTGTATGCGGCACTTGCCCGCATATCCGATAAGGGTTGAAACTCATCGGCTAATACTATTTGAGCCTTTTTGAAGGAGTGCATATTAAACGCCTGCCCCGTTAGTGCTTCTTCGGTCATACGGGCCTTGGCCGGCGTTGCTGCAACGCCCCCTGCACCAATACTTGCAAAAGTAATCGTCCCATTTGAAACCGATAGATTGATACACAAACAAACGGCTGAAATATCATCGTCAAATCGTTTTGAGATTTTGTAGGCTCTAAATACCTCATTGCTTTGAGGCTTAGGAACTTTAATCCAACAAATGACCTCCGTTGGTTTTAGGGTGCTGGTTCTGTAGCCAGTGTAAAAGTCCTCCAACATAACTTCGCGGTGACGGATGTGGCCCTTGTCCATGCGCATCAACACAACGCTGGATCCAAGTGCGATTAGCATTGGCATGCTATCCCCAATAGGGGAGCCGTTACCGATATTACCCCCTAACGTAGCGGAGTTTCTAATGGGCAAGCCCGCAAAACGCTCCGCAAACGCTCTCAATTGGGGGCGGTCCTTAAGTAGTGCGCTAAATGCCTGTTCCACCTTTACACCCGCCCCAATAGCGATGTGGTGTGGGTATTCCTCAATTCGGCGAAGCTCTTGGACTTGTGTGAGGTCAATGATTGAATCAAAGTTTTTGAAATGCTTTGTAATCCATAGCCCGACGTCCGTCGCCCCCGCAACAAGTTGCGAAAGTGGAGATTTTTGCCGTATCTCCAAAAGGTCATGCAAGGACTGGGGTTGTAGGTAAGCGGTATTTGTTTCCAGTTTTTTGGCTTTTAAACTCTTTGCGCTGTAAAGCGTTGGAGGATTATTACGGCGTGACTCCTCGATTGTTAACGTAGCCAAAGATTCTAATTTTTGTTTCACAATATGGTGATCGACTTTAAGCGACGGGTGACACTCAAAGTTGGATAGATTCATGGCTGCGTCAAGTATCGGTCTGTAGCCCGTGCAACGACAAAGGTTGCCCGCAAGTTCAGTTTGAGCCAGTTGTCTATCGATGGCTTTTCCTTTGGCGGTGTAATTCTGATACATGGCAAAAAGGCTCATCACAAACCCAGGTGTACAAAATCCGCACTGCGAGGCGTGGGCATGAAGCATGGCATTTTGTACCGGATGTAGCGAGCCGTCCTCTGCCACCAAATCCTCAACACTCCAAACTGCAAGGGAATTGACAGAGTGGGCAGGTCTGATGCAGCTGTTGACAGCTCTAAAGTGAAGCTCCTCATTTTCAAGTTCCGCTATCACCACCGTGCAGGCCCCGCAATCCCCCTCGCCGCAGCCTTCTTTGGTTCCCGTGCACTTCAAATCTTCTCTGAAAGTTTGCAAAAGCGTTCTTGATGGATGGACATTTGTAAGTTGAACAATCTGGTCCTTACGCCAAAATCGCAAAGCAGTGGTATCGTTTTGTGGGCTATTAGACATTTTTAATTGCAAAAAGTGGGCTATTGGGTATTTTCGAACAAAAGGAGCCTTTTTTGGGCCTTTGCCCGTTCGAGTATATGGTCTTAGGGGGGGGATTTGGCTAAGTTCGGTAAATCTGTAGGGTGGAGGAATGAGCTTTCTCATCTTTGGCTTGGATTGGATTAGTGAGTCCTTCCGCGTTGAAATGCCAAGATCGATATTGAGACGTAAATTATAGGAAAATCGCCCTAAACCGGGACCTAAAAAACGCAGGAGTAAAGAGCTTTTGTTTTAAACAAAGTTATGTTAAATTAACCCCACAGTTGCTTTAACGTAAACCAATGTTTTCTCATAGTCAAAAAAAACTTAATTTGATGTTACCCCGACTCGTCATGGGGTTGCTTTGGGCGCTGATGCTGAGCGCCTGTGCGATTGAGTTTCCTGTTCCCAAGCACCCTATTATGGGCTCAGATTTTGTTCTACCAGATTACAAGGTAACACTGCAAACTGAGATGGAGAGGGCGGCATTTCAAGTCAAATTGTTCTCTCTTAATTATCCTGATTGTGTCTCTGGCTTTTTGGATTACATTGAGTTTGATGGCTCTATTAACAAGGATGCAGTCGATGCCTTTCGAAATATTTTGCCCCAGGCACAGGGATGCAAGACCCGTGCGGGTCTATTACTTTACCCATTCGTCTACCTAAACTCTTCTGAGGGTACCAGCAAAGATGGTATGGCTTTAGGCGAACTACTGCGAATCTATAACATTGAAACCGTGGTGACGCAGGGGCAGGTCTGCCGGGGGGCCTGTGCATTGGCCTTTATGGGGGGGAAATTGAGAGCAATTCAAGACACGGGCCTTGTCGTTTTTGCATCCAGTAAAACAAGGGGGGGAGGATTTGGCTGCGAGCGGGCATCCGAGCAAGTCTCTATGCGTGAATACCTTCAAAAAATGATGATGCCTGCCGCCTCAGATCGGCTGTATTTCAATTTACTCAATTACTGCACGCGCCCCACAGGATGGACTCTTAGCGCTGGATCAGCCCCCTCTTGGGGGGTGACCAACGAGTAATCGATTGTGTATGTTCAGAGTTTGGCGACTTTAATACCTTGGTATTCATGTCTTAAAATTGGGTCTGAATGCAAGGTAAACCCTAGTTGAGTCCTGCCATGGATGTAGAATTACAGAGGTTCAGATTTCTTTCATACTTTTAAACAAAAACTCACCATGAACTTAAACAACCTTTCCACCTTGAAAACCAATCGTCGCGTCTTTATGCTCCAGTCCGTGGTTGCTACGGCTACTGTTGTTGCTGCTGCAGGAGCACAGGCGCAGGCCATGGTTGCAGAAAATGATCCCCAAGCCTCAGCTCTAGGCTATAAGGCCGATGCTTCTAAAGTTGATAAGGCTAAGTTCCCTAAATTTGCCGCCGGGCAAGCATGTTCTAACTGTGCTTTATACCAAGGCGCAGCAGGCTCAGCTGCTGGTGGATGTCCGCTCTACGCAGGCAAACAAGTGTCTGGTAAAGGTTGGTGCTCTGCTTACGCCAAAAAAGGCTAATCTAGGGGATCATCACTTTCCCTTTGCCTCCTCACTTGTTCTTGCAGTGGATTATTGGAAGTGAAGGGAAGTGAAGAGAAAGCTGCTAGAAAATTTGGAGGGCTGAAAGCCTTTTTAAATCTATTGGCCCCAAAAAAAACGGTTTGTATGACTTAAGTCACACAAACCGTTTTCATTTTTTAATGTGAATTATTTGATATTCACTGATCCTTACTCAAGCTTGCAACCCTGCTAGGATTGATGAATTCAATGACAAGCCATTTTGGGTTTGTAGCATCCTGCGCATCAGTAGCGGTAGGTAACGCCTAAGGCGGCTGCAGTTGGGTTCAAAGCCAATTGGCCTTTGTCCGCACCGCCTGCATAGACCTCGGTTTTGATTTGAATATATTTCAAATCAAAATTGAGTCCCCAGTTTTTATCAATCATGTAATCCACGCCTATCTGTGCAACACCCCCAGTACTATTACTACTCAAACTAGCTGTAGGGATTGCGGGAACACTCACCGATGTAAATGATGTGTAATTCATCCCCACACCCACATAAGGTTTGATAGCCCCCAAATCCGTAAAGTGGTACTGGACTAACAAGGAGGGGGGTAACGCTTTCAAAGTTCCAGGGTTGCCCGCAACGGTGACATTGACCTTCTGAGGATAGGTCAAGACCAGTTCTGCAGCGATGTTTTTAGTAAAGAAATAGGATACATCTACTTCAGGAATCGCTTTGTTAGTAGCGGTAACGTTAGTAGCGTCCAAACCGTTATTTTGTTTGTTCGCCCAGTTGAGCTCAACTGCGCGTGCGCGGACCAACCAAGGGCTGTATGGGTCTTGTTGCGCATGAGCCATAGTTATAGCTGACAGTCCTAACGCGACTAGGGTGGCAGTTCTTAAGATGGTTTTATTGACGTTCATGATAAGCCTCTTTTTTGTTTCGATAGTAAATTGTCGATCTGCAATTGACGCCAGTTATTGACTCAAATCAAACCCATCATTGTTTGCTGTGTAAAGCCATTTGATGTGTAGTAAAAAAGAGAATATTATAAATGCGATAATTATTTGATTGGTTTAAGTCAGGTTCTATTTTTTTGTGTGTTTAAGTGCATCCGTTTAACGGGTGAGATAATATGGTTTCACAAGAATCCTGTAAAGGATTTGTTTACAGTCATTTATTTTATCAATAATGTAATATAACTAGTGTGTGATGATTGGAAAATATTTTATGCAATTTCGTACTTCTTGGCTTGCAGGGCCGCTCTTGGGTCTTGTTGTTTCCTTGAAGTCAGTATTTGCGCTGGATTTAACTAGGGCGGGCGAAATCAAAGAGTGTGCGGTGGGTGAGATCTCAACTTGGACAGACGGAGCAGATAAAGCAGTCCCTTACGCTAGTCTTAATTTTCTTTACAACCCAACAGGAGCACCCCCTTGGTTTAGCGAAAACTTGGTAGCTGAATTGATTCAGCGTGCATCAAACAAATGGTCAGAGTGCGGAATCTCTGCTCAGTCGAGCATTGGCGATCAACCTCATTACTTAATGAATAATGAAGTCTTTATCAGTTGGAATGACATTAAGAGTCAAGGCAACATAGGCGCGTCTGATCTCTCTCAGCGCAGGCTCTATCTCTCGCCTAGCGTTTTTAAAAATCTACGAGAAATGAGGCCTAGTTATGATGCAAGCTATACCCTGCAAATGACTTTGTCGCATGAAATGGGACACTTCTATGGACTCGTAGCTCACTCAAGGCGCTGTGTGGATGTGCTCTCGTACTACAAGAATAATTCGGGCGAGCTGTGTAACATCCGAGATCGAGCAGAGTTTGCAAGGGTGATTGAATACCGATCAGCCTTGCCAACGGCTTGCGATATTGAGCGTTGCCGAAGAATTAATCGTTGACTATCTGCAAAAAGTGACTTCAGTGCAAGGCGTCACTTCTTTGAATTTTTAGATCCGTGGTCTTCTAGAAGTGACCAAATAAAGTACCCACATTTGGAATTCCTAAGCCGCTTACATCATCGTAACCGTTTGAGGCGGAACATAATATACATATGCCGTTCCCTGTATTGTCGGAACCTGATGTGACATCAAAGAAGCTGAGCGAGTTGGTTTGTTCTAACTTGGTTTGGTATAAAACGCTGTTGAGCCCGTGTGCGGCGGCTAAGATTTTGGGGAGACTTGTCCCTTTGGTTTGAAGGTACTGCGCAAAGTTCGCTATTATTCCCGCCCATTGGGGAACGCCTTCACTGGTTCCTCCAACCCCGTACCACAGTCCTTTGATATTCACTGCGAGAGGACTCACGTTGGGGTCCGCGTTATAAGCAACATCAGGAATGCCCCGCCTGTGACCATTAGCGCCCAAGACGGTGAGGTCATTGGAGGCGATTAAGTAATTGTTTTGATAGCTCGGCATCGTCTCGTAAATGCTTGGGCCACCCCCCCCCAACGACCACGCTGTCTCAGTTGTGTTGGTAATGGGCAAGCTCAGGCTATGGATTGAAGTTCCGCCCACGGCCGTGACGTAAGGGGAGGCGGCTGGATAAATTTGGTTATGTCCGTTATTGCCACTATCGCCCGAAGGAGCAATAAAGGCGATATTCGGGTACTGGGCAAAAAAACCGTCGTAAGCTGCGCTGGTCTCGTTGCTAAACTCGTATGCTCCCCAACTCATCGATACCGCAACAACATTCTTTTGGGTCACAGCTAAACGCACGGCTGCCATCAGGTCAGCCATACTCGTGGTTTTGGCTTGGATCAAAATAATCTGTGCTCCGGGTGCTATTGCGTGCGCCCATTGCGTGTCAAGCGCGATCTCAACTGTCCAGTCATTGCTGGGTAAGACTTTTGCGCCATTGGACAGATCAATCATGGTGAAGCATGGATTGTTGGGAGTGCACTGGGGTAAGTTGTAATAACCACTAAAGGCGTTAAGGTCGTTTGCGGGATTTGATGTTCCCGGGGCTACAACGATAGCTATAGATTGCCCAGCGCCCGTGAACTGTGTTGGCATGTTGTAGTGAACCTTTAGGTCCCCAGGGCTCAGAGTGCTGCCATATCCGCTACCCCTTGTTGGAGGGGAGTAGGTAGTGACGGGCTTTGAGTACGCGGCTGAAAAGGCAATTGGATCGCTGGGTTGTGTAGTGTCAGTGCTGTTTGTGCCAGTTTCTCCAGCGCCTCCAGAGCCACCACAACTCCATACTAGGGAGCATATAAGCAACGACATAGCTGCATATTGAGCAGAAGCGCCGAAGGTCGTTTTCATTCTTAAAAACTTAATGAGGATCTTGAAAATTAATTCAAACACGGTCTTGCTTTAAAAGCTTATGTAGAGGGCAAACTTTGTCAACCTTGTGTATTCGGCATGAAATCCCTCTTCTGAAGTCGGCCGAGGAACTATTTTTGAATCGCTAGCTCCAATAAACGCTTCTTAAGTATCACAGGCGTCCCCCCCCCTTGTGATCTATGGATTCAGCCCAGTTTGGGACAGCTTATTTAGCGCTCTTTAAAAAAAACTTAAGCCTGCAGATAAGCGCAGTCGTTGGGGGGATGTCCGGTACAAAGCACATCTCTCGTAGTCTTAGTATTAGAGGGGGAATAGGGCGCAAGGATAATTACCTTTAGTCCTCAATACCGCGTTGCGCCGGGATACCTGCATCAAACGCATGCTTTATCATTTTCATTTCAGTGACGGTGTCTGCAATCTCAATGATCTCGGCTGGACAATTTCGACCTGTCAGCACTACGTGCACCTCACGGGGTCGATTTTGCAGTGTATGTAAAACATCATTTAAATCTAGCCAGCCAAATATGAGAGGGTAGGTTAATTCATCTAATATAACCAAGAAAAATTCATTGCTTAATATTGAGCTTTTTGCTTTTTCCCATCCATCCCTTGCAAGTTGTGCAGAGTGTTCTAAATCTTGGCTCTTCCAACTGAATCCGTCCCCCAATCCTTCAATAGGGATGCCTAGTTTTTCAAACGTTCTGTGCTCTCCGAACCGAGCGCTGGGGACCTTCATGAATTGATATATTTTTACATTCTTACCTCTGCCGTGAGCTCTAATGGCAAGTCCAAAAGCGGCAGTACTTTTCCCCTTACCGTCCCCAGTGTTGATGATAAGTAAGCCTTTTCGCTCGCCGGCTGAGGGTTCGTAGGGCTTTTCAGTAGGGGGTGCTTTAATTTCCATTTAATGGTCCGAAATCATGTGGGGTAAGGAAACCCATCTATTTTTAATACGTTCTATTTGAATTCTATGCTCAAAAACTTGCTCAATCGCCCGGTGCGTGCTGAGATCAGTTGAAAGACCTTGGTGCTTAATTTGACCACAGTTCAGCAAAATGATCTCATCTCCTATTAATGCCATTGATACCTCGTGTAAAACACTGATGACGGTTTTGCCCTCAGATATCAAAGACTTTACAATAGCCAACCAATCCGCTTGATGGGGTGGATCTAGGTTTGCAAGTGGCTCATCCATAAGCAATATATCTGCTTCTACGGCTATTGCGCGCGCAAGCAGTGCGCGCTGACGTTCACCTCCTGATAACTCTCCCAAAGAACGCATTCTCCACTCCCAGGCCTGGGTTTTCTTTAAGGCATTCTCTACCGCGTATGTGTCCTGGGTGCTAGGTGCATTTAACCAGCCTTGGTGAGGAATTCTTCCAAGCATTGCAACATCGTAGACGCTCAAGTCGTCTGCACCTATTTGGTTTTGACCTAGCCAAGCTATATGGCGCGCTTTGTTCTTACCCTGAGACTCAGAGTCCTTGAGGGTCGGAAACACTACCTCACCTTTGAACGCGATTAATCCAGCTAGCACCTTCAGTAAGGTGGATTTACCAGCGCCGTTGGGACCAATGATATTGGTCCACTGCCCACTTTTAATGTCCAGATTAACGTCTTGCAAAACGCTCCTTGAACCAAGGGTCGCATTCACATTCTTGATGCGTATTGCAGTGTTAGTCATAGGGACTCCCGGTTCATGTTGCGGGTGTACATGAGTTTGAGTAAATAAATTCCTCCTAAAACAGCAGTAAATAGGCCCACAGGAAGCTCCTCGGGTGCGCTTAGCCACCTGGCAAGTAAATCTGCAGTCAGGAGTAATAAGCCGCCCATGAGGCTTGATAGTAGGATCAACCAATCGTGGGTTACTTTGACCAACGATCGCACCAAATGTGGGGCGGCTAAGCCCACAAATGCAATGAGTCCTGATTGTGCAACCGCTGCTCCAATCGCCAGAGCAAGCGCGCCAATCAACCCTGCCCGCACGGGAGCTAAGTTAAGCCCCAAGCTGATGGCAGTTGCCTCACCAAGGCTTAAGGCGTCAAGGGCTCGACTCAGAGTCCAAGTAAAAACAAGACAAATTGACCAAATGCTCCCCATTAATAACACTGAGCTCCAATTCATAAAGCTAGTCGTTCCCAGTAAGAACGACTGCATAGTTTGAACAATTTGAGGCTCAAGCAGCGTGGAGAGTGAGGTCAAAGCACCCAGCACAACACTGACAATAATTCCCGCCAGCAAAAGTCGCATCGTATGCTGAACACCGCGAGAGAGCAATAGCGTCAAGCTGACAGCTAGGATTGCGCCTAGGAATGCTGCTCCATTAAGGCCCAGTTTGAATACCAATGAGGATACATCTGCCCCGGCACCGAAGAGCAATAACATAGCCGCAACGCCCAGAGATGCTCCAGAGGCACTGCCAAGCAAATAGGGGTCGGCAAGTGGGTTTCTAAAAAGTCCCTGAGCCAAAGCCCCGGACAAACCAAGGAGTAATCCAGCAAGCCAAGCCCCAAGAGTTCTCGGTAGGCGAATATCTATGATAATTTGCAACGCAATAGGATCATTTACTGCGTTGAATAAACTATCAAAACCTGTGCTTCCAATTCCAATTCCTAAGGCCAGCCCCGCAACAGCAAACGAAACAAGAATCAGTGCTAAAGTACTTTTAGTTACACCCTTACTGACTAAAGGTGGTTCGATGTGTTTGTCTGACTTCAATGGTGCACTCCCTTACTGATAATGCACTGAGCAATAATGCTCGCGCCTTCGCCCATCCTCGTACCAGGGCGAACAACAGTATCTGATTGTTCTTTTGTGAGGCTACACACTCGGTTTGTGCGGATGGCTGTTAATTCCTGCCAGCCAGGACGCTTTAACAAGTCAACCAGATTATTATCGCTAATGATCATTAAATCAGGATCGGCTTTAACCACAAATTCAGGATTTAACTTTGGAAAGTCTCCAAGGTTAGCGGGGACTATATTGTCAACTCCAAGTCGAATTAATGTTTCCCCAATAAATGAATTTGGACCAGCCGCGTAGGGGCCAGTCGAGACTTCAAAGTAAACTCGCATATTTTTAGATGACTCAGGAACCGATTGAGCAGCCTTTGAAATTTCATTCTCCAAGGATAGCCAAACTCTTTGTGAGTCATTGGTTTTAAAAATAGCATCTAACTTTTGTAAAGTTCTAAGAACGTCCTTATGACGACTGCTCTCCAAAACGAAGACCTTTAAGCCAAGTTGTTCAAGTCTTTGGGAGACTCGCTCGTTCTTTGACATTAAAACAAGATCAGGTTTGAGTGAGACAATTAATTCGATATTTGGCGTTAATCCACCTCCAATTTTTTTAATGGAATTAACCGTAGAGGGGTAGTTTGAGTTGGCATCCACTCCCACCAAGTTC
>CAIKNE010000043.1 GCA_903828695.1 uncultured Burkholderiales bacterium | reverse complement strand
TGTGCCTGTGGATGCACGCATAAGCCATGGTGAGGCGCAAGCCATGTCCATGCAGCAGCAGACGAAGCAGGAATATTTGATTGCGAAATCAGATGCCCCGACTACAGCGCCGAAAGGCGTTTAGTCGCGGGTATTTCACCTACAGTGACATTGAAATAACCGCATTGATAAGCTCACTGAAACGATCTGGGTCACCCATCGTAAATTCAGGAGAGACGACATAACTCCCAGCTACTGAAACGGATGGCGTGCCTATGATTTGCAGTGCCTTTTGTGCAGCCTGATAGTCCCGCACATCCAAGTACAACAAAGCCCTATTCTTATCAATCAAAGTTATCAAAGACTCTGGTAGTTGCTTTGTTCGACCAAAGCCAACCGCACTGCCAACCATATGGATGCCTCTGAAATTAAAGACATTGATATTCTTTTCCTGAGCAGCGATCATGCTTGCGTCTATGAAGTTTTGCGCGTATTTGGAGTGAAATCTCCTGACAGCTGCGAATGCCATTGCATATTCAATTCCATCTGAAAGATTGGTTGTTGGCGTGAAAATGGATACCTTTGCTGTTTTAGAGTTCAGGGACGACTCTAAATTCTTAAAGAAACCTAAATACTGTCTAGAGTAAGGACAATTGGGCGAGAAAAATATTCGCACCACATTCGCGTCGGGTTTATAGGGCGTAACCTGCAAATACGGCTTGATTGCATTTGGAGTTGGACTGACTGCGTCCGTGGACTGTGCAAAGACAGGGACGCTGGTTGCAGCAAGAAGGCCCCTTAGAAAATGGCGTTTGTGCATGATGGTCATGAGATGGATGGGTCTGAGTAAGCTGGATTGAATAAGAGTGCGCTTTCTGCTTTTTGTACCAAGGGTGTGATATGGTTAGCATTGAATTCAAAGCGGTGATTCATGAATTCATTAAGAACTGCAGATGAGTGGGTCGTGCGCTGCGCGTAGAAGTCCTCTATGGCCAGCGATATCTCGGACAAAGTAACACCGTACTTTTGTGCCGCGTCGACCCTGAATCCAGGAAACTTCTTGGCATGGTGATTTTGCTCCAAACTTCCCTGTACTTGAGAGAGTTTGCATCCGTGATCTTGCACACACCTGACCCCAAAAGATACCATCGATTCATAGGTGTGTTGGTGCCTAGCCGCTTTGTAAACCGAGAAGGTATCGATCTTCTCGCTCCCGCGAATCTCGTTTTTGAGAGTGGAGTCCATGACAATGGCTTCAATGACGGGGACTTTACCCAACTTTGGGCCTACATTCTCCGTAATGTGATCCATGAAGATGCCGTTATTGGCGAGCCAAGATTTCTCGTCATAGGTGAGTGCGCGTTGAACGCCAGGACCTTCGTAAGTTGTTAAGAGTCTTTGCGCCAAAACGAGTGTCAAACTCTCAGATATTTTGAAGGCATCAGCTTTCAAATGGTGCATCCGCTGTAGCGTGTTGTGCGCGTCATTGGCGTGAACAGTAGCAAATACCAAATGCCCCGTGTTGGCCGCTTCAATAGCGGCGTCCATCGTCTCGAAGTCTCTTATCTCACCTACCAAAATGAGTTGCGGGTCAAGCCTAAGTGTGGCCCTGAGTGCACTTGCAAATGTGATTTCTCCTTGAACCTGAATTTGCTTGACAGGCGCACCGTGCCTGAATATTTTGAACTCAACAGGATTCTCGATGGTGACGACAGACTTAGAGCCATCATTGAGGCATTGGAAAATTGCGTTAAGAAGGGTTGACTTGCCCGAGCCTGTTGGACCTGAAACAACAATGAGTCCGCTTGGCGCCTGACATATTTGCATGATCGTGTCGCTGAGCAACTTCGGTAGTTTTAGGTCTGCAAACTTAGGGGTTGTTTGGGGGTCGATCAGGCGACAGGTGAACGCAAGTCCTGAGAACGTCTGTATGTATTCAACTCTGAAATTAACGCCGTAGGGGAGTCCAGGAAACGGTGTCAAACCAAACCTGATCGCGAACTCAGACGGCAATTGCACCTTAAAGCTTGCTGACCAGTTGACGCCCTCTACGGCACCGCCCATGAAGTTACAAAGTGAGAAAAGTCGTTCCTTGATCTCCTTGTGTGTATCCTTCAAGTTCTGAACCGAGTGAAAGTCATCGGTATCTCTGACGAAGATATTAATCTCATGTCCGGCACCAGTATTCTCGATCTCAACATGGATATCACTGTACCCTTTGATGATGGTGAAGATAATAATTTTTCTAAGTAGAGATTCGTTTGTGCGGGTGACGTTCACTAGAAGAATCTTATTAGCCTGGATCTCTGTGAGATTGTCAAAGTAATCACAGAGCTGAAGAAATACAGGATTCTCAAGTAGATTGGTGTTCATTTGTAATGTTAATATATTATGCTAATTATGTAACATGGTTCATAATACCCCATAACTTACCTACACATGAAATACTATTTAAATACCTTTTTTATATCGGTACTATGCTTTTGTTGGATATCCAATCATGCATCAGCTCAAATAAAAGTGATTCCTGATCCGCCACCTATTTTGCTGACTCAAGGGGTGAATCATGCAATCATGTCTCCAACTGAAGTGGATGGGAGGGTGGGTGCACAACCGACCGATAAAGCATTCGCTTTGTCTATCCATCCCACTTCGTTATCGCTTAAGCAGGCCTGGGGAGCAGCCACACCCCAAGACACGAACTTTGAGGAAAAGGGCTGGGTTTTGGGTGCTGTTGAACAAGGAACAAAGGACCCCTTTTTTCGTCCCATTTTCAGTGCAAGGTTGCCAAGGGGGGTTAACTTTGTCAAATACGGAAAACACCTGACCGTTCTTGAAAACGGCGAATACATCATTGACCAAATAAGAGCCCTTGCGAGTGCAAGCGAAATGAGGCAGTCCATCCTTTTGAGATCGATCATGCAAGCCGCTCAAAAAGGGAGTCCAGAGGCTCAAAACTTTATGGGCGTGATTTATGAATACGCAATGTACGGGACTCAAAGGAATATTACTTTGGCTACCCATTTTTATGAGGCCGCTGCTTCGAAGGATTACCCCCCTGCAATTTACAACCTGGGTTTGGTAGCTTATTACGGTAAGAACGCTTCCCAAGCCAATCCCGATGTCGATACCGGTGAAAGTAGCAGAGCACTGTTTACCAAAGCCGCAGTGCTGGCAAAAGGAGCGGATAACTTTCGCTTGTGCGGTATGGCATCTTTGATCAATTACCAGTTTAGCAAAATGGATTTAGCAAATAAATTTGCGGCAAACTGTGAAAGTCCACTCTCAAATCTTGCAAAAGTTAACTCTACTTCGATGACAACGCCCGAGAAGATTAGAAGTCTTAGGTTCTTTGCAGCAACGGGCGCTAATGATGCATTCCCCTTACTAGAGAAAGTAGCCAAAGAGGCCGTTGGCAAAGATGAGAACTACCCGTACTGTACGTGGCATATCTTTAATGAGTACTTCGGACGAACAGCGAGCTCAGGTAAGGCAATGAACATCAGTGCACAAAAGTGCGTAGAAAATTATTATAAATATGAGCCAAAAACACCGCTTGTCACCCTGAAGGAATCCAAGGCAGTTACAAGTGTGATAGCGGGAGTGAACTCAGAGGTCGTCCATTTCAAGGAGCAGAGGGAGCTCAGTAGAGTGCACTATTCGTGGGCAGTTCCGTATTTGCCGTTTAATATTGTTGAGTCGGACCTGTTTTATCCGCTTATGTCCAAGGCGGCGAGAGATTCGCCAGTTCTAGCTCATCAACGGGAAATGTTAAACTAAAAAAGGATTATTTTCTTTTTTGAGCTGTTTTTTGCGCTCAGCATCTAATTTCTTTAACTTCTCTTCTTGAATCGCCCTAAAACTGATACTTCTATGACGCCAAAGCAGAAGTCTAATTGAGTAAGGCGTTACGCCGTAGCTCTCGCCCAATTTTTCAAGAATAGCTTCTACGTTGCCTGCGCTTAAAATTGCTCTCATCCATGTGTCGTACCTGTTCTCAGAAATGGTTTTGGTATCAATTCCCATTTCATGTCTGAACCTATGAACCGCCAAATACTCTGCGTTTATCCTGGGGTGGGCAGAAATTAGCTTGTCGTTATACCCAAGAGCCCAAGCCTTTTGAACAAGGTCTTTTTGTTTAGCGTTAAGGGGCTTTACTTGTGGAGCTCTAGACATCTGCTGTTTGTTTCAATATTACTAGAATACATTCATTGTATAGAGGATTTGAGATGCTCGTAGGCTTTTAATTGTTTAACCAGGGTCCTTAGCAAAATGGAGGAGTCTGGGGCCCGCGCCAAATTGGCAAGTAAACGCTCCATCTCCGGCCTTTTAGAGTCTGGCACCTTCATGAGTATTTTGGCCAAATGCTCAACAACCAGCGATGCCGGCATATCAGAGGTGTCCAAATGCCGCAGCCAATCTGGGTATTTCTTGGTGAGTCGATCCCTTATCTCAGGACCCAAGCTCCTAACTCTCCCACTCGTGTGTTTAATGCCCATAATGACTTGATAAAGTGTCATAGGGTGTGCATCTATAGATGCCGCAACTGCTTTGTAACCCCCTGGTGTTGAGGCGCAAAGACGCTTAAGCGCTTTTGTATTGGGATCCGTCATTTATCAAAATAATCCTATAACTGTAAGATGGGAATTATACCCTCGGTATTATTTTAATTATGCCTTGGATATAATATGTTTATGCGTCAATAGAGTTAAAACCTCTACTGACTCAACCCCCAGTTGTCGCGCAAAACGCATTGCTGGGTCCTTTGCAAATGTTTAGTTTCCATTAAAGAATCAAATGTTAAAACCATCGTTTCGTGTATCCCCAAGCGACATCACTTTGCTTGAAAAGATTGAAGGTGTGGGTGGGAGCAACGCAGCAGTTAAGTTTACCCAGGCTGACCTTAGCCTCCTTGAATGGCTAGGCGAGAAGGATCAGGACGGTGTTTTGGTAGCACAGGTCTTTGCTCAACTATCTACGGAGGACTTATCCAAGTACGGTGTAAGTGACTATCTCTTGAATAGCTCAGCCGATGAAATTGAGGCTCATGCCTTTTTGTCTGGACTACACCCCATCGATATCAAAAGATTTAACCGTGAGTGGGATGATTTGGCTGCGATCCAAATGTTAAGAGTACCGGCCCGAATTCATCCCTTTGATACGGCTGACCATGATGCCTTTAGTTTGGATCAGTTGAGTTAGAAATACAAAAAGCCCGCGTAAAAGCGGGCTTTCAAAGTTCGAGTTAATGTGTGCTTAGACCCGAACGGCTCTTAAGGTCATAGAGAAATCTTTTAAAGCTTGAATACCACTGGCTTCAGCGTTGCGGCACCAGGTTTGCAAATCTACAGCGAGTTGCTCTCGTGAGCGGTTAGTGTTGAGCCATATCTGGCGCAGTTCCTCGCGCATACAAACCATTTTGTCCACTGCCGGAAGAATTGCTCTGGCTTGGGTCAACTGAGCAATGGCAGAGGTAGGCACTTTCTCAAGATCTCTGTGCATCCAGCGTTTGGCAGCGGCCAGACTCGGCGAGGGTGAGAGTTTCAAGTTTGCTATCTCTACTTCTAAAGCGCCTCTGAGTTGTTTGGCAAATCCAGCCATCACTTCATAGCGGTTCATGATGAGCGCTTCTAGCGTTTTCTCATCCGCAACAGGACGGACCTGGCCAAACGCTAGTTTAGGCGGCGTCTTCTTAACGTTTGCCAAGTGCAATATTTCAAGCACGCGAATGTACAGCCATCCAATATCGAACTCATAAGGCTTAACGGAGAGTTTTGCTGAGGTTGGGTAGGTGTGGTGGTTGTTGTGAAGTTCCTCTCCACCAATCAAAATACCCCAAGGCGAGATGTTGGTGCTGGCATCAACAGCTTCAAAGTTTCTGTATCCCCAGTAGTGACCAATTCCGTTGATCACGCCCGCAGCGGTCACTGGAATCCATAGCATTTGGACTGCCCAAATGCTGAGTCCAATGGCGCCGAACAACGTAAGGTTAATGATCAACATGATCGCTACGCCTTGCCAAGGAAATCGAGAGTAAACATTGTTTTCAAGCCAGTCATCAGGCGTACCGTGACCATACTTTTGCATGGTCTCCTTATTCTTGGACTCTAAACGGTATAGCTCAGCGCCTTTCCAAAAAACAGTTTCAATTCCCTTGATCTGCGGACTATGGGGATCTTCTGCTGTCTCACATTTGGCATGGTGTTTTCTGTGAATTGCTGCCCACTCTTTGGTTTGCATCCCCGTGGATAGCCAGAGCCACAATCTGAAGAAGTGGGCAACGCCTGGGTGCAAATCTAAAGAACGGTGTGCTTGGTGTCGGTGCAAATAAATGGTGACTGAAGCAATCGTCACGTGGGTCATGACAAGTGTCAGTACAACGACTTGCCAGGCGCTCAAGTTAATCAAACCGTAAGCTAACCAAACCAAAATTGTATTTAAGATATTCAAGGCTAAAACCCTTTGTATGCATGTAGGCTGGACCCCTATGGTCCAAACCCCACTATTCTACTTCGCTTGCCAAATTGAAGCAAAGAATCCGTCTGTTTCGTGAACGTGTGGCCACATTCTTAAGTAATCACCAGATGGAGTACATAAGGATTCAAAATGGGCTATTTTTAGCTCTTCTAAGACATTTGAAGCTTTTAAGGGTACGAAGAAATCTTTAAATTCTTCGCTAAACGCTTCAGCAATTGCCTCATTTTCCTCTTGGAGCAAACTACATGTTGCGTAAACCAATCTTCCCCCTGGTTTGAGCAAACGCGCAGCACTTCTCAATATGTTGCCCTGTATCACACAGAGTTCTTCAATGCTTTTCGGGTTTTGTCGCCATTTGAGATCTGGATTGCGCCTGAGTGTTCCTAGACCCGAGCAAGGAGCGTCCACGAGTACGCGGTCCATTTTCCCCCTCAATCGCTTTATCCGCTCATCACGTTCATGGGCAATAGCAACTGGATGAACATTGGAGAGGCCACTGCGAGCGAGTCTTGGTTTGAGTGCGTCTAATCGGTGCGCTGAGGTGTCAAATGCGTATAGCCTTCCCGTGTTGCGCATGCAAGCACCTATGGCTAGTGTTTTACCGCCTGCACCTGCACAAAAGTCGGCCACCATCTCTGAACGCTTGGCATCCAATAAAAGCGCCAATAACTGTGAGCCCTCGTCTTGCACTTCAATAGCCCCGCTCGTAAATAGATCAAGCTTTGTGAGAGAAGGCTTATCCTGCAAACGAATTCCCCAGGGCGAGTAGGGCGTTGGCATACCCTTAATGCTGAAACCATTGAGGGACTTCAATACATCATCGCGTTTAGCAACGTAAGTGTTCACCCTTAAATCGAGCGGGGCAGTGGTGTTGAGCTTTTCAATAACTTGCCAAAATGCCTCTCCAAGTTGTGCTTTTAAGGATTGAGCCAACCACTCGGGCAGGTTGTGTTGATGGCGCTCTAAAAGATCCTCTTTTTTTACAGCTTCGCAGTGTTCTAGCCACTGCACCTCGTCGGGGGTCAGGGCAGAACGCAGGAAACCAAGTGTTGATTGATCAAACTCCTCGGGGTTGCGAGTTTTACTAAAACTGCTTTGTGTTCTCTTTGAATTTATTTTTCCAACACCGCTAGCATTTGCCAGTTGCGCTGCCCCTTTTGCAAGAGTGTCCTTTGGGCTATGAGTATGCTCGCTTGCGTCTTTTAAATGCTGAGCGAATCCAAGAATAGCCAATCTTCGCTCCTTGGATCCACTGCCCCAGGGCGCAAAGTGTTCGTAAAGTAGTTTAAAACGAAGTACATTGTAGGCGGTGTCTGCCAATACGCCGCGCTCCCGGTGGCCAAATGAGTGATCTTTTCTGTGATCCTTAAAGTATTTTGACAACACTGAATCAGCAGGATGCTCGAAACGAAGAATTTCACGAACTAAATCTGCGCTGGCTGAGAGAAGGGCTTTTGGATGCATAAAAGATATGAATTGGAACGATTCTTGGCTAAATTGTTATAAATGGTCTGGCGAACCAACAAAAATGATCGCCTTACCGTTTTATACCGCTAAACTTCCTAAGGAGGCCTAGCGGGCTAAAATTAATGGATGATGGGTAAGGAGTGAGCCTTACCCTTGAGCAACTCAAGGATGAAAGCTTTTAAGAAAAGGGTGGACCGAGAGCGGCAGCGCCAAGTGCATTAGTGTGTGTACTCACAGATTGCATTTCTTGAGATGAACTGCTTGAGAACTCAAAAGGGTTCAAATTTGTTATCGCCCCTCTTGCGCCTATTGTAAGTCCGTTAGCGGATCATTTAAACCAAGCAATTAGGTGTGCACATCTACCTATGGTTTAGCAATTATTGTTTTTAATGAGCGTTGAATGAAAAAAATTGTGATCCTTATCTCTGGCGGTGGCTCTAATATGCAAGCGATCCTCAAAACCTCTAAGGAAAGAGGTTGGAGCGAAAGATTTGATGCGAAAGTAGCCTGCGTGATCAGCAACGTACAGGAGGCAAAAGGACTACAGATTGCCAAAGACTGGGGGGTTGAGACTGAGGTTGTTGCTCACCTAAATTTCAAATCAGCAGAAAATCCAAGACTTGCTTTTGACAAAGAATTGATCAAAGCCATCGATCGATACAGCCCCGTTTTAGTTGTATTGGCTGGTTTTATGAGAATTTTGACCCCCCATTTTGTAGAGCATTACTCGGGGCGCCTGATCAACATCCACCCGTCTTTGTTGCCAGCTTTCACGGGCTTGCATACCCACGCTCGGGCTATTGAGATGGGATGTCACTTTTCAGGCGCTACAGTTCACCGCGTCACTGCCGAATTGGACCATGGGGCTATATTAGAGCAAGCTGTAGTTCCGGTTTTGAGGGGTGACACCGAGCAAGACTTAGCTTCGCGCGTGCTCACTCAAGAGCATATTATTTATCCACGAGCGATCGAGCGTTTATTGGGCGACGAGAATTAAGGCCTAGGCCCTAAAGTATTAAATAAAAAAACGCGACGTTTTGGGTAAATGAGCAGTTAAGAAATCCATCTGATCTGACAAAATTCTTCTGTTGCGCAAAATAAAGTCCTCCCACAAACTGGGAATATAGGGAGCATAAAGTAGCGGCATTCTCGCTTGCTCAGGGGTGCGGTTGCCTTTTCTGTGGTTGCACGATTTGCAGGCGGTCACGACATTCATCCAGTGGTCTATGCCGTTTTGACCAAAAGGGGTAATGTGCTCTCGAGTCAGTTCGGATTCGTGAAATTGGTCGCCACAGTAGGCGCAAAGATTTTGGTCCCTGGCAAAAAGTTTGCTGTTGGTAAGTCCAGGTTTTAATTCAAAGGGATTGATATTGGGGACGCCCTTGGTCCCAATGATGCTATTGACGGCGATGGTGGATTGTTTGCCTGTGACCGCGTTATATCCGCCTCTAAATAAGGCGACTTGCGCTCCTGCCTCCCAACGCACTTCCTGCGCCGCGTAATGAATAACGGCTTGTTCTAGCGAGATCCAGGACTGGGGCAGTCCCTGAGCCGACAGTTTTAAGACTTTCAAGCAACACCTCCAATTATTGAACAATAACAACGAAGCAGTTTTCTGAATGACTAACCTGAGACAATATACATTGTTTTTATGACATTTGTTAGGTTTCAATCCCTTTCTTGAGCACGACATGCTAACTTTTCGAGGCTTTAACCATCCCGGCATTGCCAAAGCATGCGCTTTGACGATTGGTAATTTTGACGGTGTTCACCGCGGACACCAAGCAATGCTTGCGCTGATTCGAAATGAAGCAAGGCATAGGGGCGTGCCCAGTTGTGTGCTGACCTTTGAGCCGCATCCTAGGGATTATTTTGCCAAAGTGCGCATTGACCCTAGTCTAGCTCCAGCGCGCATAGCAACACTGCGCGACAAGTTAACGGAGCTAGATGCATGCGGAATAGATCAGTGTGTTGTCCTCCCTTTCAATGAAAAACTTTCCTCTCTGTCTCCAGCATCTTTTGTTCATGACGTTTTGATCGAAGGCTTGGGCGCCAGCTATGTTTTGGTTGGAGATGATTTCAAGTTTGGTGCTAAAAGAGCGGGTGACTACGATTTCTTAATGCAATCTGGTGCAACTCACGGATTTGAAGTCGCCCGAATGAATAGCTATGAAGTAGGAGGACTACGCGTTTCAAGCTCCGTTGTCAGAGCAGCCCTTGGACGGGCTGATTTCGCCCAGGTCGAACAACTCCTTGGACGGCCCTATAGTATTTCTGGGCATGTCGTTCACGGCCGACATTTAGGGCGCGAACTAGGATGCAGGACGCTGAATGTTCGCTTCTTAAACTCAGCTCAGTCTCGCGCTAAGTCAGCTGCTCAAGGGATCTTTGTGGTTGAGGTCCTAGGGCTCACCCTAGAGCCTCTTGCGGGGGTGGCTAATTTGGGGGTAAGGCCTACCCTGGATCCCAATGATGTGAATGGGGGGCGGGTATTGCTGGAAACACACATTTTGGACTGGCCAAAGGAGCTGGGTCAAAACAGCGGGTACGGACGCGTTGTACAAGTTAATTTGTTACATAAACTCCATGATGAACTCAAATACGATGGACTAGAGGCTTTGAAGCACGGAATTGAGCGGGACTGCGCTAACGCAAGAGAGTGGTTTAACGCTCGTCGTAAAAAAGCCTCTGAAACCACTTAATGACAGTATCGATGCATCTTTAATTTAATATTCGACGCACACCCCCCTATATGCGCGTGTGAGTGTTTAACTCGATTAAAATCGACCCTTTGGCGCTTGAGGCCTATACATTTTGACTATTTCAGCGTAGTTCAATTGTTTCCCTATAGCGTAAGTTCATTTCAGCCTCCCCCATAGGCATCAACCTACTCAGCACTTAAAGCTCACCCAAGCAATGTGCCATCGACTTTATGACAGATCCCCACAAATCCTCCTCTGAAACGTCAACAGATTACCGCAAAACGCTCAATTTGCCAGATACGGCATTTCCCATGCGCGGAGACCTACCCAAGCGTGAGGGCGCTTGGGTCAAGGGGTGGACCGACGAGGGTCTTTACCAAAGACTCAGAGTTTCAAGGGTTGGTGCTCCCTTGTTTGTCTTGCATGATGGCCCGCCCTACGCGAATGGTCAAATTCACATAGGACACGCCCTTAATAAAGTTTTGAAGGACATGATTGTCAAATCACGTCAACTTGCTGGTTTTGACGCACAGTACATTCCGGGCTGGGATTGTCACGGATTGCCTATTGAGAATGCGATTGAGAAACTGCGCAAAACAAAATTAAACCGCGATGAGATGCAAGAGCAGGCAAGAGCCTACGCGGGTGAGCAAATCGCTCAACAAAAAGAAGACTTCAGACGATTGGGGGTGCTTGGCGACTGGGAGCATCCCTACAGAACCATGGATTATGTGAACGAAGCGGGCGAACTCCGTGCATTCAAAAAAGTAATTGAGCGTGGTTTCGTTTACCGCGGTCTAAAGCCAGTTTATTGGTGCTTTGACTGTGCATCATCGCTCGCTGAGTTTGAAATTGAATACGCTGAGAAGAAAAGCGAAACCCTTGATGTTGCTTTTTTATGCGCTCAACCTGAGTTGTTGGCAAATGCTTTTGGATTAGCCAAGCTCAACAAGGAGGCCTTCGCTGTGATTTGGACAACCACCGCGTGGACCATCCCTGCCAATCAAGCAATCAACTTAAATCCCGAAATCACCTACGCACTGGTCGATACTCAGCAGGGTTTGTATATCGTAGCTGAGAACTTGGTGGACTCGTGTTTGCAGCGCTGGGGCGTGGAGGGACAAACCGTTGCGACTGCTTTAGGGGCTAAACTCGATATGATTGAGTTCCATCATCCCCTCAGTAAGGTTGACGCTGCGTATGATAGGCGTGCGCCTATTTATTTGGCCGATTACGCAACAGCAACTGAGGGTACGGGTTTGGTTCACTCTGCCCCCGCCTACGGCGTAGATGACTTTAACTCTTGCGTCTCCCACGGAATGCAAATCAAAGAGATCTTAAATCCCGTTCAAGGAGGGGGTACTTACGCCCCAGATTTCGCGCTCTTTGGTGGGCAACATATTTGGAAAGCTGTGCCCGTTATTTTGGAGACGCTCAAGGGAGCTGCTCGGTTGATGGCTACCCAAACAATCACGCACAGTTACCCCCATTGCTGGCGTCATAAGACACCCGTTATTTACAGAGCTGCAGCGCAGTGGTTCATTCGTATGGATCATGAGACTGAGTCCACGCAAGGTATTTTTGCCAAAAACAAGGCTTCAAAATCATTGCGCGAGACTGCTCTTAACGCTATTGATCAAACTAATTTTTATCCCGAGAATGGTCGCACACGCTTGCGTGACATGATTGCCAATCGTCCCGATTGGTGTATTTCTCGTCAACGCAGTTGGGGCGTTCCGATCCCATTTCTCATTCACGTGGACTCGGGTGCATTGCATCCTAAGACATTAGAGATTATTGATTTCGCCGCCGAGAAGATTGAGCACGGGGGAGTGGAGGCCTGGAGCCGAACCACACTCGAGGAGATCGTTGGGGTGTTTGGGGGCCAAGTTAGTGAGTACGCCAAGAGCACAGATATTTTGGAGGTTTGGTTTGATTCCGGATCCACTTTCGAGCATGTCCTCAGGGGCTCGCATGCAAGCGTCTACCCCCGAAACCCCTATCACGATGAGGGTCCAGAAACTGACCTCTATCTAGAAGGCCATGATCAGCATAGGGGATGGTTTCACAGCTCTTTGTTGCTGGGATGCGCGTTGTACGACAGAGCGCCTTATAAAGGACTATTGACTCACGGCTTTGCAACCGATGGCCAAGGCCGCAAAATGAGTAAGAGTTTGGGTAATACCGTTGCTCCCCAAGAGGTGATCGGCAAGTTGGGTGCAGAGATCGTCAGGCTTTGGGTAGCTGCTACGGATTACTCTGGAGACTTGAACATTGATGACAAGATTTTGGCAAGGGTCGTTGACTCTTACCGCCGTATTAGAAATACGCTGCGTTTTTTAATGGCCAATATCAGTGATTTTGATGTGACAACTGAGGGTGTTGATTTCAAGGATCTACTTGAAATTGATCGTTATGCCCTATCCAGAACGCAGCAACTTCAAGAGCAAATTGTTGGCGTTTGGAACTCGGAGCGAGGCGTATTTGAGGGCGGCCATTTTGGCGAATACGAATTCCATCCAGTGGTCAACAAAATTCAGATCTTTTGCTCTGAAGATTTGGGTGCGTTTTATTTGGATATCCTTAAAGACCGCCTGTATACCAGTGCGCCTAAGTCCCTTGCTAGGAGAAGCGCTCAAACCGTTTTGCATCACATCACCCAAGCTATGCTTAGGTGGATGGCCCCGTTTCTGTCCTTTACCGCAGAGGAAGCTTGGAGCGTGTTGGAGTCGGGTAAAGAAGAGGGTTTGAGCTCCATATTCACTCAAACTTACTCCAAGTTGCCGCAGGTGGATGAGAAGCTTTTGAGCAAATGGCAGCGCATCAAAGAAATTCGCGAGCAGGCCAATAAAGAAATCGAGGTGCTTAGAAGCAGTGGAGGCGTTGGCTCCTCACTTCAAGCCCAGCTGCATTTGAAACTTAAGGGTTCCGACTACGAATTACTCAACTCATTGGGCGGGGATTTAAAGTTTGTATTCATTACTTCGGTTGCCCTCATCGAAGCAGGTGAAGTTGAGCACATACAGGTAGGGGTGATGACGGCTGATAAGTGCGCAAGGTGCTGGCATTATGCAGACGACGTGGGTAAGGACCCCGTCTATACAGCGCTTTGTAAGCGCTGTATCAGCAACCTGTTTGGACAAGGCGAGCAAAGGCTGTTTGCGTAAAAAATCAACAATAACGGATTTGCTTTATGGCTTTTAATCGATTCTCCTCTCGTGCGAAATTTATCCTTTGGCTCTTGATCGCTGCAGTTGTGTTCACGGCAGACCAGACCACCAAAGCGCTCATCATGAGTGTGTTCCATCTGGGCGAATCAAAAGGGGTGGTTACTGGATTTTTTAATATGGTGAGAGTACACAACACCGGCGCGGCCTTCTCTTTTATGGCCTCTGAGGGGGGGTGGCAACGCTGGCTCTTTACGGCAATAGGATTGGCGGCCGCGGGATTCATAACTGCCTTGCTGAAGGCGAATGCCAATCAAAAATTATTTGGTTTTGCACTAGCTTGCATCTTGGGCGGAGCGCTGGGCAATGTTTGGGACCGCTTGATGTATGGCTATGTTATTGATTTCCTGGATTTTTACTGGCAATCTTGGCATTTTCCGGCTTTTAATTTAGCCGATAGCGCAATTACACTAGGCGCGATTTGTCTATTGCTGGATGAGTTGTTGCGGGTGAGTCGATCTAGAAAGTGAATAGATTTTAATTAAAGTACCGCATGATGAGTCGAGTCAAAAAAATATAACCTATCAACAGATTGTGTGAGGTCAAAAGAAAAGGGTTTAAATCGATAAGATTTAAACCCTTTTTAGCTTATTGCGCTTGCATTAGAGGGTTAGGATTGTGCAACCCGTTGTCTTTCTTGCTTCTAAATCAATATGAGCTTGTTGAACGTTTTCAAGTTTGTAAGTTTGATCAATGTGTATATGAATTTTTCCAGTTATAACAGCATCAAATAAATCATCGGCCATGGCCTGCGTACTCTCGCGAGTTGCCAGGTGAGTGAAAAGCGTTTGACGTGTCATGTACAGGGATCCCTTGCCGGCCAATATGCCGGGGGAGAAAGGGGGTACAGGTCCTGATGCATTACCAAAGCTTGCAAAAAGTCCAAGCGGAGCCAAGCAATCAAGTGACTTCTCCCAAGTGTCCTTTCCAACTGAGTCGTAAACGACCTTAACCCCAGTGCCACCCGTGATTTCTTTGACGCGAATCAGGAAGTCTTCTTTGGAGTAATTGATCGTAAAGGCTGCTCCGTTGGTCTTTGCAAGTGCACATTTTTCATCACTTCCAGCGGTACCAATTAATTGGTACCCTAAAGCACGAGCCCACTGACAAGCAATCAAACCAACCCCACCTGCTGCTGCGTGAAAGAGGACAAAGTCCCCCTTATGCAGGCCTCCCTGTGGGAGGGTGCGCTTGAGTAGGTATTGCGCCGTCAGGCCCTTGAGCATCATCGCAGCGCCAGTCTCAAAAGAGATGGCCTCTGGTAATTTGACAACGCACTTGGCGGGCATGACACGTTCTTCGCTGTAGCTCCCCGGGGGGTTGCTGGCATAGGCCGCACGGTCCCCTACCTTTAAGTGTGTAACCCCAGCGCCAACCGCAGTAATGATCCCTGAGGCTTCCATTCCCATATGAAGGGGTAACGGCAAGGCATAGAGTCCAGCGCGTTGATAGACATCGATATAGTTAAGTCCTACGGCTTTGTGCGCTATTTTAATCTCGCCTTGACCAGGCTCTCCCACCTTAACGTCAACGACCTTGAGTTCCTCTGGACCACCATTTTTTTCGATAATGACTGCTCTTGACATTTAGGCTCCTTTTTTAAAGTTTGTTAAATTGATACTGTTGTGTTTATTGAAAATCATCTCGAACGCCCTGCTCGGCAGATTCAACGGGTTTTTATTGTGGATTCAATCTCTTAAGAATTTTCACGTCTATACTTAAACGGGTAATGAATTGTTTTTTGTATGAACCCATCTTAGTCGTGCAGTGTATGCGCAAATCTGGACTTCCGTAGAACTAGTTCTTTATTATCCATTTGCCGCGCTCAGTTTTTATACCAAATTATCTTGACCTCCTCTGCTCAACCCACTGTTAGTCTTCGCACCGCTGCCCTTTTGACAGTTCCGCCCCTACTTTGGGCAGGAAATGCAGTGGTTGGCCGGCTCGTGAGTGAATGGGTGCCGCCCCTGACTTTAAACGCGTTAAGGTGGATTTTTGCTTTTTTATTCTTGCTCCCCTTTACCTATAAGCTACTGCTTCCCCGTAGTTTGTTGTGGGTGTACTGGAGGCGGTATGCGCTTTTGGGATTATTGGGGGTTGGGAGTTACAACAGCTTTCAATACCTTGCGCTGCATACCTCATCACCAATCAACGTAACGTTGGTTGGCTCCATTGCGCCCGTAGTCATGATGACCCTTGGGGTTCTATTTTTTGGACAAAAACTAAGGTTGCGACAGTGCTTGGGAGCAGTACTATCAATTACAGGTGTTTTATTAGTACTTTGTAGGGGGGATTTGAGCCAGGTTTTCAACCTTCACTGGGTCATTGGGGATATCTACGTGTTAATCGCTGTGTTGGCTTGGTCTTGGTACAGTTGGCTGTTATCGGGCACGCAAGCTGACCCGCCTGAAATACGTGGAGACTGGAAGTACTTTTTAATGGCCCAGATCGTTATGGGCTTGGGTTGGAGTTCGGTATTTACCGCGGGTGAGTGGAGCCTAACGCCTGCTCACATTGTTTACAGCTGGCCACTGTTGGGCGCTCTTATGTTTGTTTCACTGGGCCCCGCTATAGCTGCCTATCGATGCTGGGGCCTGGGGATTCAGCGTGTTGGGACTAATATTGCAGGTTTTTTTGCTAATCTAACCCCGCTTTTCGCTGCCGTATTATCTAGTTTGCTGCTTGGTGAGGGACCAGAGGTCTTTCATGCAGTTGCATTTGCATTGATCGTGGGCGGAATCTATGCGGCTGCATAGTTTGGGGGAGAGGTTGTGAGCCTAGGCGCACCAACCTAGACCCTTTCGTTTAATATGGTTGAACACACAACTTACTAAAGTTACTCTTCGCAGTTTAATGAATAAGAATTCAGACTCATTTTCACCCGGTTTCATGGTTTTACACGGAAATCGATTGGAGGATTTATGTCACTTGCTCATTGAGGTCCTTAAAACTTACCGATTACCCGTTTTATGTCCCGAAACTATTTTGGTTCAAAACAACGGAATGAAACACTGGTTGGAAATGGCATTGGCCAGTGATGATGCGTTTGGTATCTGTGCTGCGACCCGAATAGAGTTGCCGAGTAGTTATTTGTGGGGGATTTACAGAAAGGTACTCAGCGATGTACAAATACCTGTGCATATGCCTTTTGATAAGAAAAATTTAACTTGGCGTTTATACAAAATTCTGCCAACGCTCATTGAAAAAACCACCTTTCAACCTTTAAGGAAATACATCGGCGAATCTCCTGATAGTAGGCGTTTATATCAGTTGGCCAACCAGATCTCGGATGTCTTTGATGGGTATCAAAATTACCGAGCGGATTGGTTGATGGACTGGGCAAATGGAGATGACCAACTCATCTCCGATGGTTACTTAAAGAATCCCTCAAAACCTCTTTTGTTAGGTCAAGACGACATTTGGCAATCTGAGCTATGGCGTGAATTAAGGGCAGATATAGGTCCCATTTTGGCAAATGCGTCAAGGGCTAATGTGCATGCACAGTTTTTAGAAAAGATGAAATTGGTCGTTGAAGAGTTTCGCAGAACACGCGAAAAACCTGAGGGCATGCCGCAAAGAGTTGTAATCTTCGGTATCTCCTCCCTGCCACCCCAAATCATCGAAGCATTTGCTAAATTAGGTGAAATTTGTCAAGTGTTCATGTTTGTCCAAAATCCTTGCCAGTCTTATTGGGGCGATATCGTAGACGGCAATGAGATGCTGCGCGCATTGGCGAGGAGACGACTGCCGACAAATCCGCGCGATTTGCATATGTCATCCCATCCCTTATTGGCCTCTTGGGGCAAGCAAGGTAGAGATTATTTTCACTTGCTAGATGATTTTGACAACGTTGACTCTTACAAAAGTAAGTTACATAAAGTTGAAGTTTTTAACGATCCCATTAATGATGAAAATCTTGAGCATAGTCAACTGGCTCATGTGCAGTCTTCGATTTTGAACCTTAACTCAGCACCAGGAGGAGTCAGTAAATTATCAAAATCTGCGACAGATCATTCAATTCAATTTATAAGCGTACACAGCGCACAAAGAGAAATTGAAGTACTTCACGATCAACTTCACTCGTGGTTTGATCGAGACTCAGAAATTAGGCCAGAACATATTATGGTTATGGTTCCTGAGATGGAGACTTTCCTCGCGCATATAAAAGCAGTTTTTGGACGATTTTCAAACGCGGACGCAAGGTTCATACCTTTTTCAATTGCAGATACAACGACCAAAGAAACCCCCATCGTTAGAGCCTTAACCCAGCTCCTATCTACTCCGAGCTTAAAAGTTAGTTTGATAGATTGGCTCTATCTTTTTGAAGTAGATGCGGTTTGCAAAAAATTTGATGTATCCATCCCTGAACTAGAACAACTCAGAACATGGCTTTTGGGGTCCGGGGTGAGGTGGGGTTTAAATGGTGATCATAGAGTTCAGCACGGTATGGACAAGAGTCTCAAAGATTTAGATCAAAATACTTGGGCATTTGGACTTCGTAGAATTTTGTTAGGGTACGCACTCGGAAATCAGCAGTCTTGGGAGTCAACCCTAGCTTACCCGGGTGTGAACGGTTTAGATGGCCCTCTTATTAGCAAACTGTTAATTTGGATTGATGCCATTGAAAATATCAATACGACCTTAAATCAGGAGCACACTCCAAACGAATGGGTCATTATTTTCAAAGACATATTGGAGCTTTTCTTTAAAGCCTGTAATGACGCACAGGAACGATTGTTGGAGAAAATTTTCGAACCTTTGGAGCAATGGCGAAAAATTTGCAGTGAATGTGAATTAACTCAAAAAATTCCTTTACATGTGGTTCGTGATTATTGGTTGAATCAACTGGAAGAGGTTGGTTTACAACAACGTTTTTTTGGCGGAGGTGTTCAGTTCGGAACACTCATGCCCATGCGCTCAATCCCATTTAAGATTATTTGTCTACTTGGGATGAATGACGGTGATTTTCCAAGGCAAACTTCATCCAAAGACTTTGATCTGATGTCTCGCAACTGGAGAACCGGGGATCGTTCTCGGCGAGAGGACGACCGTTATTTGTTTTTGGAGGCGCTACTTTGCGCTCGTAAGAAGCTCTATATTAGTTGGCAAGGACATAGTGCACGAGATAACTCTGAAAAACCCCCATCGGTATTGGTCGCGCAACTGATTGATTTCCTTAACGACTCTTGGGATAACAAGGTTGAGCCAATAAAGTATCCTCTTCAACCCTTTTCAAAAAAATACTTCGAACGGGGAGGTGAGTTCATCACATACGATAAAGACTGGGAACCCTCTCAATTGCAGGGCAAGGAGCTGATAGGTGCAAAGCCGTCTAGCTCGACCTCAGTCCAGCAAGGTCTGCTTGAACATCATATACAACTCTCCCCGCAAGATATCCACCGCTTGCTGCGCCGACCGGTGGAGATTTTTTTTAGAAATAGATTAAATATAACGATTGATACTCTTGATGAGGAGATGAGTGAGGCAGAGCCTTTCGCACTCAATCATTTGGAGGAATACAAAATTTCAGATGAGTTGTTAAAAATTGAAAATGTTGAGTTAGGGATGCGTAATTTAAAGCTATCGGGTCGCTTACCGATGCAAGGATACGGTGTTCATGCTTCTCAAAGAATACAGAAGAGAGTGCAGGACGTTCTTCAACAAAGGGATAAGTGGACAACTCAATATCCGCAGGATTGCGATCCCATAACAATATCACTTCAACTTGAGGGGGCATCCATTGAGGGGGCACTCTTGAAGCTCAGGGCTAAGCCAATTTCAGGTTCAAATGAATTGGATTATTTGCAACTAGTGCAACGAGTAGGGGCAGTCAGCGAGAAAATAAAAGATTACCGGTTCCCAAGAGGCGACATCGTCGCTCAACTCTGGGTTAACCATCTTCTGGCTAGCGCACAAGGTCACCGTGTTAAGAGTGTTCAACTTGGCTCAGATGCACAGATTGTTATTGATCCTATGGATCCGGTGGATGCACTCGAGGTTCTACAAAAATTAGTGGGCCTATTCAAGCAGTCCTGGGAGCGTCCTATCCCCGTCGCTTGTAAGACAGGCTGGATATGGCTGCAAAGTGAAATTTATAACAGCGCAATTGAACCGGGCGACAGCACTGAGGAGCTAGAGAACTCCCACGAAAACGCCGAAAAAGTATTTGAACCCTCATTCCACCGAGATGGTGAGCGTAATGAATCAGCCTATTTAATACGTGCGTTTGAAGATTATGATGCACTGCGCTCTGAGCTCCCTGCGCTTGCTCAGGCACTTTATGGTGACATGGCCCACGCCGCTCGGGTCATTGGTTCGGCGGGGCCAACTACATGACCCAAAATTTGGACGTATTGTCTTTGCCCCTAAATGGGCTGCGTATTATTGAGGCTTCTGCTGGTACGGGGAAGACTTGGACACTTTCTGCGCTCTATGTGCGCTTGGTTCTGGGGCACGGCCTACCTCCCGCTCATGCCGTTGGACTCAATCCACCTGATATTTTGGTGATGACGTTTACAGAAATGGCGACTGCAGAGTTGCGAGGCCGTATAAGAGCTCGTCTACATGAGGCGGCACTTTATTTTCAAACACCCCAAATGGAGGATCCAAAAGTCGATGATTTCCTGAAATCTTTGAAAAACACGTATGAGCCAAGTTTGTGGCCTCACTGTGCTAAGCGACTAGACCTCGCAGCTCAGTGGATGGACGAGGCAGCAATCTTTACCATTCATGCATGGAGCGCTCGAATGCTCAAGGAACATGCTTTTGAGAGTAAAAGTTTATTTGAGCAGTCGCTCTCTGAGGATTCGCAAAATCTTAAATTAGCAGCAGCTGAGGAGTATTGGCGTAAGTTCTTGTACCCGCTCACTGCTCAGCAACTCCTTGGACTCAGAGGGTATCCTAAGACTCCTGAAGAGTTATTGGATAAATTAAAAAATAAATTTGTTAATAAAAATCGTCTCCCAAACGCTGTCATCTCAGTGGGTTTAGCGCCGCAGGAAGTATTGAAGAGTTGGGACAATTTTCAAGAGAAATATGACGCCGTTGCGAGCGCCGCAAGAGACGTTTGGACGGCTGAAAATAGCCTCAAAATAGAGTCTGTTCTTAGGGAGCGCACACTCGCCAAGACTATCAAGGGCTACAGGCTAGACTGGTTAGGAGGATGGCTTAGTAAGATGCAAGATTGGCAAGCGGGAGCGGAGATAGAGTTGAAAATTCTAGAGAGATTTTCGCTCTCCAAGCTTCAAAGTTGTGGGTGGGATGAGGCTCATGAAATAGCTGGATTATCCAAAATTGATGCTTTATGCGAAGTATTGCAAGAGATGCCCAAAATTGATATAGAGGAGCTATTTGATCATGCGGCGCATGAAATTGATCTGTTGTATGAGCGATCCAAAGCAGAGGCCGGACAATTTGATTTTTCAGACTTATTGAAGAACTTGTATATTGCCGTCAACGCTGACGATTCGCGTTTGGCAACCACCATTCGCAAACAATACCCCGTAGCCCTTGTAGATGAATTTCAAGACACTGATCCTTGGCAGTACGGGACATTGAAAAAAATATACGTTCAAGAACGTGCGGATCATTCGGGCTTAATTATTATCGGCGACCCTAAGCAAGCAATTTACGGTTTTAGGGGTGCTGATCTTGATACTTACCTAAGCGCGAGGGGGGACGCGCAGAAAAATATATACACACTTCCTAAAAACTACAGATCAACCCAAGGTCTTGTTAGCGCAGTCAATCATATTTTTTCGGTTGCTGTAAAGCCGTTCAAGGATATTGATTTTTTCAGCGTCGAAGCTGCCGTGGAGATTGAACCCCTCAAGTTGGGCAGCGCAGAACAACCAGCGATGACGGTTTGGTATGCAAACACGAACCATGTTCTTAATAAGGACACTTACAACCGTGTCATGTCATCGCTATTTGCGTCTCAAATTGTTAATTTGTTAAATGCAAAAGCTGCACAGCCAAATGAGATGGCGGTTTTGGTTCGTGATTTCAAAGAGGCTAATGCTATTCGCCAAGCTTTAGCGCAACTGGGTGTAAGAAGTGTCTATTTGTCCGATAAGGAGAGTGTTTTCGCCAGCGAACAAGCAAGGGAGCTGAGACTCATTTTGATGGCCGTCGCTCATCCTAAATCAACCAATCACTTACGCTGCGCAGTAACGACCAAAATCTGGGGGCTGAGCTTAGACAATGAACTCGAGCAGCTCATCCACCACGAGGAGTCCTGGCAAGCGCTCATTGATAGATTTCACATTTATCAAGCTATTTGGCAAAAGCAAGGCTTTTTGCCCATGTTGCACCGATTGATACATGAAAATCAAATAGCACATAAATTACTCACTGGAGTTAGCATTGAAAGAACGAATGGTGAAAGAGTATTGACCAATCTATTGCACCTGGGTGATTTACTGCAAGCTGCTAGCTTGAAGGTGCACGGAGAAGAAGCGCTGATTAGGTACTTGGAGGAGCAATTAAGAGATCCTCAATCTTCGGGGGAATCTGCTGTTTTGCGCTTGGAGAGTGAAGCTAATTTAGTGAAAATAATTACAATTCACAAATCCAAGGGTCTTGAATTTCCGCTCGTGTTCTTGCCATTTATAAGTAATTTCAAGCCTGAAAACGCCCATAGCGATAGGAGTGACCAAAGTCGAATTGAGGAAGATATCAGGCTCCTCTATGTTGCATTGACGCGTGCTCAAAGGGCGTTGTGGATGGGTCTAGCACCCATGGTAAAAGACTTTAATAAAAAATCAAATTCGGCTAAAAGCGCAGTTTCAGTGCTATTGAATCGTCAAAATTCACAGGACTTGGCCTCTCAGCTGAGTCTTTGGAGTGCGTGTCCCCACATAGTCGTTAGCCCCGCTCCAACATTTGGTGAGCAAGGCTACACCGGGATTGAAGCAGTAGTCACGCTGCAAGGCGCGTTGACTCCGAAACAAAAGTTTACCTCCAATTGGTGGACCGCTAGTTTTAGCTCCATTTCTAAAGGATCCACGAGGGAAGAGGGGCATCACTTTGAGCCAGTGAGTTCCGGGGATGAGAAACTAGCAGATTCGCAGGTTGATAATTTTAAGGGCGTGGATGACGACCTCTCCTTGACGGATGCCGCGCAGCGAGAGCCAGGGACTGCAGGTCTTGCTAGTCCATCTGGTATGCCTAGTCCGTACGACGAAATACCTTCCAGTAGTTTAGTGGGCACCTTATTGCATGACCTCCTGGAGTGGCAATTTAAATATGGTTGGCCAATCACTGCTCCGTCTCTTGATAAATTACTGCAATCAGAGTGGAGCGGGATGTTGGAGGTGAAGCTGCTTAAGTTGAGTCTGGGTGAGGAAGTAAGAGATTTACTGGTTAGTTGGATTCACAAGATTGTGAAAACAAAATACATGGCCCCCGATTTTAATTTCCCACTTAGCTCGTTATCTTTGTGCGAAATGAATATGGGTAACGCTTGGGCTGAGATGGGATTTACTTTGCCCGTCAAGTCCATGGAGGTCGCAAGACTAGATACATTGATTACAAACCATGTACTTGCGCATCTACCGCGACCCTCCCTGATACCCAAGCAGATGAACGGTATGTTAACGGGATTCATGGATTTGGTATTTGAAAGTGAAGGTCGTTATTACGTTCTAGATTACAAATCCAATCGGCTCAAGGGATATTCAAATGAAGACCTGCAAGCCTCGATACTTAGCCACCGCTACGATGTGCAGTACACGCTTTACCTATTGGCGCTCCACCGTTTACTGAAATCGCGTCTAGATGACTACGATTACGATGAGCACGTGGGTGGGGCTATTTATTTATTCCTGCGTGGAGTGCAATCTGAGTCGCAAGGTGTATTTGTAGATCGTCCACCCAAGGCGCTTATTTTGGCGTTGGATGAAGCATTTAAGGGGCCCTAGATACGAAATGTCTAAATCCAATGAATTAAACCCTGCTTTCACTAGATTTGATCGGGCCTTTGCTGAGTTCTTGCAGGAGAAAGAACCAAGCTTAGACGCAGGTCATACGGTTCTTGCTGCGTTGGTCAGTCATTTGTATTTGAAGGGGCACACTTGTCTGGATTTAAACTTGCTCAGCGGTGGGGATTGGAGTTCTTTATCGTTAGATAAAGAGACCTACAACTTGCTACCCAAGGGCTTAGCACAATCTGCCTATACCATTCCCTGGAAGGAGGGAGAAAATAGTCCACTGGTATTGGATGGCCAATTACTTTACTTAAGAAAGAACTGGGAAGCGGAGAGGCGAATCATTGAATCCATTCGAAATAGGTTGAATACAACGATTCCAGCGATCCCGGATTTAGCGCAGGATCTTGATCAACTCTTTGGCTCAGATAAAGACCTTGATCAGCCGGACTGGCAAAAACTAGCGTGCGCTGTTGCGACTCGAGGACTTTTTACGTTAATTACCGGAGGTCCTGGGACCGGTAAAACGACCACTGTCACTAAGTTGATATCGCTACTTGTATCCCATTCACTTAAACAAACCCCTACTTCATTCCCGCGAATAGCGCTTTGCGCGCCAACAGGCAAAGCTGCTGCAAGATTGGGTGCATCCATTGGCGACGCCATTGGTGCGTTGCCAGAGCAGTTCAGGTTTGAGATCAAAGAAAATCCAATAACGTTGCATAAACTTTTACAAATTCGCTCAGACGATGACTCCTCAGAGCTTAAGCCTCTTTTGTATGATGTGATTGTTATAGATGAGGCTTCTATGATTAGCCTTCATTTGATGGATAGACTGCTTGCTAGTGCTACCCCAAATACCCGACTCATTTTCCTTGGAGATCAAGATCAACTTGCATCGGTGGAGGCTGGCGCTGTGATGGGGCAGTTGTGTTTGCACGCAAAGAATGGAAATTATTCGCCTGCAACGCTCAAATGGTTGAAGACTCTGACGACGCAGGATTTGAGCGAGTGGGCACGTTTGGGTTCACAGTTGTCCCAGCAAACAGTGATGCTACGACGAAGTTACAGGGTCGAGGGTGGTGGAGTGATTCATCAATGGGCTCAGACCATTAACAAAGGAGACGATGAAGATTTAAAGAGTTTGAAACGAAATTGGAGCGAATTAAAGATTTGGTCAACTCAGAGTGAAGAGGCAATTGATAGGTTAGATATTAAGATCTTTAACGATCCAAGCACAAAAGAGTTTTTAAATGAAGTTTGGAGAAAATATTTAGATCTTGTGCACACCGTTCAGTTGGACTTTTCTAAGGATGAGCAAGCACAGCAACAATCAGCGAAATCAGTATTGAACGCTTTTGCTGAATTTCAGGTGCTATGCGCAGTAAGGGAAGGTCCTTGGGGTGTATCTCATTTGAATAAATTAATTGCTCATTTATTGGGGTTTCAAGATGAGGGATGGTATGTCGGTAGACCTGTGATGGTTACGCGAAATAATTATCACTTGGATTTGAGGAATGGTGATGTTGGCGTGTGCTTGATGAAAAATGGTGAGTTACGTGTCGCCTTTCCAGTTGATGGATCCAGTGATGGTGTACTTGTGCGTTGGATTCATCCCTCTAGGATTGATTCGGTTGATAGCGTTTTTGCAATGACTGTTCACAAATCTCAAGGATCAGAATTTAATCACGTGTGCTTGGTATTGCCCGAGCGACGCGCAGCGGTTTTAACGAGAGAACTAATTTATACGGGACTCACGCGCGCAAAGAAAAAGATAACCTGGGTAGTGCCAGATGAGCGGGAGCTATTTAAAGCCGTTCAGACTAAGCTCTCTCGCAGTGGAGGCCTGAGCTGCATTCACAATAGTTAGACATTGACGTTGAATGGCTCTTAAACCCATTCAACGTGATCGATGCATGTCAGACGCTTTACTCAGGCGCATACCCATTACTCAGGCACATACC